>CAIZFH010000155.1 GCA_903932155.1 uncultured Granulicella sp. | reverse complement strand
GATGTCCCCATGAAGATCTTCCCCGGCATGCACTACACCATGGGTGGCCTCTGGGTCGACTACAACCAGCAAACCAACGTCCCTGGAATCTTCGCCGCGGGCGAGGCCGATTTCTCCATCCACGGGGCCAACCGCCTCGGCGCAAACTCTCTCCTCTCCTGCATCAACGGCGGCTTCATCTCCGGCCCCAACGCCCTCTCCTACGCCAAGAGCCTCTCCGCCGCGCCCGGCGACGGAGGCCACGCCGCCGAACTCAAGCGTCAGCAGGAGAAGAACGCCGCCCTGCTCTCCAACCCCGGCACGGAGAATCCCTTCAAGCTGTGGCGCGAGCTGGGCGACACCATGACCAAGCACGCCACCATCATCCGCTACAACGCAGGTCTCGCAGAGGCCGACGCCAAAATCGTCGAACTCCTCGACCGCTACCGCAACGTCAACCTCTCCGACAAGACGCAGTGGGCCAACACCAGCTTCGCCTTCGCCCGTCAGCTACAGAACATGCTTCACCTCGCCCGCGTCATCGTGCAGGGTGCGCGCCTCCGCGACGAGTCCCGCGGAGCCCACTACAAACCCGACTTCCCCGACCGCAACGACGCGCAA
Organism: uncultured Granulicella sp.; assembly: GCA_903932155.1. Classification (GTDB taxonomy): domain Bacteria; phylum Acidobacteriota; class Terriglobia; order Terriglobales; family Acidobacteriaceae; genus Edaphobacter. The sequence goes on along the minus strand of CAIZFH010000155.1, from coordinate 10,346 downwards.
TTCCTCAAAACCACCATGGCCAAGTACGACGCCACCACCAACGCCCCCGCCTTCTCCTACGCCGAGGTCGACACCACCCTCATTCCACCCCGCCCCCGCAAGTACGACGCGACGGCATAACCATACCGCCTCAACCGCACGCTGAGGCAAGAACGGAAGGGCACAGCTTCAGCCGTGCCGTAGTCGTACTAAAGGAAAACGGGGCTTTAGCCCCTGAGGTCAACCAAGCATGGCAACCGCACCATCCACCATCCACGTCGAGATCCTACGCCAGTCCACACCGGACGCCGCCGCCGTCACCGAGCGCTTCGCCATCCCCTATCGGCCAAACATGAATATCACCTCCCTGCTCGGCGAGATCGCGCTCAATCCCATCACAGCTGACGGCGCGCCCACCACCCCCATCACCTACGACTCCAACTGCTTGGAAGAGATCTGCGGCTCCTGCGCCATGCTCATCAATGGCCGCGCCCGCATGGCCTGCTCCACGCTCGTCGACACGCTGATCAAGGAGCATCCCGACAAGCCCATCAGTCTCGCCCCGCTCTCCAAGTTCCCCGTCGTCCGCGACCTCGCCGTCGACCGCGCAGTTCTTTTCCAGAACCTCAAAGTCGTCAAGGCCTGGGTCCCCATCGACGGCACCTACGACCTCGGCCCCGGCCCCCGCCAGTTTCCCCAGACGCAGGAGGCCCGCTACCCGCTCTCTAACTGCATCTCCTGCACCATCTGCATGGAGGTCTGCCCCCAGTTCAGCGAGGATACCAACTTCGTCGGCGCAGCCACCATCGCGCAGGCCCGCCTCTTCAACATGGACCCCGCCGGCTCCGTCCTCAAAGAAGACCGTCTCCGCGCCCTCGCCGGTGAAGGCGGCATCCAGGAGTGCGGCTACGCACAGAACTGCGTCGAAGCCTGCCCCAAGCAGCTCCCCCTCACCGAAGCCATCTCCATCACCGGCCGCGAAGTCCTCCTCCAACAAGTCAAGGATCTCTTCACCCGCTGACTCACCACAATTTTGAGTGCCCCATTCATGCGCGCTCTTGCTCATGAGTGGGTATCTCACTTGAAGCCCGCCCCGCCAAAGCGTACCCTCTCCGTATGAGCGAACTTATCTTTGACGTCACAATCGACGAAGAGGGCCGCTACGTCGCAGTCGCTCGCGGCAACGGCATCGCGACGGACGGCGCGAATTGGACTGAACTAAGGGCCAATGTGCAAGAGTTGATTGCGGCCTACTACCTCGACGCAAAGAAGCCTGAGAAGTGCCAACTGTTGCTTAACGAAGTCCTCGCAGTGGCATGAAGGTTCCTCGTCAGGTCTCCAGCAACAAGCTCATTCGCTACCTGGAACGGAATTGGGACTACAAATTTTCCCGCCAGAACGGCAGCCACATCATCCTCACCACGGAGACTCCTGCCCACCACAGTCTTCCTGTGCCCTGCCGTTCCGCGATCGGCCCCGGACTCTTTCGCGCAATTTTGAAACAGGTCTGTGATGCCAAGGGCGTCGAGTTGGAAGAGATTCTCAAAAACTTTTCGTGATTGTCGCTTCCAGGCAGGCAAAAGCCCCACGCGATGTGGGGCTTTCCATGCAGCATTAGTTCGCCTACCCTACTTCGAAAAGATCGTACTCCCTGGAATCTCTTCCTCATTGTCCGCAAACCGCTTCACTCCGCGCTTGGCCCCGCGCATCGCTACATTGTCCATCTTCTTATCATTGGTCTTGAACTCGTTGATTGAGTCATGGCCCGCCGTCTCAACCGCCTCATGTGATGGCCGCGCCGCCACCTTGCCCAAATTCTGTTCCAATGCCATGGATCACCTCTTCCTGTATGACCCCATCCACGCCCCGCAGGTTGCTTCCCTCCCCAACGCACTACACTAAGCTAGATGCCGAACCCGCCCGCCATCCCGTCCGAAACTACCGCCATCCTGCCCGACCCTGCCGCCGTCCACGCCTCCGCCCTCGTCATCGACGCCCACGCCGACACCGCGCAGCGCTTCGTCGATGAGTCATGGGACTTCACCTCGCCACTCGCCATCGCGGACCAGCCTGCCAGCCATCTCAACCTCGCCACCGCCCGCCGCGGCAATCTCGCCGCAGAGTTCTTCGCCCTCTGGCCAGATCCCGAGCAGTGTCCCGGCGCGCGCTACGCACTCCGCACCCTCACCCTACTCGACGCCGTCCGCGAGCAGGTCCGCCGCCATCCCACGGAACTCGCCCTCTGCACTTCCCCCAAGGAACTCCTTGCCGCCCGCGCCACCGGCAAATTCGCCATCCTCCTCGGCATCGAGGGCGGCCACGCCATCGAGAACTCCCTCGCCCTCCTCCGCCTCTACTACGCTCTCGGCGTCCGCTACATGACCCTCACCTGGACCAACTCCAACGACTGGGCCGAATCCTCCGGCGATCTCCGCCCCAAAGCTTCCACAGGCCTCACCGACTTCGGTCGCCAGGTCATCGCGGAGATGAATCGCCTCGGCATCATGGTCGATCTCTCCCACGTCTCCGACCGCACCTTCGCCGAGGTGCTCACCATCACCCGCGCACCCGTTCTCGTCTCCCACTCCTCCGCCCGCGCCCTCACCGGCTCTCCGCGCAACCTCACCGACGACCAGCTCCGCGCCCTCGCCGCCAACGGAGGAGTCTGCATGGTCAACTTCTACTCCGCCTTCATCGACGAGCCCTACCGCAAGGCCTGGGCCACGCAGAAACCCGCCCTCACCGCCGCCCACAAAAAGCTCGCCGCCGAATACCCAAAGGGCACGCCCGTCCCCTACTACATCGCCAACCGCCTCGACCGCGACTTCGCCGCGCGCCTTCCCCGTCCGCCCCTGTCTTCGCTCATCGCCCACTTCGATCACATCATCCAGGTCGCGGGCATCGACCACGTCGGCATCGGCACCGACTTCGACGGCATCTCCGCCCTCCCCGAGGGCATCAACTCCGCCGCCGACCTGCCCAAAATTACCGCCGCTCTGCTCGACCGCGGCCACTCCCCCACCGATCTCCACAAACTCCTCGGCGCCAACCTCCTCCGCCTCTTCTCCGCCACCCAAACCCAGGCGGACTCAACCCCCTAGTACTTCGCCATCTCCGCCATCGCCCGATACAAATCCTCCGGCTGCGGCAGAATCGCATCTTCCAGCAGCGGCTGGTACGCCACAAATGTATCCATCGCCGCCACACGCCGCACCGGGGCGTCCAGCCAGTCGAACAGCTCCTCCCCAATCCGAGCTGCAATCTCCGCGCCGTATCCCCAGCTCAGCATGTCCTCGTGCGCCACAATCACCCTGCTCGTCTTGCGCACCGATTCGGCAATCGCCTCCCAGTCGTACGGGCTCAGACTCCGCAGGTCGATCAGCTCCACATCCACGCCCGTCTCGCGCTCCAGCTTCTCAGCCGCCTGCAAGGCTCGCGGCACAATCGCACCGTAGGTGATGACCGTCAAATCCTTCCCCGACCGCACCACCTTCGCCTTGCCAAACGGGATTGCGTACTCCGGCCCAGGATACGCTCCCCTTCCAAACGTCTCACGATACAGCCGCTTGTGTTCCAGGAACAGCACCGGGTCGTCGCATCGGATCGCCGTCCTCAGCAACCCCACCGCATCCAGAGCATTCGATGGCATCACCACCATCATCCCCGGCGTATGGGTAAAGATGCTCTCGCCACTCTGCGAATGATAGATCGAGCCACCCGTCAGATAGCCGCCAATCGGCACGCGTATCACCAGCGGGCAACTCCACTCGCCATTCGACCGCCAGCGTATCGACGCCAGCTCATTCCTCATCTGGTGCATCGCCGGCCAGATGTAGTCGAAGAACTGGATCTCCGCCACTGGCTTCATCCCGCGCACCGCCATCCCAATCGCCCGCCCCACAATGTTCGCCTCGGCCAGTGGCGAGTTCCAGCAGCGGTCGCTGCCAAACTCCGTCTGCAATCCCGACGTCAGCTTGAACACCCCACCTTTGCCCTTGATCGCGCCCGCACGCAGAGCCTCATCCCGCGTCGCATCCGCCACATCCTCGCCAAACACCACAACCCGCTCGTCCCGCCGCATCTCGTCCTTCATGCAGTGGTTCAGCAGCTCCGCCATCGTCCGCTCGCTGTCGTCCGCCGTCGCCTCCGGCTGCGTATCGAACCGTTCGTCCGTCGGCTTCAAATTCTCCGAGTACTGGTGCCGCAGAATCGCCTCCCGCGACGTGCTTGGCAGCACCGCCTGCATAGCCCGGTCAGCCGCCCGTTGCACCTCTTCGTCCACATTCTGCTCAAGACGGTTGATCCCCTCCGCATCAAGAACCCCTTCCCGCAGCAGCCACAACTGCATCTTGGCCAGCGGATCGCGCGCGTTCTCCGCTGTCACCTCTTCCTCGCTCCGGTACTGCCGCTCATCGTCGCTCAGCGAGTGGCTATACGGCCGCACTACATGCCCATGCACCAGCGCAGGCCCGCGCCCCGCCCGGCAGTACGCCACTGCCTCCATCATCGCCCGATAGCATGCAATCGGGTCCGTCCCATCGATCTCCGCAAAATGAAAATTAGGAAAATTCGCCACCAGCCGCGATATATTACCCCCCGGAGTATTCGCCTCCACTGGCGTTGATATCGCGTACTCGTTGTCCTCGATCACATACACCACCGGCAGCTTGGCATTGCTCGCCGTATTCAGCGACTCCCAGAACTCGCCCTGGCTGGTCGATCCCTCGCCCAGCGACACATACGTCACCTCATCACCCTGGAACGTCACATCTTTATACTCGCGATAGTCGCCCTCATGTTTCTTCGCCGACTCCGGGTGCCGCGCAAAGTATCGCCCAGCCTCCGCGCATCCAATCGCATGCAGGCACTGCGTCGCCGTCGCCGAACTCGGCGTCACTATATGCAGCTTCGTGCTCGACCAGTGCGATGGCATCTGCCGTCCGCCGCTCGCCACATCCTCCGCCGCGCCCACCGCCTGTAGCAGTTGTTCCTCTACCGTATTGCCCAGCGCAAGGCAGATCGCGCGATCGCGATAGTACGGAAAGAACCAGTCGTACCCCGGCCGCATCGCCATCCCCGCCGCCACCAGCAGTGCCTCATGTCCCGCGCACGATACCTGGAAAAATATCTTCTGCTGCCGCTTCAGCACAATCTCGCGGTCGTCCGTCCGCCGCGAAAGATACATCAGCCGATAGAACTCCACCAACTGCTCCCGCGTCATCCCACCCCACGCACGCATTTCGGAGACTTCCGCAACCGTCGTCGGGTGCCCTACATCTCGAATCTGAGATGTGGGCTCACGCACCGCCGTCTCTACCGCCGGTCTCTGTCCCTCACCGCCAGCCCCATTGCGACGAGCCATACGCACCCCCGGTCACAACATGCCGCCCTCACGATTCTACCCCCGCCGAGGATTCCAGCAACGTATAGATGTCTCTCCTGCCGTGAAGTACGCGTACAACACGAACCGCTTCATTGGACACAAGGTAATACACGCGAATCTCAGGAAAGCCTTTTACCGGCCGGGATCGCAATCCAGCCAGCTTTGCATTCCCCAGGTTCTTCGGAGCGCCAATCCAAGGATCTCTGCTCACTTGCGAAATCGCCGCCTGCACCGCCGCGATAAAACGAATCGCCGCCGTCTCTGCGTTCTTCTCGATGAGGTAATACTCGAACTGCCGCAGAATGTCTTGCCGAGCCTCTGACCGAACCACAACCTTCACTTCGCCGCCCGCTTCTTCTTCGTAGCCTTCCGCTTGGCAAGAATCTGCGCCGCATCCGCCTTGAGCTCCCGCCAGAACTCCGGCGTCAGCGCTATGTCCTCCCCTGAAGTCAGTCCGTCAAGCAATAGGGCCTCCAATCGAGCGTCCGCCGCACTGGCCTGCTGCGCGCGCAACAGACCGCGCACATACTCGCTGACGTTGCCATACCCCTTCGTATGCACCTCAATGTCGATAAACTCCTTCAACGATTCCGGCAATGAAATCGTAACGCTTGTCATGGAAATCCCTCCGAGAAGATAATACCATCAAATCTTATCTAATAAGATCACTCTCATCCGCCTTCAGTTCTTCGTCACTGCACGCCATATAGTGGTGCGTCATGCAAAACCTCTCCGGGGGTACAATTCCAGCGTATCGGCGTAGTAAGGAGATACACGGAATGACAACGCGAAGAACGCCCCTCTCCATTGTCTGTGCTTTTCTCATTGCGACTGTTCTGCCAGCGCAGCAACCGACCAATCCCACGCTCTCAGCCGCACCCACTCCCGTTCAAATTGGGATCGAAAATCGCATGTGGAGAATTGCCAAAGTACAAGGATGTGCTGTGGAAGGTGAGCAGGCCGATAGTGAAGGCCTGATAGATGAAAAGGGGCGCGCATTCATTCTCTTGATGAACGGCCGGGTGAGTGGCACTGAGAGCTACCGTGGAACCTATAAGCTTTCTGGCGACGATTTGACATTGGGTGGAGATCCTGAAAATAGTGCCGGTACTCTTACCGGACCCGAGTTGAACGAACCCTACACAGCTACTAATTGTAAGGGGCCTTTCGACAGGGAACTACGGATAGAACAAAGGGGCGATCAAATCCTTCTGCGCGACAAGCACGGACAAGCGCAGCTATTGCTTGTGCCATACGCTGTAGGGGAACCTGCAACCCCAAAGCCAGAACCGTCCGCGCAACAACCGGCCCATCCCATTCCTTCATCCGCACCCATCCCTGCTCAAACAGTAATCGAAAATCGTCAGTGGCGGATCACCAAATATCGCGGCGATGGTTCCGGCCAGACGAACACAGAAGACTTGATCGACACAAAGAATAATGCGTGGATCAGTTTTTCAAACGGTCACGTGGGAGGCTCGCCGGGCTGTGGTGGCTGGAATGGAAGCTATCAACTCACGGCCGGCGAATTAGCATTTCAAGCAAAATGGTGGGTTATGGGCTTTTGTTCCGAAGAAGACATCAACAATAATTCCTTGGTAGAGAAAGCCTTCCTGGCCGGTAGCCGGATAGAACCAGGGGACAATGAAATCCTTCTTCGCGATAAGAACGGAAACGCGCAGATATTGCTTGCGCCCTATATTGTAGGGGAACCCGTTTCCATGAAGCCGCTCACAGATACAATAATGAAGATTAAAGGTGAATTGCGTTCGGTGGAGAGGATGAACGACGCCCATTACCTATCCGATTTGACTCTTTCTATGCGCCCCGACGACATTGACGATAAAACAATGGCTGATTTGATATCTCTTCTGGATATTCCAGACGACTCAGTCCGTTTATGGGCGGCAACATCTTTAGGAAATCTTGGGTCGCGTGCTAAAGCAGCAATTCCTGAGCTACTGAAGTTATTGCCCGAATCAGACTGTCTTATTGGAGCTGTAACTTCTGCGGTCAGTATACGCACCGCCTTAAAGAAGATGGGAGTAACTCCTCTGCCGCGATCTCTGACATGTCATACTTCTGGTGTCGGCATGTGAAGAAAATATTTCGTCGCAAGACGGAAAATTGCAAGCCGTACTGAGCTACGTCCGCCCTTCAAACCTCGAACCTCGCCCCACTAACCATCCCTACTTCTTCGTCACCTTAATCAGCAGGCACGTAATCTCAACGCCCGGCTGAAGAACGTACCAGTGCGGCACTCCCGGCGGAATCACATACACATCTCCCGCCGTCACCGTCCGCGACACGCCGCCTTTAATCGACGATCCCCCAAGCTCATTCGCCCCTGTCGTTACCTGGTCCACTACCTCGCCGCCCGTTATCAGCGTCGCTGTGCCGGACTGCACCACTACAAAGTCCGCCACCGCCTGGTGGACCTCCACACGTCCCGTAGCAACCCGGTGCGAGATCATCATTGCGGAATTCTCAAAGCTCATCCGCGCCGCACCCGCCGGTGGCACGCCCTTCGGCCACACCGTCAGCCCGCCATCCGTCTGCGCCATCGCCGCCGAACACCCAAACACCGCCGCCAGCACCACTCCGTAAATCTTCATGCCTATCCTCCGTATAAAACTATCCGCCCATCATACCCGCCCTAACAGAACAAAGGTAACGTCACCTTCCGCCCCCACCCGCTCACCCATCCCCCATCTTCGCCGATGCAGAATCCAGAGCATAATCCAGCAAGCCAGCGCCATTTTCCCGAGGCCCACCATCTTCTACACATTCCATCCCGACCCCTCCAACCCCGCATTCCACACCCAGCGTCTTCTCTCGGCCCTCCGCCAGCTCCTTATCGTCACCGCCCTTATCCTCACCGGATTCCTCTTTGCTACCGCTCTGCGCGCACCGGCCCAACAGCTCCTCAATCCCGTTGGAGAAGCCGTTCCCCACCACTATCTCATCGCCTACCGCAACGGCTCCATCCCCACTGGCTTTCTGGCCCGAGCTCGCGTCTCAGGATTCCACATCGTCCCCGGCAACGCACCCTTCGGCATCTCTGTCCTCGATACCTCCTCCGACGCCAACGAAGCTGCCACCCTTGCAGCCCTCCACGCCGATCCCGCCATCGACTTCGTCATCCACGACCGCATCCTCTCCGCCCACAACCTCATCCTTCGCGCCATCCTCCCCGCCACTGTCGGAGTCACCACCGGCCCTCCCACCTCCCCGCCCACCACTACCGCTCCGTACGACACCTACTACACCTCCTCCCTGCAGCAATGGGCTGTCCTTCAATCCGGCGGATTCGGCGCAGGTATCCCCGGAGGCCCCGCGCACGGCCCTTGGGATACCACCATGGGAACCGGCGTGCGCATTGCCATACTCGATAGCGGTGTCGACCAGCTCCATCCAGACATAGCCCCCCACCTCGCCTTCAACCTCTCCGAGGTCGATCAGTCCTCCCTCACCGGCATGCCTAGCCCCTGCGACGACGGCTCTCCGCAGGACCAGCAGGGACACGCAACTTGGGTCGCCTCCCTCGCCGCTGCCGCCATCGGTCCCGGCACCGGCCTGCTCATCGGCGTTGCCCCCGCCGCAACCCTCCTCAACATCAAGGTCCTCGAGCGCCTCCCCGATCCCTCCAGTACCGCCTCAGACATCGCTACCCAGTGCTCCACCGGCCAGGCCAGCGGCCTCCTCTCCTGGGTCATTCAGGGAATTCAGGACGCCATCTCCCAGCACGCCGACATCATCAACCTCTCCCTCGGTACACTCGTCGATCTCGGCACCGGCGAGGGTGCCGGCCTCAAGGCCATCTTCGACCGCGTCACCTACGCCGCCAACCAGGCCGGTGCAGTTCTCATCGCCTCCGCCGGCAACGATGGCGTCAATCTCACCTCACCGCGTTTCATCGAGCTTCCCGCACAGGCCCGCGCAGTCCTCGCCGTCGTCGCCTCCACCAACCCCGCCTGCGCCGAAAATCTTACTCCCACAGCCGCCTGCGCCCCCGGCCCCGTCACCCTCCCCTACTACTCCAACTTCGGAGCGCCTCTCAACGCCATCGCTGCTCCCGGCGGCAGCTATCCCGACGGCCTCGCCCCCGATCCCGACACCGCCATCAGCGGATGGATACGTGGCGCTTGCTCCAGCGGCATCGCCAACACCGCCGACGGCCCGCCCTCTGACGCCGCGCACAGCTTCGGATGTTTTAACCTCGGCCACGTCTCCTACGTCCAGGCCATGGGGACAAGCGCCGCCGCACCGCTTGTCGCCGGTGCCGCCGCTCTCCTCCGCGCCGCCAACCCCACATGGTCCCCCGACCAGATCGTCGCCGCCCTGCGCTCCACAGCCACACCCACCTCTACACTCCCCGCCGCCCCCCTCCTCAACACACCTGCCGCCCTCCACTAAAGACAGTTGTTAGTTGTAAGTTGTAAGTTGTTGGAGATTCGCTTGTCATTCTGAGCGTAGCGAAGAATCTCCGTATTGGCCCTTGCCGTTGCCTGTTCTTCACTACTCACTACCCACTACCCACTGTTTTTCCTGTCAATACCCTCGAACCCCAAAATTCCCCCTAACCCGCTCCATCCAAACCACATAAAAGTTGAAAATAGTTGGCATACTAGTTTCTATCCAACCCGTATAATTAAAGTAGTTAGTTAAGACACAAAGACCCGGACGGGTGCCCCATATCTTGATTTTGAGATGTGGGAGACTCCTCGGGTCTTTGCTTTTAACTGTTCCCTGTGTTTCTGTTCCCTGTTCCCTGTTCCATGCCGCCGGGGTCGTATACCACCGGTACATATACTTTAATCTTTACTTTGAATACTTTGCGAAAAGTACCCTGGGGGGGTACCCACGATGACCGAACCGATTCCAGCCGCCGACGCGCCGCGTCCAAAGCGCTTCCTCTGCCGCCACATCCACGCCACGGGCCGTCGCTGCCGCTCGGTCGCACTGCGCGGCGAAAGTTTCTGCT
>CAIZFH010000154.1 GCA_903932155.1 uncultured Granulicella sp. | reverse complement strand
CGGCGATGACGACCCCGCCGACATTCTCAAGAGCGTCAGGCGCGGCCTCTACGCCGTCAACTTCGGCGGCGGCTCGGTCGATATCACCAACGGCAAATTCGTCTTTACCGCCTCCGAGGCCTACCTCATCGAAGACGGCAAAGTCACCCGTCCGGTCAAGGGCGCAACCCTGATCGGAAGCGGCCCCGAAGCTCTCAAATTCGTCTCCATGGTGGGCAACGATCTCGCCCTCGACGAAGGCATCGGCACCTGCGGCAAGGCCGGACAGTCGGTCCCTGTCGGCGTCGGTATGCCCACCACCAAGCTCGACCGTATGACCGTCGGCGGAACAGGGCAGTAAAAGCTAAGGCATCACTTCTCCCAGGAAGCGTTGCAGTTGAAGTGTCGCGCCGCCTGCTGGTTGGACGGTTATTAGAAACGTAGCAAGTGGCAGGAGAGGAGAAGTCTCCCAATGGCAGTCGAACGAGAAAAAATGTATGAGTGCGAGGTCCGCCGTCGCCGTCTTAAACCAGGCGGTGGATACGAGCCCTACTGGAAGCTCAAAAGCGTCGCCGTAGCCCTGGTGGACGAAGACACAGAGTTCCGATGCAAGGACTGTTTCGGTGCCGTCAAGCTGCTCGGACGCACCGGCAAGACCGGCATCGTTGCCTATGTCGAACACAAGCTCTCCGCCGACGCCGAGTTTTGTCCCAGCGGCCTGATCTTTCAGCGCGCCACGGACGGCCGAGTAGCCAAACCCTCCGCCAACCCTGTCGTCTAGCAGAGAACAGGGAATAGGGAGCAGCGAACAGAGAAATGGGCCAGTCCTATCGCGATCTCATAGTTTGGCAACGCGCCGTACAACTGTCAGTCGCGATCTATCGATTAACCTCCGCATTTCCTAAGGAAGAGATTTATGGCATCACCAGCCAGCTCCGTCGTGCTGGCGTGTCAGTCGCAAGCAACATCGCAGAAGGATACGGACGCGGGTCAACCGGAGAATACAAGCAGTTCCTCGGCATGGCTCGCGGGTCCAATATGGAAGTACAAACGCAACTCGAAATATCGAAAGAACTGGGTTTTGGAGATAGAGAGACACTCAATCGATCGGAAGGTTTCTCGCACGAGATTGGCAAAATGCTCGTGGCAATCATAAACAAGCTCTAGGTCGCTGTTCCCTAATCCCTGTTCCCTGCACCTAAGGAGTTCTACATGGCCGCCGAATCAGAAAAAATCTACGAGTGCCAGGTCAAGCGTCGACGCCTCAAGACAGGCGGTGGATACGAGCCTTTCTGGAAGCTTAAATCCGTCACCGAAGCCCTCATTGACGACGACACCGAGTTTCGCTGCTCCGACTGCACCGGCGCCGTCAAGCTGCATCGTCATCACGTCCCCGGCGCACCGCCGCCGCACATCGCGCACAAGCTCAAAACCGACTCCGAGTACTGCCCCGCCGGCCTCTTCTTCCGCAAGGCCACCGACGGTCGCCAGCCACGCCTCTCCGAGCACCCCGTACGCTAGGCGGACATCGTGAAAGTTCGCGACCTCCTGCGGCTGTTGCACGACGATGGCTGGTCTCTCTCTCGGCAGAGCGGCAGTCATCGCCAGTTCAAACATCCCAACAAGTCTGGGACCGTAACAGTACCCGGCCATCCCAGCGACGAGTTCCATCCCAAAACGCTTCAGAGTATTCTGAAGCAAGCGGGGTTGAAACCATGACGCGACGCTACCTTGTCATCTACGAAAGCGGGCCTACCAACCTGAGCGGCTTCGCGCCCGACGTTCCCGGCTGCGCCAGTACCGGTCACTCGCTGGAGGAGATGCGCGCCAACCTTCGCGAAGCCCTCGAGTTCCATCTCGACGGCCTCGCCCTCGACGGCCAACCCATCCCCCAGCCAACCACCCGCATGGCCGAAGTTCCCGAAGACGGCTTTGCCGAGTGGTTAGTCGTTACCCTCCCTCAGCGCGAAGCAATCTCCGCCTGAGTGGTTCATAAGATAACTGTCAAATAATATGTCCTGCGCACCAGCCGGAGCCCCAACCATTCCGCGTTCTTTGCGGAACGGGTGGGAATCGGGCACCCGAAGTTTTGTTGTGATTCAAAGGTTGCGGCACCCGAAGTTGTGATCGGTGCTTTATTGGTGGCGATTAGTGCTAACTTTCTTTCCCCAAAAAACCTCAGGCGGGTGGCCCACCCTTTCAGTGTGTACTCTCATCTTCAACCTCAAAATATTGGGGGCCCATCCTTTGAATCATCACTAAACGTCGGGTGCCCCATCCTTCCGAAGCTTTATCGCGGAAGGGTGGGAGACTTCGTACTACTTTTCCGTTGTAGAATTCTCCTGCCATACCCAGGGGCCTAGTTCGCTATCAGAAGTCCGGCAACTTTCACTTCATCACTTTCAGTTGCTATCGCAGGCAACCGCTGCTTGGTACTAGCGCGGCTTACAGGGTGATTGAGAGTGAGTTGGAAGCAGTTCGTCTGAGCTATGTATTGGTTGTAGCCGGATATGTGCTGATGCCCGAGCATGTTCATCTGCTTGTGGGCGAGCCGCTGGTTTCGACCTTGTCGGTCGCCTTGCAGGTGCTCAAACAGACTATCTCACGAAAATTGAAGCGACAGGGAGACGTTCAGTTCTGGCAACGGCGCTACTACGATTTCAACGTGCATTCCGGGTTCAAGCGGCTGGAGAAGTTGAGTTACATGCACAGCAATCCGGTGCGGCGAGGCCTGGTGACGAAACCGCAAGACTGGCCATGGACGAGTTGCGTGCATTATGCGACAGGTAGAATGGGTGCGGTTGAGATTGAGTCGGAATGGACGGCACGAAGACGAGAAGCAAACAAATTGCTACCAAGCGGAATGCGCTAACTCCCACCCTTCCTCACCCCACCAGCAAAGCTGGTGGGGACCCCGATCGCAAAGTACGCGAAGGATGGGGCACCCAATGTTTTGAGGTTAAGGATGAGAGTACACACTGAAAGGATGGGCCACCCGCCACCCACTCATTTCACTATTTCCTTCTTGAAGTTCAGTGCGAAATCGCGTTTGGATGAAAGTTCCAGCGCAGGCCAGCACTAAAATCTTGCGGCGAGGCCAGCGTCAGCACAGGCGTGCGACCAGCCTGAATGCTGCGGTTGAAGGCATTCTCCACGCCTGCGGTAAATACAGCGTGACGGCCAATATTGCGTTCCGCGGAAAGGTCCAGTCGGAAATATCCACTGAGCCTGAACACGTTTACGTCGTCGTCATACTGGTGCCCGCTCACTCGCCCCGTGGCATGCAGCACGCCCCATCGATTGCTGCGCAGATCGACCAGCAGGGTGGCCATGTTGTGCGCGACTTCGGGAATCCAGTTGCCAATGTCGATGGGCCCGCGCGTCACAGTGGCGTTGGCAAGCTGGTAGCCGCCTCCCAGCGTCAGCCATTGCAATGGCGTGCTCTGCCAGTCCAGGGATACGCCGCGACTTCGGATCTGGCCAAGGTTCTCGCGCAAATTAATCGCCGTTGTCTGCGTGACAGCTACAATCGGACGATTCACTTCTGTCCAAAAAAAACTGGCGTGCAGGCGCGTATTGCCGCGGCTGCTTTCAAACTGCACTCCAGCCTCCACTCCCAGGGCACGTTCTGGCAACAGCGATGCATTGGGCTGCGTGACAATCTGGCCAACCTGTCCCGTGCGGTACAACTCATTCAGCGTAGGTACGCGAAAGGCGCGGCCCGCGGAAGCGCTGAGTGCAATATGCGGGTTGATCCGGCGAACCAGGCCCAGTTTTGGATTGGCAACATCTTCCGCCGTGCTGGCATAGGCTCCCGCGCCCTTTTGCGATCCGGCAGCAGTTTGATCGCCGTCAAACGTAGCGGCATGGTCGCCGCGCACAGCGGCTGATACTGTCCAGGGTCCGCGCGTGTACAGAGCTTCCGCAAAAATTCCTGTCTGGCGCTGCCGCGCAGTGGTATCCGTGTATCCAGTAGGGACACCTATATTGGTATGCCCGGTGGCCACACCACCCCCGATGGCGGTCTCCAGGTCTGTCGCGCGCACATCGTGTACATCGCTGCCCAGCAGAATAATGCCGTACTTGCCCAGCGTGTGCGTCCATAACATCGAACCGCCCAATTCCTGCGCTGGCGTTCGCTCCAGCCGCGTCAATATCTCCAACGTACGCGCACTATTGATCGATGAAAAACTCTGGCGGTATCCTTCCTTGCTGCCGAAGAGCCGTAACTGCCAGTCCCCTGCCCTATGCCAATCTGTGCCGCCAGCGTAACGCCACAATCGGGTGGCATTGTCCTGCAGCAGGGTGCCATTGCCGCGCGCTTCGTTCATCACGGAGCTGCGCAGAAATACGCTGGCGTCCGAATTGAATCGGCGTCGCACATCACTATATGCAAATTGTGAGTGCAGGTTGGAGGCTTGATCCACCGGCCCCTGCAGATTCGGCGCAACCAGCGTGTAGCCATCTGTTACCAGCCAGTGCAGGTTCAGCAGCGCTTCCCACGGTCCCTGCGAGTCCGTTGCAAGCATGCTTGCCTCGCGCAAACCTTCGCCGCCGCCACTGGATTCAATCTGTAGATCACGCGAAGTGGGCTGCGGTCGCAGAATGTGGATCACGCCGCTTAGTGCATTGGATCCGTATAGATCAGACGCCGCGCCCCGCACCAATTCCACGGAATGCACGCTGAGCGGCGGGAACTCTGTCCAGTGGATGTATCCGGCGAAGGGATCCAGCACCGGTACACCGTCGTTCAGTACCAGCGTGCGGCTGGCAGCTGTCGATCCGAGTCCCCGCAGCGTGATGCCCTGCGTGGTGGGATTGGCAACCAGAGAACTGGTGCGGCGGTACAACTCCACCCCAGGAATTTGTCGCAACCGGTCATCCAGCGCGGGTGATGGCATGCTCTGCAACTGCCTCTGTTCCAGTACGTTGGTGCTGGTTGCAGTGGATTCCACAGGCGTTGGAATGCGATATGCCGTTACCGTCATCTGCTGCACCGAATGCGGCGGTACAACCGGCTGCTGGCTTTGTGAACGCAGCCCTGCTGCGCACAGCAGGCAGCAGGCCATCGAATGGACGCGAAGGAACATCGCTTCTCAATCTATCCTGTTCCGCGAAAAAGCTGTTAGCGTGCATGGCGAAATCGTATTCTATCTCGGACCTTCGGCCTGCCACATTGACGGCAATCGAGTGGGACTACTATGCTTCTCTGGCTTCGGAAAGCTCAAGCCTATCCGTCACAAGCTCCATTCTGAAAGGTTGGCATTATGTCGAAATCGAGGATTCTCTTCCTATCCGCGTCTCTTGCCCTGGCAGTCGCACTGTCCTCCGCCGCATCGGCGCAAACGGGATCTGCACAACCAAAGGTCACCAAGGTCACGGTGAACCAGCCGGTCACCCTTACCGACACTGGCGACTCATGGACCCTGGACAACGGCATCGTCAAGATGTCCCTGCTCAAGCGCAATGGCAATCTGACATCTCTGGTCTATCACGGAGTCGAGGTGTTGACCCGCGGCCAGTACTGGGAACAGGTTCCCTCCGGCACCGTCTCTGCCAAAGTGACCATCGATCCCGCGACCAATGGCGGCCAACGCGCGGAGGTCTCGGTTAAGGGCGTGTACAACGGCGACAACACTCCACCTCCCTTTCTAGGAGCCGCTCCCGCTGTAGCTCCTGCTGCTGCTCCCGTAGCCGCTCCTGGTGCTGCTCCGGCAGCCGGTGGACGCGGTGGACGCGGTGGTGGCGCTCCCGGTGCTGCAACTCCTGGCGCTCCCGGAGCTCGACCCGTTGCAGCCGGCGCACCGCGCGGCAGCGTTGGTTTGGACATTGAGACCCGCTTTACCCTGGAGCGCGGCGCCAGCGGCTTCTATACCTATGCCGAGTACACCCACAAGGCCTCCTACCCAGCAGCGGGTGAGGGCGAAAGCCGCTTCATCCTGGAGTCGATGAACCGCACCTTCGACTGGCTCTCCGTGGACAACGACCGCAACATGCTTATGAGCAGCGCCATGGGAGGCCCCGGCGGTCGTGGCATCACGATTCACGCCAAGGAACAAAGCATCTACACCGGCGGCATCTATAAGAACTCCGTCGAGCACAAGTACACCTACAATTCCCAGATGTACAAGCTCCAGGCATGGGGCTGGTCCAGCACCAAGGACCACATCGGCGTCTACTTCATCAACCCGTCGAATGAATACATCGGCGGCGGTCCGGAGAAGCTCGACCTGATCGACCACTTGACCGGAACTCTGTTGGACTACTGGACCTCCGGCCACTACGGCGGCGGCGCTGGGAACCATATCCCGGAGGGCGAAGACTGGAAGCATGTGGTGGGTCCCATCTTTGTTTACTTCAACTCGCTGGATAATGCCAAAGAGCCGACGCAGGCCGACCTGGACAAGTTCACCGCCAGCTACGGTAGCGGCATGCCCGCAGTCCCCACGGCCTGGCACGACAACAGCCTCGCACTGTGGAACGACGCGGTTGCCAAGTCGAAAGAAGTGAAGGCCGCATGGCCCTACGACTGGGTGCAGGGCATGGACTACGCGCATAAAGACGGTCGCAGCACCGTCACCGGACAGCTTGTGCTGAACGATTCACAGGCGGCCAAGAAGACACTGCCGCATCTCACCGTCGGCCTCTCCCACCCCAACTACACCAACACTTCGGGCGGATTCCAGCAGCGCGCGGGCAACGGCAACATCGTCACCTGGGCGCACGATGGCGACTACTACCAGTTCTGGACCGACGGCTCGGAGGACGGGCGGTTCACCATCGCCAACGTCCGACCCGGCAAGTACACGCTGCATGCATTTGCGGATGGCGTGCTCGGCGAATACGCCAAAGTCAACGTCACCATCGAAGCAGGGAAGAAGATCGATCTAGGCAAACTCGACTGGCAACCCGTTCGCTTTGGCAAACAGATTTGGGAGATCGGCTATCCCGATCGCACCGCGGACAAGTTTTTCAAAGGCGACAACGACAACTACTGGCTATGGGGCTGGGGACTGCGCTACAGCCTTCTCTTCCCCAACGACATCACTTACACCATCGGCAAGAGCAATCCCGCCAAGGACTGGTTCTTCCAGGAGGTGCCTCACTCCACCACCACTGCCTGGCTGAACACCGCCGCCAAGGACCCCGCCAACCAGCGCTTCGGCTGGGTGGCCATCCCTGCTTCCACGGATGATCCATGGCCGCAGTGGGGCAAGGGCCGCGCCACTACCTGGACGGTGAAGTTCAATATGCCCAAGGCCTCCACGGGCCAGGGCATCCTGCGCATCGCACTGGCAGGGGCAGACGGGGGAAGCGGCACCGTACCCAGCGCCGCCGGCAGCCTGAACATCGGCGTCAATGGAAAGGATGTTGGCGGCATCCACCCGGTCGCCACCAATGCTCTCCGTTACAACACCGACAAAGGCGTGTGGTACCAGTACGTCGTGAAGTTCGATGCCTCCCTGATGAAGGCAGGCGAGAATGACATGACATTTACCGTTCCAGATGGAGACGTCACCACCGGAGTGGTATGGGATTACGTCCGTCTGGAGTTGAACGACGGCAGTAAGACCTATCCAACTCCGCCCGACAATCAACGGCCCGACGTGCCGACTCTCGAATAGTCTCCACCATCCTGGATTGGTTTAGTCAGGATAGAAATGCCGCTGGATCAGCCATCTCCGAGGGCACTCGCCACGCGCCTTCGGAGGAATTTGGCATATAGCGTGGAATCCGGCCTCGATTGCGGTATGGAATTCACGCAACAGCCGCTGCTACTCGTTTGCCACGGGTCAGGTGTAGGACAACCGGATCGCTGCCCCACTGCGTCGGCGGAGCCAACTCAGAGGCACCAGCGCCAATCATCCCCGCTCCCACGCGAACGCCTGTCAGAGGTTGGTACCATTCGCCCTTGAGTGACCCTGTCAGACCTTGCAGGGTAATCGTGAAGGGCTGTGCGGAATCGAGATATACGACGTACTCACGCCCAGCCTCCGCCAGACAAGTGCCATCGTGGACGACTCCTTCTACCGGATTCATTCTCCAGTAATCCGTTGCGACGAAAAAATCGCGTAGATGCTTGAAGTATTCGTATCCCTTTGGGGTATCGAGCGGCCGGATCACGTCCCACGCGGTGTAAGTGTAGTTGTAAGCCGCAAAGCCACCCGCCATATACATCTGCCAGCCAAGCCGGCAGATCTCTTCCGGTGTCTGCGCCAAGCTATACGTTTTGTCGCTCAAGCCCTTTGGCCCGCACTCGTAGCCAAACTCCGCGTTGATCACCGGCCATGCGTGCTGCGCCCGATGCGCGAGCATCACCTTTCTCCACTCCGTATGCTGCTGGTCGGTGCGATAGTCCACCACGCCGTTGTATGCGCCGCTGTCGTAGGTGGCCTTGTCGTCGTGTACGGTCAGCAGTCGATGGTAGGGATCGTTGGCGCGAAAGGCGCGCAGGCGCACCAGCTTGGCTTCCAGATCTCTCTCCTTGTTCGCCTCCTTCGCAAGGTCCCATGTGACGTTGGGATAGGCAGCATACCGCGCAATCAGCCAGCGATAGTAAAGATCGTCCTCTGCGCTGCCGTTGGCCGGCCAATTGACCTGCTTGTTATAGACCCGCAGGTAAATATGCGCGACGATGCCGCGCCGGTACATGGCATCCATCACGCGATCGTAGTGTTGCCAGTAGGTAAGGTTGAATCGGCTATGGTCCGGCTTGTCGTTTGAACCCTCCCAGGCATACAGAGGCGGCGGCCCAAAGTCATCGTCTGCCGTGTGTCCATTACGCCAACTTGTGTCGTGCGCGTAGGTATTCAGGAGGATGAAGTTGAATCCATGGCTGCAGATCTTGTCGAGAAATGGATTGATGGTCGTAAGCTGCGGATCGGCACTGTCCATCGCCCATAGCCAGTCGCACTCGTACCCCATCGGAAAGTAGCGCGTGCCATCCTCATAGACGAATTGCGTGGGATGCTGGGAGTCGATGCGAAGTCCGCCGTGAACCGCGTCATTTGGATTGCGGACGCAGGAGAAATCGACCCGCTGCTTGTCGAGGCCGGGATCGGAACTGCTCGTTACCAGAGACCACGGGCCCACTTCAGTTGGCGCGATGCGTACCTTCCACGTCCATTGCCCGTCGTAGAAACCAGGCACGGTAAGTCGCACTCCCTTCGGCCCGGTCACCTCTGCGGAGAATGGCAGTGCAAATGGATTGTCCGGCGTTGTCCTCGTTGCGAAGGAGAAGTCTTGCGGCTGCCATCTCACTGCCTTCGGCTTGACGTTAGTTTTGCCAGCTACGGTGTGCGGGCGTGCAGTCTGTGCACAAGTCAGAGTTGCGAATTGTGGCAGAGCAGATGCTGCAGCGGCGAGAGAGGTGAGTCTTAAAAACTTGCGTCGTTGCATGGTTCCTTCTTCTGCCGGTTCGGACGGATACGGTTCCGGGTTGTTAGGCCAAGGCCTGGGATGTTGACAGTATGATTACTGTAACTCGCCGAGGATTGGCCATGTGCCGAAGCTGGCAATCCTAAAGTCCTGGCCGGTTGCTCCCGGGTCAACCCTTTGTGGGCTGCTCAACCAAATCTAGTCCTGCTACCCACATGGTTCAGGAATATCGGGGCCGATCACCGGCTCATTGACGGCAGAAGGACCATCCGCCTATAGTTCTCTCGCTAACAGAAACATTAGCCCATACCCCTCATGGTTTGCCCTGAAAGGTTGCATCATGTTCAAATTACGGCCCCTCTTCGTATCCACGTTTCTTGCCATGGCAGTTCTTTTGACAACCGGAGCAGAGGCACAGCAGACAACCCCAGCGAAGCCTGTAGCTCAAGCTAAACCTGCCGGCCCTGCGCTGCCGAGGGTGGCCAAAGTCACGGTCAACGATCCGGTCACACTCACCGACAACGGCGACACCTGGACTATGGATAACGGCATCATCAAGGCAACGATAATCAAAAAGATCGGCAGTGTGCAGCAGGTGGTGTATCACGGCATTAATACGTTGCAACCTCCGTTCCAAACCGGGGGCGATGTGTACCACACGCCGCAGACGCCCATGGGTACTCAGATTCCGACCTGGGAACAGATTCCGGCCGGCACGGTGACCCCCTCGGTGACCATCGACCCGGCGAAGAACGGAGGCCAACGCGCTGAGGTCGCAGTGAAGGGCGTAAACAACGGACGCATGGACATTGAATTACGCTACACGCTGGAGCGCGGCCAGAGCGGCTATTACGCCTATGCCGAGTTTTCCCACCCGGCCTCGTATCCCGCCGCGCACGAGGGAGAAAGCCAATTCGACGTCCAGCTCAATCCGAACTTTAACTTGTTCACCGTCGACGCCGACCGCATGATGTTTACACCCGCCGATGAAGACGTGCATACTGGCGTCGTCATTCACGCCAAGGAGCAGACCATACAGATGACCGGCTTCTATAAGAACTCGGTCGAGCACAAATACACTTACAGCGGCGTCATGTACCAGCATCCTGCCTGGGGCTTCTCCAGCCCCAAAGACCACATTGGCGTTTATTTGATCAACCCATCCACCGAATATATTGGGGGCGGCGCCGAAAAGTTGGATCTGAATGGCCCATGGGCGTTTGGTTCGAATAACACCATTCAGGTTTACTGGACCTCCGGCCACTATGGTGGAGGCGCGAACACCGACATTCCCGCCGGCGAAGACTGGAAGCACGTCATTGGCCCGATCTTCGTCTACTTCAATTCAATCGATAATCCTAAGGACCCGACGCAGGCTGACCTCGACAAGTTCACTGCCAGCTATGGAAGCGGCACGCTGGCTACGCCCAAGGTCTGGCATGACAACGCTCTCGCACTCTGGAATGACGCAATGGTCAAGGCGAAGTCAGTCAAGGCCGCATGGCCCTTTGACTGGGTTGAGGGTATGGATTACGCGCATAAGGCGGAGCGCGGCACGGTCACCGGGCAACTCGTTCTCGACGACCCGCAGGCAACTAATAAGACGCTACCCAATCTGACCGTCGGCCTCACGCACGCAAACTACACAGGAAGCGGGACCGGGTTTCAACTGCGACCCGGGAACGGCAACATCGTAACCTGGCCACACGACGGGAACTACTACGAGTTCTGGAGCGACGGCTCGGCGGATGGCAGATTCACGATCGCTAACATCACGCCCGGCACCTATGTTCTGCGAGCTTTTGCCAAGGGAGTCCTCGGCGAATACGATCGAACCGCGAAGGTTACCGTGGAAGCGGGCAAGAAGATCGACCTCGGAAAAATCGACTGGAAACCCGCGCGCTATGGCAAGCAGATATGGGAGATCGGCTATCCCGACCGTACTGCCGGAAAATTCTTCAAGGGCGATGGCGCAAACTACTGGCTCTGGGGCTGGGGGCTGCGCTATGCAGGCTTGTTCCCCAACGACATCACCTACACCATCGGAAAGAGCAATCCAGCCAAGGACTGGTTCTTCCAGGAGGTTCCTCACTCCACCACAACGGCATGGCTGAATCCTGCCGCCAAAGACCCCTACAACCAACCCTTCGGCTGGGTAAATAATCCAACCGGAACGCAGGACATGTGGCCTGCCTGGGGACACGGGCGCGCCACTACATGGACGGTGAAGTTCAACAGGTTGAAGGCCTCTCAGGGAACCGCAATCCTGCGTGTTGCGCTGGCTGGGGCTGACAGCACTACCCTGGACGTCGGGGTCAATGGACAGAAGGCTGGAACCATTCATCCGGTCTCCACTAACGCCCTGCGTTACAACACGAACAAGGGCGTATGGAACCAGTACATCGTAAAGTTTGACGCTTCGCTAATGAAGGCGGGCGCCAATGAGATGACGTTCACCGTACCCGCCGGAGACGTCACCACTGGTGTTGTATGGGATTACGTCCGTCTTGAGCTGAACGACGGCAGCAAGACCTATCCGATTCCACCCGATAATCCAAGCCAGAGGCCGGACTATCCTACTCTGCCATAGGCCATCCCATTGACGTGCTGCTCACAGCTTCCGCAGTTTAGACAAGCATCCCTAACCAGCAGTTTGAGGTGACGGAGCTGGTGACCCTCTGGCTGATCGAGCTTGCCGGACTACTGGATTGCCTTCGCGAACATGTGTTCCGTCTAAATGCTCGGCAAGAAGATAATCGGCTGGCTAGTCCTTCCGGATGATCGGCCAGGTTTCGATGAGCGTGATCGCATACTATGGCCATCATCCATTGTGTATATTCGGAATATAGAATATTCTTATTATATGCAGGAGAAACTGCGGACATATAAGGCGAGCATCTTTCAGGCCCTGGCCCATCCCACGCGAATCGCCATTCTTGAGGTGTTGCGCGAGGGCGAGCACTCCGCACGTACGATCCAGGAAAAGCTCGGCGTCGAGCAGGCGAACCTGTCGCAGCACCTGGCGATTCTGCGCAGTCGCCAGATTGTGACAAACCGCAAGGACGGCAACCAGGTCTTCTACTCCATCCGAAATCCGGTGCTGCTGGAGGTGCTCGACGTGATGCGCCGGTATTTCCAGACCAACCTGGCCGATGCGATTCAGATGCTGGAGGAAGTGGAAAGCGAGGCGCTTGCGCGGTGATAGCTGAGCTATTTCTGAGCGGAATCATCGTGTGGCTTGTGGGCGCGATGGCCAGCCTGGCCGTCTGGCGTCAACCGACCACCGCTCGCCGAGTTGGATGCGGGGCGGCATTTGTGGGTTCGCTTCTGGTTCTGGCGGGTTCGTCGGCGGCGATCTTCAGCGGCAGCTCCCCGGCGATCAACCTACCATTCGGCAACCCGGTGTTCTGCTGGACCATCCGCATGGATCCGCTGTCGGCCTACTTTAGTGTGACTTTGGCGGCGCTGGCAGGCGCGGTCTCGCTGTATTCCTTCGGATATCTGCGGCCAATGGAAGGGCGGAGGAACCTGGGCGCCTTTGGGTTTTTCTTCAACCTGCTGCTGCTGAGCCTGGCAATGGTCTTCTGTGCGTCGAACGCGTTCTTCTTCCTGGTGGCGTGGGAGGTGATGGCGCTGATGTCCTACTGCCTGATCAGCTTCGAGCACGAAAAGGCAGAGACGCGCAACGCCGG
>CAIZFH010000153.1 GCA_903932155.1 uncultured Granulicella sp. | reverse complement strand
TGGTGGCCTCCGCGCATGTGCAGCATGTCGTGGGTCATGTAAGCGCCGGGGGTGTAGTCGGTGATCATGGCCATGGAGTTCGTGCGGTCGGCGCCGGGGGTCTGTGCGATGTCGGTGCGGGAGAGGAGCGCAGTGGGAGTTACGGTATCGACGTTGGCGGTCTCGGACTCGGTAGTGACGGTGATGGCAGTGGAGACACTGCCGAGCTGAAGCATGAAGTGGAGGATGGGCGCTGTGCCGGAGTGGAGGGTGAGGGATTGGCGATGAGTGGCAAAGCCATCGTGGGCGATGGTGACGACGTAGTCGCCGAGGGGGACGTTGGGGAGGCTGAATGCGCCTTCGAAGTTGCTATCGGTGGAGAGTGTGAAGGCGGAGTGGGCGGCGGCGAGGGTAATGTGCGCTGCGGGGAGCGGGCGATGTTGCGGGTCGTGGACGACGCCCTGGAGTTGCGAGAAGACGGTGGCGCGCGCGTTGGAGGCCTGAAGCAGGCATAGAAGCAGGGCGAGAAGGATGACTTTCGAGCGAAACTGGGTGAGAGATCGCATAGGAACTCCAGGGCCACGAGTTCGTGACACGGCAAGGGCTCGCGTCGCATCTATGCAAGGGCGACGGCGGCTGGTGAGGACGAGGAATGAGAGAAGAGCGATTACGTGAGGCGAGTGGGAGGGCCGCGGGTGAATTGCGAGGTGAGGGCGATGGTGCGGAAGCAAAGCGATGCGAGTGCGGGCGGCGAGGTGTCGCGGCAAAGCTCGACCGAGGGAGGAGGCGAGGCGGAGAAGAAGGCGTTAACGATGCGGACGGGCGCGGCGGCGGTAGGGTAGAGCGGGCAGGGCGGTGCAGTGAAGGATGGGCCACTGGAGGCCATGAGCATCCAGTGCATCATGGCGCAGTGGTGCTTGCCATGACTGCGGCAGCAGGCAGGCAGCGATGCTTCGGGATCGGAGGCAGCGGTGAAGAGAGGAAGGACGAGCGGGGAGATAAAGACGAGCATCAACGCAACGACGATGCAACGGCGCGTTGGGTGAGGCGCGCGGGTTGATGGCTGGGGTGCGGACACTTACTGAGTAGAGTTCGCTCAGAAAGGGTGGGATGCAATTTAGTTGACGGGGATAGGCAAGCGATATATGTCAGGTTCTGTGGATCGACTTTATACTCGACGCGATGAGTTATTGCTGGATCGGGCAGGTGCTCCGTGAGTCGGCTTTGTGATAGCGTCTGGAGAGCACTTTTCACATACAGCCTGACCTTATGCCCATTCGTTCGTCATCGACGAAGCTAGTTGCGCTCATCCTACTTGGATCTGCATGTCTGGCGCTTGCTCAGGTGAACAAGGGCGAGCTTCGCCTGAGAGTGATCGACCCGGCGGGGTTGGGCCTCAAGGCTTCGGTGATTGTCTCCAGCGAGGCAAACCAGTTCCGCAATGTGGTGACCACGAGCGACGCGGGCGAAGTGGAGTTCAGAACGCTGGCCTATGGCATTTATCTGGTGCGGGTGGAGAAGCCGGGCTTTTCTTCAACCACGGAGACCCTGGAGGTAAGATCGGCGCTGCCTGCCAGACACACCATCCGGCTTGCCCTTGCGCCGGTAAACACCACGGTGCAGGTAAACAGCGCAGCACCATTGATCGACCCGGATCGCCCGTCGTCGATCATGCAGATTGGTTCGCAGCAGATCGAGGAGCGGGTGGGATCGTTGCCCGGCAGGTCTGTCCAGGATCTGGTGAACTCCCAGCCTGGCTGGCTGTACGAGGGCAACGCCGTGATGCATCCGCGCGGATCGGAGTACCAGACGCAGTTTGTGATCGATGGAATCCCGCTCACCGACAATCGCTCGCCCAGCTTTGGCCCGGAGATCGAGGCCGACGATGTGGACTCCATCAGCGTCTATACCGCTGGCATTCCCGCCGAGTATGGCCGCAAGATGGGCGGTGTCGTCGAACTGAACACCCGCCGGGAGACCGGCGACGGCCTGCACGGACAGGTGGTCATGTCCGGAGGCAGTTACGACACCGCTGACTCATATGCCCAGGTGCAGGATGTATGGGGTAGGAACAGCTTCGGCGTCAGCGCGTCGGGCAGCATGTCCGCCCACTATCTCAATCCCGTGGTGCCGGAGAACTACACCAACCGTGGGACGACGGGAGATTTCTCCGCCAACTATGAACGCGATCTGTCGCAGAGCGACCGGCTAAGCCTGAGCGTTCGCCATGAACTATCGCGTTTCGAGATTCCCAACGAACTGGTACAGGAGCAGGCGGATCAACTACAGACCGGCGACAACTTTGAGACCCTGGGATCAATCCGCTACCAGCACATCCTGTCTCCGGACAGCCTGTTTACGCTTGCCGGCATGGTGCGCGACGACGCCAACGATCTGTACTCCAACCAGACCTCGACTCCGATCATCGCCACCCAGCACAACGATTTTCGCGAGGGCTATTTCAAAGCGGCGTACTCGCTGCACCTCGGCATTCAGGAATTCAGGGCGGGGATTGAATCGGACACCGTATTTCTGCAAGAGAACTTCAGCTACTCCATCACCGATCCCACGCAATTTGACCCCGGCACACCTTCGACCCAACCTCCCTTTTTCGCAACTGACACCGACCTTGAGCCGTCCGCCTTTGTCGAGGACATGATTCGTCTGGGCAACTGGACGGTGAGCGCCGGTCTGCGCTGGGACCACTACCAGCTTCTGCTCAACCGGAGCGCATTCAGCCCGCGCATCTCCATTGGGCGATCTCTGCCATCGCTCAATATGGTGCTACACGCTTCCTTCGATCGCGTCTTCCAGACGCCTTCGTTTGAGAACATCCTGATCACCAGCTCGCAATGGATCAGCCAGATTGACCCATCGGTGCTGCACCTGCCGGTACAGCCGTCGAGGGGCAATTACTACGAGGGCGGCCTGAGCGAGGCCTTCGGAAACCGGGCGAGCGTCGACGTCAATCTCTACCGCCGCGACGTGAGGAACTACGCCGACGATGACCAGCTCCTGAACACAGGCATTAGCTATCCCATCGCATTCGATAAATCGGTGATCTACGGTGCTGAAGCAAAATTGACTCTGGTCCGCCTAGGCAAGTTCTCGGGCTATGCGAGCTACTCCTATATGGTCGGCAATGCGTGGTTCCCAGTTACCGGCGGGCTCTTCCTGAGCGATGACGCAATTGCCGCACTCAATCAGACCACAGGCCACTTTCCCGACTCGCAGGACCAGCGCAACACTCTGCGGACGCGCTTCCGCTATCAGTTCACCCCGCGCTTGTGGTTTGCTGTAGGTGCCAACTATGGATCGGGCTTGCCCTTCGCCTACAACGGCGATGAACCTACCGCTCTCGCTGAGTATGGACAGCAGGTGATCGACCGCATCAACTTCGCTCGTGGCCGCATCCTGCCACTGCTCGCCGTGAACGCCACGCTGGGTACAGATATCTACAAGGGCGACCGTGTAACCGCGCACTTCCAGGTCGATGGAGACAACTTGAATGATCGTCTGAATATTATCGACTTCGGCGGGCTATTTTCCGGCAATGCAATCGCACCTGGGAGAAGCTTCTCTCTGCGTCTGAACATAAGCTTTTAGCCTGAGAAGCAACCTGAAAGTAATTTATTTCAGGATTGGGTGGATCACTCCGGCTATCAATCGTCTTCTGCTATCTGTACTGAAAACGTGTCCGCTTCCATGCTTTTCGATCAAGATGACGCCGCAGTTCTGCGACAATGGAATGGGATGGAATGG
>CAIZFH010000152.1 GCA_903932155.1 uncultured Granulicella sp. | reverse complement strand
CCATTCCATCGGTCGTCGTCATGGCGACGCAGCGCACGCGTCCCTCGCCCAGGTGCTGCTGTACCTCGACGATAACGTCCAGCGGCTGTGGCACAATGAAGCCTTCACTGACTATGCGCAGCGCCTGATAGATCGGCGGCATGGTCTTCTCTTCGAACTGCACATCAACGGCCGGCCCGCTGACGGAAATCACGTGTCCAATATTCTCTTCCATAGTCTCTTTGGTCCTAAGTCTTTCTGTTAGATGAGTCTCAATCTAATATCTAAATATTTACACGAACTATAAAGCCGCAGCTCCACTAACAATCTCGATGATCTCCTTGGTGATTGCCGCCTGTCGCAGGCGGTTCATGGTCAGGCTGAGACTGTCGATCAAATCGCCTGCGTTCTTGGTAGCGGCATCGGTCGCCGTCATGCGCGCCGCGTGCTCGGCGGCCGCCGATTCCAGCAGAGCATGAAATATCTGCGTGGTCACATATTGCGGCATAAGGTGGCGGAACAACTGGTCAGGCGACTGGTCATAGATGTAATCCACTTCGGCTGTGCCGAACTTGACTTCCGCCTCCGCGACTTCCTCATCCGGCTCAAAGACGGACACGCCGGAGGACTGCGCCGCAAGTGCCGCTGCTTCGCGCTGCTCCTCGGTCATCTCTTCGGCAGCGGTAATCTCCCGAGTGCCTAATTTGCGCACCGGCAACAACTTCTCCACCACCAGGCGCTGTGAGATTACGCTCTTGAATTCGTTGTAGACGATATAGACGGAATCGATCTCTGCCCGCTCGTAGCGCGCGATGATGGAGCTGACCATCTGCTGTACGTCGCTGTAATCCACGCGCAGAAGCAGTCCGGCATGCTCCGCCACCACCTCAATCGGTTGTGCGCGATGGCGCACCGTGTCGAAGTGGGTCGCCAGATCGTTGTCGTAGTGCTGTTCGGTCTTCTCGTAGTTGGCCGCCGCAACCATCTTCTTGTACATCGCGACAGCCTTCTTACCCACTGGTTCCAGGTCGATGGTCTGGCCCAGTAAGCGCCGCTGGTCGATAAAGCGCTGCGCCGCTTTGCCGATGTTGGAGTTGAACGCTCCGGCAAAGCCCTTGTCACCAGCAATCACAATCACCAACACGTTCTTTTCAGGGCGCTCGATTAGTAGTGGATGCAGTACCTCGCCTGTCTGCTCGTTGTACAAGTCGGTGCGCCGCACCAGCGAAACCAGCACATTGGCCAGCATCCGTGCATAGGGACGTGCTCTCATGGCGCGGTCCTGAGCGCGACGCAGCTTGGCCGCCGACACCATCTTCATGGCCTTGGTGATCTGACGCGTGTTCTTCACACTGCGGATGCGTCGCCGAAGATCGAGTACATTCGCCATGGTCTACTTAGCCGCCGCCAACTCTTTCTGGCTCGCTTCCCTCTTGTCCTTCATGTCCGCCAGGAACGATCCCTTGTAGTCCTTGATCGCATCGGTCAGGCGCTTCTTGATGTCGTCGTCGAGCGCCTTCTTGGTGGCAATGTCGGTTAGAATCGCAGGCGCCGACTCCTCCAGATAGGGGTAGAAGCCGTCTTCGAACGCGCGCAAATCGACGACTTCAACGTCGTCCAGCAGGCCGTTGACTCCGGCAAAGAGAATCGCAACCTGCTTCTCTACCGTGAGCGGCTGGAACTGCGGTTGTTTCAACAGCTCAGTCAGGCGCGCGCCGCGGTTCAACTGTTGCAGGGTGACTCTATCCAGATCCGATCCGAACTGCGAGAACGCAGCCAGCTCACGATACTGCGCCAGATCCAGCTTCAGCGTGGAACCTACCTGCTTGGTAGCCTTGATGGCTGCGGCAAATCCGACGCGAGATACCGAAAGCCCCACGTTTACCGCGGGACGTACGCCGGAGTTGAACAGGTCCGTTTCCAGAAATATCTGGCCGTCTGTAATCGAGATCACGTTGGTCGGGATGTAGGCTGAGACGTCACCCGCCTGCGTCTCGATAATCGGCAGTGCAGTCAAACTGCCGCCGCCCTGCTTGTCGGATAGCTTGGACGCCCGTTCCAGCAGACGCGAGTGAAGATAGAACACATCGCCGGGATAGGCCTCGCGGCCCGGTGGCCTGCGTAACAGTAGCGAAATTTCGCGGTAGCTCACAGCGTGCTTGGATAGATCGTCGTAGATCACCAGCGCGTGGCGTCCCGAGTCGCGGAAGTACTCGCCCATGGCGCACGCCGCGAACGGTGCAATGTACTGCATGGGAGCTGGTTCCGATGCAGTCGCCGCGACCACGATGGTGTACTCCATCGCGCCGTACTCTTCCAGCGTCTTCACAATCTGCGCCACCGACGACCGCTTCTGCCCGATCGCGCAGTAGATGCAGATCAGATTCTTGCCCTTTGAGTTGATGATGGTGTCAAGGGCTATCGCGGTCTTTCCTGTCTGCCGGTCGCCGATTAGCAGTTCACGCTGCCCGCGCCCGATTGGGATCATGGTATCGATGGCCTTGATGCCGGTGGCCATTGCTTCGCGCACGCCTTGACGATCAATGACGCCGGGAGCGAGACGCTCAACTGGCAACCGCTGATCGGTGGCGATCGGTCCTTTGTCGTCGATGGGAGTGCCCAGCGCATCTACCACGCGCCCGATCAATGCTTCGCCCACCGGCACGGACATGATAGTGCCCGTGCGCTTCACCTCGTCGCCCTCTTTGATCTGCGTGTAGTCGCCCAGCAGCACGGCGCCCACCTCGGACTCGTCCAGGTTCATGGCCAGGCCGGCCACGCCATGCGGAAACTCGATCAGTTCACCCGCCATCACCTTGTCTAGTCCGTGCACGCGCGCAATACCGTCGCCCAGCGAGATCACGGTACCGACCTCGTCCACCTGAATGCGCTGTTCGTAGTTCTCGATCTGCTGGCGGAGCAGTTCGGTTATCTCGTTCGCGTTAATCTTTGCCATGTCTTCCTTACCCTCGATCCAGCTCTCGACCCAACTCAAAATGCGTATTGTGTAACTTTTGTCAGCCGATCCATCTTCGTCTTGTGTCTTCTATGCATTCACCAGTTTCTGCTTCAGCCGCTGTAACTGGGCGCGCAGCGATCCGTCATAAACGGTGGATCCTATCTCCACAACAGCGCCGCCCAACAGCGTCGCGTCTTCCGTATAGCGTGCGCTGACCCGCGCACCGGCCAGCCTTGCGATCTGCGCCTCTAACTGCGCACGGTCTTCCGCGTTCAACGCTCGAGCACTGGTGATACGCGCCTCGGTTGCTCCAGCGTGCGCGTCCACTACCAGTTTGTACTCGATCAGAATCTCGTCCAGCTCAGCCAGGCGATGGTGCTCAAGAATCACTGCGATAAAGTTGCGTACCTGCGACGACATTCCGATGCGGCCCACCATCGCATCCAGCACCTTCAACTTCTCTGCCATCTCGATCGACGAGCTTTCCAGAATTTCGCGCAATTCGCCGCTGCCAGCCAGCGTCTGGGAAAAGTCGCGCATCTGCTGCTGGGCAGCATTCTCATCCAGTCTTGCCGCTTCCGCAACTTCGGCAAACGCACGAGCATATCGAGGAGCGGAGCTTGCCACTAGTTTTGTCCCTTCTTCGATTCGTCACCGGTTAGTCGAGCAGCAAAACCCTGTACCAGCAGCCGGTCAGTCTCGGCAGAAACCACCAGTTTGCGCGCCGCCTGTTCGATCGCCAACTCCGCTGCGTACTGTTGCAACTGCTTCTGCGCATGACTGGTGGCAGCCGTAATCTCCTGCTCAGCTGCTGCCAGAATCTTCAGCTTCTCGTCCTCGACCGAGGATTTTATGCGCTGCTCCAGGTGGCTCGTATCGTTTTCCGCGTGTTCTCGCATCGCGGCAATCTCACTGTCCAGCTTGCCGAGTCGTTCTTCCACCCCGCTCAACCGCGCGTTTGCCTCTTCCGTCACAGTCCGCGCATCTACCAGACTCTTCTGGATGGCTGTATTTCTGTCACGAATGGCCTTCGGAACCAACTTCAGCAGCAGCCACACAATTGCTACCGCGAGCAGTAAAAAGTTGGTGACAGTAAAAGCAATCGACGACTGCTCCGGAGTCAGCCCCAGCATCTTACCTAGCGCCACAACGTGGTCCGACTTCAGATACTGATCTTCCTCGTTCTGTTCCGGCTGGCTCTTCTCAGAGGAAGCTGCGTCCGGCGCGCTCGAAGCCGCAGCCGGCTGCTGCGCAGCGGTCGCTGTCTGCGCAAGTGCATGTCTTTGCGTGCTGCCTATCCCTAGAACAACCGCCAGTGCCATCCCAGTCAGCACACTTCGCCGCAACAAGCTCTTCACTGCGCCGCCTCCGGTTGAGTCCTGGCCGGCAGTACCGCTCGCAGAACCTGTTCGCTCAACTCCGCACTCATCCCGTCGATCTGCTGCCGAGCCGCTGACACACAGACGCCGATCTCCATCTTTGCCGCCTTCACCTTTTCCGCAGTTGCAGCGCGTGCATCCGACAAAGCCTGGTCGCGTTCCACGCTCCACTGCTTCAATCTTGCTTCGCGTGCTGCCAGAATCTCTGTCCTGGCCCTGCGCAGACTATCTTCGTACTCCGCCGTCCTGGCTTCGGCCGCGTCAATTGCAGCGCGCGCCTGTTCCACAGCGCCTGATGTTCGTGCGCGCCGTTCTCCTAGTACGCGATCCATGGGACGCCTCACCAACAGCCCATAGAAAACCACCAAGAGCAGGAATAAGACCATCGTCGGCACAGCGCCGAGCACAAGTCCAGCGAGTTGGTTCAGAATTTCATCCATGATTGAAGCAGGCGTAGGGCTGCTAAACCCCTTGAAACGCAGGGAAGGACGCGGCCTTGCACACTTTGGGTACAGTTATTTCTAACAAAGCAACTCTGTGAGTGTCAAACCATTCATAACCTGTAACCGGACGTTTTGTTCGATATTCGCGCATATGTATCTGCGACCGTCTCAGAGACAAAATAGCCTTTGACTTTCCCACAAAGAAGCCTAGACTTTACATACCACCAAGACCCGATGTCCTGGGTCGTACAGGTCGCGTGCATGGGGACACCACCTCCGCTCCCCGACAGGCGGCCTGTTCTGCTTAACTGCACATCGGCATATGGGAAACACTGCCGAAAATATTTGTCCACATGCATCCCTCGGAAACCTACAGATGCATCTATCTCAGCCGCACTCGCGGTATTCGCGATAGCGCTGTAGCAACGATGCGGGGCCGCGCACTGTCATAACCACCATGTTTCCTTCAAAGATTTTTTCGCCTACTACGGCGCCCGCCTCTAACGCGGCCAACGCGGACCCCTCCGATTGCGGCAAACGGAAGCGCGTCTCCACCAGAGGATCGACCACTAGTGCCTCGTCGATAGTCTGTAACAGATCGTTGAGCCCCGTCTTTTTAAGACCTGAGACAGCTATCATTATCGGCGCACTGCCATTCGCGCTGTTCGCGCGGAGGCCCGCCAGATGCACACGATCTTCCTGCGTCAGCAGGTCGATCTTATTCATTACCTCAATCACAGGCTTTCCCTTCACCTCCAGCTCGCCTAGCACTTTTTCCACCTGCATCTTCTGCTCGTTGCCCATCGAGCTGGACGCGTCGCGCACATGCAGCAGCACCTCGGCCCGCTCCACCTCTTCCAGTGTGGCGCGGAAGCTGGTAACCAGTGTGTGCGGCAAATTGCGGATGAACCCTACCGTATCCGACAGCAATATTTTTCTCCGGCTAGGTAGTTGCAGTTGTCGCAGCTTGGGATCCAGCGTGGCAAACATCTTCGACGATTCCAGTACCCCTGCCTCGGTCAGAGCATTGAATAACGTACTCTTGCCCGCATTGGTGTAGCCCACCAGCGCAACCACCGGTACTGGCACATCTTCCCGCCTCTGACGCTGCTGTCGGCGAATCCGCCGCACCGACTCCAGTTGTTCCTTCACATGGTCGATGCGAAGGTTGATCTTGCGCCGGTCCGTCTCCAACTGCGTCTCGCCGGGGCCACGCGTTCCAATGCCGCCGCCCAGTTGCGACATCGCCTTGCCTCGCCCAGATAGTCGCGGCAACTGATAGTCCAACTGCGCGAGTTCCACCTGTAACTGGCCTTCGCGGCTGCGTGCGTGACGGGCAAAGATATCCAAAATGAGCTGCGTCCGATCGATAACGCGGCAGGGTATTTTTGCCTCAAGGTTACGCAACTGCGAGGGCGTCAGATCGTGGTCGAAGAGCACCACATTCGCATGGGTTGAAGCCACTACTGCCGTAATCTCGTCCAGCTTGCCCTGACCCACCAGAGTGGCTGCATCAGGTCTTGCACGGCGTTGCACCAGGGTCGCTGCAATCTGTGCGCCCGCGCTTCGCGCCAGTTCCTCGAACTCCGCAAGCGAGGACTCGAAGTCAAGGCCGCCAGACGTTTCAAAGGGAGGCGCAGCACTGTTCTCAGTGACATCTTCACTCGCCACTACGGCTGCTGCATCCCGCGCTAACCGAGCCGCTGCTGTCAACTTCCGTCGCTGCCCGGTAATCTCCACCGCAACCAGTACTGCCAACTCCTGGCCAACTGTCGTTCGCCCTTTGGCAACAGTGCGCGCTTTTTCCGCCTTCACAAATCCAGCCGGCTTCCTCATGGGCGCTCTGTTTCCAGCCAGGTAGACACCAGCTCTGTCTTCATGGATTCGGACCCGAAAAAAGTTGGCTTAGGGTTAGGGCTGTCAATTTCCAGCGACGCCCGTCGCCTCATCCGAAGTCGTGGGTGCGGCATGCGTCCTGTGTTCGGCCTTGGCCGCAACCTGTCCCTCACTGTGCGGGCCCACCCGACCACTCACCACAGTCGATATCGCATGCTTGAAGATCAACTGCTCCTGCGCATTGTTCTCCAGCAGTACTGAGTACTTGTCGAAGGAACGAATCTTGCCCGTCAGTTTCACTCCACTCACCAGATAGATCGTGATTGGGCTCTTGTCTTTGCGCACCGTATTGAGAAAAGTATCCTGTATGTTCTGTGCCGGCTTGGTATCCATAAGTGCCGATCTCCTTATTCGAGTCTTCTTAAAGTGTATTTGGGCCTATAGGTAGCGTACGGGGGTGTGCAGCCAACTCCAAACCTATGAACACTTAGTCTTCCTATCCCATGGAAATGGAATAGGCTGCACGTCAAAATACCAACGTCCAAGTCTGTTTACAATACAGGCCTGAACTTTGATTTTCAACTCCACCAGCCCCATGACTAGCTCAAGATATTTATACTCTGGCCGTTAAGCAACTCCGGATTGCTCGACACATACTCTGTCGTTTAGACGCAATCGAGCTGCAATCGACTCAGCCGTTCTGCGTTGTACCATGTCTTCAGTGCCCAACCCCTCGCCGCAACCCGTTCCTATGCTTGATTTCTCACGCCAGCCACCCCTCCTGCGCCAGGAGATACTCGACGCCATCGCAATGGTCTGCGACTCGCAGCACTTCATTCTTGGCCCACAGGTCGCGTACTTTGAGGCGGCCGTAGCCAAGTCTTGCGCCACGCGCTTCGCTATCGGTTGCGCAAGCGGCACCGATGCACTCTGGCTTGCATTGGCCGCCGCCGGCATCGGAGACAACACCGCATCCACGCACAACTCAGGCCAACCCGACGCCGTCGTTACCAGCCCATTCAGCTTCTTTGCTACGGCCAGCTCAATCCTGCGCGCTGGAGCGCAACCCATCTTCGCCGACATCGACCCGCGAACATTCAACCTCTCGCCTGCGTCGGTCGCGGAGGTTCTTGACGGCCCTAGAGGCAAGAGCGTCAAAGCTATTCTCTCAGTCCATCTCTACGGTCAGTGCGCTGACTGGGATGGCTTCGCAGCCTTGCAGCGCAACCATCCTGGTCTGCTTCTGATCGAAGATGCGGCCCAGGCCTTCGGCGCAGCCTGGAACGGAACCCCCGCCGGCTCACTGGGCGACGCCGCTGCCTTTAGCTTCTACCCCACAAAAAATCTTGCCGCCATGGGAGACGCTGGCCTGGTCACTACCTCCAACCCGGAGATCGACCGCCGCGTTCGCTCGCTGCGCGCCCACGGCATGACCCGCCGCTACTTCCACGACGAGGTCGGTGCCAACTCGCGACTCGACGAATTGCAGGCAGCCATCCTCAACGTCAAACTCCTCTATATCGATCAGTGGAACCAGCAGCGCCGCGACCGCGCCGCCCGCTACGACCAGCTCTTCCGCGAGGCGGGGCTGGTCGCTGAGTCTATTGCAGATGGCATCGTTCTGCCCTACACCGACCCGCGCGCGACACCGGTCTTCCATCAATACGTCATCCGCGCCCCGCGCCGCGATGCACTGCGTGCCCACCTCACCGCCCAGCAGATCGGCAGCGAGATCTACTACCCCGTGCCCATCCACCTGCAAGCCGCGCTCAAAGACCTCGGCTACAAATCAGGCGTCTTCCCCCATGCCGAGCGTGCCTCCGCCGAAGTCCTGGCCCTTCCCCTCTACCCTGAACTCCGCGACGACGAACAGCAGACTGTAGTCGAGACCATCCGCAGCTTCTATAGCTGACGCTTTTACTAACCGCTCCCACTATCCACTCTTACTTAGCGTTTCTTCCCTTTGAGAGCTTTTTTCACCTCAACCGCCGGATGCGCCTCCGGATCATCCTTGCTCCCCGCAGCAGCGATCCGTCGGACTATATTTCCCTCCAGCCGATAGGCCTTCTCGATCAGTCGCCCCGGTGTCACCATTCCGGTCGTCGGATCGGGAACCACTGGCCCAGCGTCCGCGGCCAGAACCTTATAAGTAAATGTTGGCAGCGTAGTTTGTGCCGTCGCGGACTTTCCGTAAGGATCGATATCCATCTTTACCGAAACCGGAAGATATCCCTCGATATTCTTGTCTCGATAAGCCGTCTCGTAGCGATGCATCTTCACGTTCCAGGTAAAGACTCGCACCTGGTCGAAATCGTAGGGCAAGCCTGCCAAATAGGGGGACATGACGGCCAGGTAGATGGGGATGTCCTTGTTGTCCTGATCCACCCCGTCATCATGCACCGTAGTCAACACATAGGCACCGACAAATCGTTGTCCTTCTGCATAGCGGGTCAGCGACTCCGGGGCATCCACCTCCACATAGTGCGAGAGCAGCCACCCTGCGCGTCCCTTGGCGTCGCGCGCCAGCCACCAGTCCTCCATCGCGATAGGGGGTGTGCTCTCAACTCCTTGCGCATTGACTGTCTTTACCGGAGCCGCTCCTACGGTCACAGGCTTCGGCAGGGTCGCCCGCTCCAGCAATTGCAGCTTGTCGCCCTCGGCCAACCGGTAGAAAACCTCGGTTGTCCTGCCCGGTCTTAGGTGCAGATTCACCTCATCCTGCACCACAGCCGATGCAACCGCCGGATCGCCACGGTGCGTTTCCGCGAGATCCTTGAACTTGTCGAACACCAGCTGGGTCGCCACCACTTTCTCGTCAATCCAGCCCTGTTCGCCCTTCTCCGTCTGCACCCGGTAGAAATGTCGTCCGTGCTCCAGCAACTGTAGGCGCTGTCCGTTCGCAACCGTCGCGGTGCGGTTGGAGACGGCAGCCACGCGATCGCGCAGATATGTCTGCTTGGCCGTTACATATACGTATTGGGACGCCGGCTTGGACCGCAGACGATCGCATCCACTCAGCATCGCCGCACACAGCCAGGCGATCAGAAAATAGACTGCAAGGCCATGACGGGAGAAGCGGCTCTCGCCTCCGCGTAAGCTAAATTGACGACAGCAGAACAGCGCAAAATTCCGACGCTGGAATAAATTGGAGGGGTTGGGGTAGAGGTCCGGCACATTTTCCAGCATACAGGGCAAAATGCCCTGGGTGAGCCTTTCTCCTGTACTGGGAGCGCACCCACCTCGAAATACGGCATTTTTCTGAGAAAATGCAGCGAATTGCCATATTTTGTATGCCTCCCCGGCTACAAAACCGCCCCCTGTTGCCAGTTCGCATTCCAGCCCTTAAATTAGAGTCTTGCGCGAAGTGCCCTCTTGCGCATACAGTTGCGTACGGAAACAAAACAATACAGGAAACCACTTCAAGCCACACCCGGAATCCAACTCCGTCTATCGCGCAATCGGATCGTTCACATAACACGTCAACTGGTAAGGAGGCCCACACAATGGCCAGTACTGAAATCGAAAACGTCGACCCGACAGCAACGGTCGATAAGATCAACAAGATCGCGGCAGACCGTGCTCTGAATCGTAGACGCTTTCTATCCACGCTCGGGATGGCTGGAGCCGCGGCTGGCGCTGCTGCTTTGATGTCGGGTTGCTCTACCACCTCCACCAGTAACCTGGCTGTAACCACAGCTGGAGCGGGACAGACAGATTCTCTCGTCTTCCTCCTGAACATTCAGTATCTGGAAGCCACTTTCTATTCCTACATCACCCAGGGCACTGACCTCCCGTCCTCGATAACGGGCAATGGTCCAGCCCCCACCGGCGCACCCGCCGCGTTGGCCGTTGCGGCGCCGATTACCCAGCAGATCGTCGATCTGCTCAATGAGATCTACTACGACGAAGTTAATCACGTGACTTTTTTGCGTAATCTCCTCGGCTCCGCGATGGTAGCCCGGCCGGCGATCAATCTTGCCGCCTACGGTGCGATCACCGCGACCAATGCCATCGGCATCGCGCGGATACTGGAAGACGTCGAAATCACGGCATTCGCGAGCGTCCTCGCCGGACTCAGCAGCAGCAACGCCACATATTCGGGACAGCTCTTCGGCGCCGAAAGCTTCCATTCTGGAGCTTTGCGCTTGATCTGTATCCAGAACCCTTCGATCACCGACTTGAGTATCAGTGATGGTCTGGACGTAACGCCAAACGACGAGGGCACGGCTGCCGCGGCAGCTGCGGGTCCAAACGCCAGTGGAGGATTCTTTGCCAGTACCGGTGGTGCCATAGCCTCCACCAACACTTCGACCGGCATTGCCTACACCCGCACTGCATCACAGGTTCTTGCAATCCTCTACGGCACGCTCGCCTCATCCGGCATCGTGATCACTCCAGCCGCAGCCGGAAAGAGTTCTGGCGGCTTCTTCCCCAGCGGATTGAACGGAAACATCACAACGACCTAAGCCCTGGAAGGATAACCTCGAATCTGTACTTCACGCGGTGACCGCATTCCATGATGAATCAATCTTCACGCACATCTCGCAACACTACTGACAAGGAGGCCAACGAAATGGCCAGCAATGACATCGAAGTCCTCGATCCCGCGGCAACGGTCGAGAAGCTCAAGAACATCACATCCGGAGTTGCACTGAGTCGCAGGCACTTCATGGCTGGCCTCGGAGTGGCGGGCGTTGCTGCTGGCACGGGATTGGTGTCGGGTCCGGAAGCGCATGCCCAGCAACCTTCGCCAAGCGGCTATCAGCAGTTGGACGTGATGAACTACCTGTTGAATATTAAGTACCTGACCGCGACGTTCTATGCGTACATGACGACAGGTAACGATATTCCAGGCAATACCTACGCCACACTTGGTACGGGCCAGATCTATAACGTGCCCACCATCGCCTCATTCCTGCCGACCTTCACCGCACAGCAAGCCGATCTGTTCAACGAGATGTACTATGACGACCTCAATCAAGTGATCGACATGCGCAATCTCATCACCGGGTCGCTCACCCTCATCACTTCTCCTGTAGCAACCAGGCCCACCCTCTGCCTGGGCGGCAATGGAGCATCGACTGCCACGCAGTCTTTCACCGCGGCACAGGCCATCTCACAGGCCCGCATGCTGGAAGACGTCAGTGTCACAGCCTATGCAGGCGCGCTCTCGTATCTAACAGGGGCCAACCTGGCGCTCGCTACCCAGTGCATGGCCATCAGCGGCATGCATGCCTCCGCTCTGCGCCTGATCAGCATCCAGACCGCTGCACCCTATCAAAGGACGCAGCTCACTACTACCTTCCAGATGGGTACTACATCCGGCAGCAACTCGGTCATTGCGCAAGGCACAGTCTCCGCCAATGTCCTGGTCGGTGCCAACATCCTGGGCACAGGCCTTCCTGCGGGTACTACGATTACCGCGATTGCCAGCAGGGTCAGCGCTACGTTCGGCGCAGTAGCAACCAACGGCAGCAATGTTCTTACGGTCGCAACCTCCGTTTCCCAGGCGGCGATCGGACAGCCGCTAACAGGAACAGGCATCCCGGCCAATACCGTAATGACAGCGGTAGGTGCCACCACGGTCACCATGTCGAATAATGCCACCACATCCAGCAATGTCTCTCCTACCGGTATCACTGTCTTGGGAAGCCCCATCCTCAACACAGTATCCAGTATCAGTGGTGTCATTGTCGGTCAGACTATCGCTGGACCAACTGGGTCCGGCATACCTGCTGGCACTACCGTCACGGCAACCAGTGGCACAACCATCACAATGAGCGCGAATGCAACCGCGTCCAGCGTAGTCCCCGCCCTTACCGGTACCCTTACCTCTGGCAGCACCAACGTTACGGCCCTATCCACCCTCACGGGTGTCCTGTTAGGTCAGCCCATCACAGGAACCGGCATACCAACTGGAACTACCGTCGCTGGCGTTACTTTTAACGTTGTAAATGGCATCGTTACCTCCGCCAGCAAGATCATCACGGCTGTAGCGAGCACCGCCGGAATCCTGGCTGGGCAAGCCATTACCGGAACCGGAATTCCTGCCGGCGCAACCGTCGCAAGCACCACGGCCAGCACAATCACGATTTCTGCGAATGCCACCGCTAATAGCATTGTCACAGCCACCGGACTTACCACCAACGGCAGCACGATCATCACCAATGTTTCAAGCCTCTCTGGAGCGCTTGTCGGCCAAGCCATCACGGGTACCGGCATCCCTGCCAGTACAACCGTCTCGGCGCTCAATACAATTACTACAACCGGTAACGTCACGGCTGCCAGTTTAGTCATCACGAACGTTGCAAGCGTCGCCGGTGTAATTATCGGCGGAGCAATCAGTGGAGCCGGCATCCCTAGCGGCGCAACCATCGCGAGCAACACGGCCAACACGATTACTCTGTCGGCGGCCGCTTCTGCCACCGCGGCTGGCATTACCATTACCCTTCCCCCATCCATCACGATGTCGGCAAAAGCCACCGCCACCATCACCAAGGTTGAGACCATCACCTTGGTCACGAACGAGCCCATCTCTACACCCGCTACACTCACGTTGTCGCAGGCAGCTACTGCAAGCGGCACCGCTGTGGTGCTTTCCACTCCCACAACCATCACGCTTACCACGCCTACACAAACCACTATTACCACCGGACAGAGCGCGATCACCGTCTCGCTTCCCGCCACATTAACCGGCAGCGCAACAGCCAGCGTCATTCTTGCGGATCCCATGGATGTTGCTCCAGTCGACCCCGGAACCGCGGCACTCTCAGCTGCCGGCCCCGCTACCTCCCCATCGCTCCTGCCATCCGTGAATCAAGGGTTCTTCAACACGGGCGGCGCAGGCAGCAGCAGCGGAAACAATCCAGCAGGCTTCGCATTTGCAAGAAACTTCTCGCAGGTCCTTGCCGTCCTCTATGCCAATGCGACCCCTGCCACAGCCAAAGGCGGGTTCTACTTTGTCGGGGTCACCGGCAAGATAATCGCTGTATAGTCGATGGCGATCGTGTGACTCCACGGAGTCCCGCGATTTGCCCTAACCATGACAATAAAATACCCACATCTCCGCAAAAGGATGTGGGTATTTTATTGCCTTCCTGCATGCAAATAAACGGTTCGAGTTAGGTAACCGATATCAACCTGGCATAGCCTCAATGTGTTGTGGCAATCGCTACAGCGTCGGTCCCGGTCGGGCTGGACGTCGAAAAGGAAAGTTGACCTGCGAGATAGTTGTACATGGTCAAGTCGGGACTGCCGGCCTCGGAGATAGAAAGCAAGTAGTTGCTGCTGTTATCAACCGCCATGGCCCATGGCGTCGACACCGTAGTAATCGTAGCAGGGCTTAGCTGAGAGACCGCCCCTGTACTTGTGGCCACGCTATACTCGGAGATCGTGCCACCGTTGTGGTTTGCAACATAGACGTCCGTTCCGACCCCATTCACAACTACAGAGACCGGCTGACTCCCGGCTGCTAGCGGGGAGCCGCTCATCATGCTTAACGCGCCCCCGGAACTTATGCTGTAAACCGCCAGACCGCCATTTGTTCCGCTCCGCGCTATATACAAGCTGGTACTGTCAGGACTCACCGCCAGCGCATTGTCGCTTGTTGTTGTTGAGATCGGCGGCAACGGATTTAGAGCCGTCAGCAGCCCGGTTGATGTTGTCAACTGGTACACCAGATCGCCTGCCGTGCCCAGTGCGGCGAAGACAAAATCTCCATTCGGGGATACCTTCACCTGGCTGGCGTTGATTGTTCCTGTCACCAACCCGATATAGGACAAATACGTCGGCCCCGTCAACGCCCCCGTGCTGGAGTTGATCCCATACTCGTCCAGGGAAATATTGTTGGCATTCAATCCAATCAACCACTGTCCATCCGGCGAGATGTCCAGCGATATTTAGAGCTGGGCTCGGAAATTCGGACAGGGGGATAAGTGGGAGTTCTGTTCGCTCGCAGCCTAAAATGGCTGGGATGAGGAGAGCAGATGAGCAGACGTCCACGCAGGAACCACACAGCGGTGTTCAAGGCGAAGGTGGCCT
>CAIZFH010000151.1 GCA_903932155.1 uncultured Granulicella sp. | reverse complement strand
TTGGTCTGCTGATAGTGATCGAGCATCATCTTGTGGGTCTCGCGTCCGACACCTGATTGCTTGTATCCGCCGAAGGCCGCGCCAGCCGGATACAGGTGGTAGCAGTTGGTCCACACGCGCCCTGCCTGAATGCCGTGGCCGAATTTGTACGCGCGATTCATGTCCCGCGTCCACACACCCGCGCCCAGTCCGTACAGCGTATCGTTGGCAATCTCCAGCGCCTCATCTTCGGTCTTGAATGTCGTCACCGAAACCACCGGCCCGAAAATCTCCTCCTGGAAGATGCGCATCTTATTGTGTCCTTTGAAGACAGTCGGCTCAATGTAGAAGCCGTCCTTCAAATCGCCTTCCATCTTCTTCTGCTTGCCGCCGATCAGCACTTCGGCGCCCTCCTGCCTGCCAATGTCGAGGTACGAAAGAATCTTCTCCATCTGTTCGCTCGAGGCCTGAGCGCCCAGCATGGTAGACGAGTCCAAAGGATTTCCCTGCTTGATAGCATGCACACGCTTCAATGCCCGCTCCATAAAGCGGTCGTAGATCGAGTCCTGGATCAGCGCGCGCGACGGACAGGTGCAAACCTCGCCCTGGTTCAGCGCAAACAGCGTGAAGCCCTCGAGCGCCTTGTCGTAGAATGCGTCGTCCTCTGCCAGCACGTCCGCAAAGAAGATGTTGGCCGACTTGCCGCCCAACTCCAGCGTCACCGGAATAATGTTCTGCGCAGCGTACTGCATGATCAGCCGGCCCGTTGTGGTCTCACCCGTGAACGCGATTTTGTTGATGCGTGGACTCGATGCCAGCGGCTTACCCGCTTCCAGGCCAAAGCCATTGACTACGTTCAGCACGCCCGGCGGCAGGATGTCTTCGATCAACTCCAGCAGGCACAGGATCGACATCGGCGTCTGTTCGGCCGGCTTCAGCACCACGCAGTTGCCCGCGGCCAGCGCCGGCGCCAGCTTCCACGCCGCCATCAGAATGGGAAAGTTCCACGGGATGATCAGGCCCACCACGCCCAGC
The DNA here is from genome assembly GCA_903932155.1 of uncultured Granulicella sp. GTDB lineage: Bacteria > Acidobacteriota > Terriglobia > Terriglobales > Acidobacteriaceae > Edaphobacter. The sequence continues at coordinate 886 of CAIZFH010000151.1, read as the reverse complement.
GGCTCGTGATAGTGATACGCCACGGTGGTGGAGTCGATCTGGCCGATCGATCCCTCCTGCGCGCGCACTACACCGGCGAAGTAGCGGAAGTGGTCCACCGCCAGAGGCATATCTGCGGCCATGGTCTCGCGGATCGGCTTGCCATTGTCCCAGGTTTCGATCGTAGCCAGCATCTCAATGTTGTCCTCGATCCGCTGGGCAATCCTCTCCAATAGTCGGCCGCGTTCTGCTCCCGACGTCTTACCCCATGCCGCCTTGGCCGCGTGCGCTGCATCCAACGCCTTGTCCACATCCGCGGCCTTTGACCGCGCGATCTGGCATATCGCCTGCCCAGTCACAGGCGTTATGTTTTCGAAGTACTCGCCTGCAACCGGAGGCGTCCACTTGCCGCCTATGTAATTGTCGTAACGCTTCTTAAGGTTAACCGGGAACCCATATGCGCCCGGGTGAACTTTGGTCATGGTAGTCGACATGGTAGTCACTCCCTGCAATGGAATGACGGTGAGCATTGGCCCACGCCCAATCGTCTAAGTCGCGAATTGTAACCCACTGCTGTGTCGTGTGTCTCGCAGAAACGATCTGCCACTATTTCTTCTTTCCGTTCGGCGGTTTGTACCCCAATTTGCCTGCCTTCTTCATCGCCGCCATGCCCTCCTTGATGTCGAGCAGTGGAGTTGTCTTGAACGCCTTGAAGGCCCCGCTTGCAGAAACGGCGAGTGAGCATGCGGCCGCGCTTATATTATCCGGTCCTTCGATGAGGATGACCGCATCATATTCTCCGAAGGAGAACCAGCTTCCAAGCAATTTGCCTCCGATGTTCTCGGCCAGTTTGCTGATAACCGGTGTGCGGTCGGTAGGATGTTTGAGAAAGCTCGCCAATGTTTCC
>CAIZFH010000150.1 GCA_903932155.1 uncultured Granulicella sp. | reverse complement strand
ACCAGCCGCTGAGGTTCAGGAGATTGCAGTCGAAGCAGGGGGCGAAGGTGAAGACGCGCCGCGTATAACCAAGTTCATCCCCAAACCGCGCAAGATCGGCACCGGCTACCTAGCCAAGGCGAAGCCCACGCAGTTTGGCGCAAAGCCCGGTCCGTTTGAGCGCGGGAGTAAGGGATTTGGCACGAAGCCTGGATTCAAGGCCCGCCCTGCTGGCCAATTCAAACCTGGATTCAAGCCGCGCGATGCTTCCGGGCCAGCGCCCGATCGCCAGCGCCGCCCCTTCAACAAGCCCGCATCTGGCTTTGATAAGAAAGCTGGCTTCGATAAGCCGTGGGAAGAGGAGAAGGCGCGTCGGCTGGCGGCTGCTGCCAGGCCGTCCGAAGTCCATGACGCAAGCCCTGCTGAAATCCAGCACACGGCAAGTGACCTTGCCACATCGGGAGACACAGCGCGATCGATCCAGCCCCGCGAGCCTCGCGCCAGCAAGCCCCGCGATTACAAACCGAGAGGCACGGACAGCGACTCGCGTCCAGCGCGCAAGACCTTCAGCAAGCCCGGAACCTTCGGGCGCAAACGGGAGGGATCAGAGCCTCGGCCTGCCTTTGGCAGCCCTCGCGCCCCCGGCTCGTACACGCCGCGCCCGTCTCGCGGCCCGGACTCCAGCGGCAAACCATGGCCCTCCAAGTCCACAGGCTTCTCCAAGTCCACCGGCTTCTCAAAATCTGGCCCGAAAGGCACGTTTGCAGGCAAGCCTTTTTCAGGCAAACCAAAAGACGGTGGCGACCGGGACTCCGGCGGCGAAAGCGGCAAGCGTGTCTATCGAAAATTTGACGCCCCTCGCGACCGCCCAGCACGTCCTTTCTCTTCTGACCGGCCAACACGCCCAGCTCGCGCGGTCGAGGACAGCCGATCTTCGGAGAAGCCGGCTGGAGACTTTGCGCCGCGCAAGTTCGCAGGCAAGCCAGGTGGATTCGCCGGCAAGAAGCCCTTCGGCAAACCTTCTGGAGACTTTAAGCCCCGTAAATTTACAGGCAAGCCAACCGCCAAGCCAGGCGGATTTGCCGGCAAGAAGCCATTTACAAAGCCGGGTACAGCGTCCTCCGGAAGGCCAGCCAGCACCTTCGCCAAGTTTGCTGACAACAAGAAGCCCTTTGGCAAGCGGCCACCCGCGCGCAAGTTCAAATCCAGAAAGGATGAATCTACTGGATGAGAGGTCAACTTAAATCCATTGAAAATGAAGAAGATATTCTGCCGCAAATTGTTTCATCCAGCGGCCCGCGACGGCCAGTCATTGCCATCGATGGTCCGGCCGGAGCTGGCAAGAGCACACTGGCGGCGCACCTGGCACGCCACTTCGGCTTCCTGAACATCGAGACTGGCGCAATGTACCGTGCGCTGGCGCTGAAGGCGATTGAGGGTGACCTCTCGTTCGATGAGGAAGGCCCGCTGCTCGATCTTGCCCTGTCGACTCGCATCTTGCTTGAGCCCCACCTGGATGGCAATCGCGTCCAACTCGACGGGATGGACGTCTCACAGCGCATTCGAGAGGCAGATGTCACCAGTGCAGCCTCGCAAGTCTCCGTACACCCGAGCGTCCGCGCCTGGATGGTACAGCAGCAGCGGGCCCTGGGATCCCAGGGAGGCGTGGTCATGGAGGGCCGCGACATTGGTACCGCCGTATTTCCCGACGCCGAGGTCAAGATTTTTCTCGATGCGGCACCCGAGGTTCGCGGTAATCGCCGCTTCCGCCAGGTCCCTGCCATGGAACAGACCACTGCGCGCCAGACCGAGTCACGCCAGGCCCCTGACCCCACGACCGCGGAGCAGCAGCGCGCAGAGGAGCAGGCCATTGTGGAAGAGATGCGGGAACGGGACCGCCGCGACCGCAATCGCGCCGAATCGCCCCTGCGCCCAGCCGCGGACGCAGTCATCCTCGATTCCACCGCCATGAGTCTGGAAGAGGTGCTGTCTCGGGCGGAAGAGATCGTCCGAGCCCACCTGCCGCAAGTCTGAGCCGGGGCCTGATGCAGAGATTGCCGCGAAGTTTGAGGTAGCTAATCCCCAAATGGCCCTCAGAGGCAGGTTTTCTTTCCGGCACAGTGCGATGTAAATAAAACAGTTGCAAATTTTTACGCTTTTTTTATTGCAATCTGTGCTAGTCTTCAATCATCGTTTGAAACAGATTGGTTTCTGCGGCGTTTGTATGTTGTCGATCCCCGATTTGAATCCAGCGGCAAATTCATTAGTACTAAGGAAATAATTAACATGGAACAAGGAACAGTAAAGTGGTTTAACGATGCCAAGGGGTTTGGCTTCATCAGCCGTCAGAACGGCGAGGATGTGTTTGTTCATTACTCGGCGATCAATTCGAACGGTTTCAAGAGCCTTCAAGAAGGTCAGGCAGTGCAGTTCAACGTGGTAAAGGGACCCAAGGGTTGGCAGGCGTCTGACGTCCAGCCTCTCTAGTCTTCTGTACAGTCTGTAGAACGAAGCTGCACAATCTAGCCGTACCAACGGCTACACCAAGATTTGCGGGAGGGATGGCTACGGCTATCCCTTCTCGCCGTTTAACGGCAGAGAGTTAGCAAGTCAGCAGCAGGCTCAGGGCTAGGGGTGCACAGACCCGGAGACTTCCCCGTCGCCAGGCACCTCGGCGACGCCCGGAAGAATCGTCGAGCTTGCACGAAACTTGCGGTAGTCGGAGTCGGTTGCGTGGACGGCACCGTTAAAGCTGATGAAGAGTAGTACGCGGGCTGAGCCTTGTGCATCCATGCGGGCGGGCAGCCAGACCTCGTCGTTGACCTTGGTCCACTCCGCCTGGAATGACGTGCCTTTGTGAACATCGGCGAGCAGGCCGCCTCCCAGCTTGAAATCTGCGAGGAAGCGGCCTTCCACACGGACCAGTGCGTGGTCCTGTTCGTCCACCCAGACGGTTCCCGCCAGATCGTGGATCGCGCCTTCCAGGCGATTGCGGGTCTTTACCTTGGGGTCGCCCGCGTAGTCGACCGCGATGGCGTCGCGGCCATTTAGCAGCACCCGGCGCGGCTTGGAGAAGGCGCCCAGTTCGAGGAAGCGCGCAAAGGTCACCTCGTCGGAGTCGTGCTTCTTCTGGGGTGGGTCGCTGTCGGCTTTCCCCCTGGCTTCCGCGATGCGTTTGTCTATGCGTTCGTTCTGCTTCTTCAGCTCGTCGCCGGAGACAGGTTTGCCATCGCGTGCCAGGAGTCTGCTGATAAAAACGCCATTAATCCAGAAGCTCTCGCTCTCTTCGGTCGAAGTCTTCTTGACCGCCCCGTGGGAATCAAGTTTCTGCTGTGTTTCGAGTGATCGATAGATGTACTGCCGGATTGCGCTCCGCGAAGCCTTCTGTTGCGCCTCCACCTGCACCATCAGCGAGTTGATGTCGGGCAGGGGTCTGTCGGCGGAGGGGACCGGCACTTCCCTACTGGATGGCGCTACGGGTTGAGATGCCGGTAAGGCTAGGCCTTCCGTCTGCGCGTGGGCATTGCACAACCCGAAGATGACGAGGAACATCGATAGGCCCAACAGCGTGAGAAACCCGGCTCGAATCTTCCTGAGACGTGTGTCCATGGAATAACTATACGAGCCGATGGCGGCCGCCGTTCCCCGCGTTCGAGCCCGAAATGGATGGCCACGCATCTAAAGGACGACGAGGAAACACAATGGCCGGCAGCACACAGCCTCTACCACCCACCGCATCTATAGATGCCACAACCATCGATCCCGCCCAACGCGAGGCGATCTTCGATGTCTTCCGACGCTGGGGATATCTGCAGGCGTGGCTCGATCCGCTGGGCCAGTACCTGCCACCGGAGGAGTTCCCCGTCCCTGCGCCCACCGGCCCGGTCGCCGACCAGGCGCGTGCCTTCTACAGCAGCACGTTTGGCATCGAGTTCATGCACATCCCGAGCCAGGAGCAGCGACAGTGGCTGGCGGAGCAGGTGGAGCAACCAACGCGTCGCGCTGACCAGCCACATGTGCTCTCGCTACTGATTCGCGCCGATATCTTCGAGCAGGTGATCCAGTCGCGCTATCTGGGAACAAAGCGCTTTTCCCTCGAAGGCCTAACCGCGCTGATTCCCTTCCTCGATGAAGTCCTGCGCGTCAGCGTTCCGGCTGGGGTGACCAGGGCGCTGATTGCAATGAGTCATCGCGGACGGCTCAACGTGATGACCAACACCATTGGCCGTGCGCCGTCGGAGATCTTTGCTGAGTTCGAGGATGTGGATCCGCGCAGTGTGCTGGGCGGCGGAGACGTAAAGTATCACATCGGCGCGACGGGCGAATACCAGACCGACGATGGCGGCGCCATTGAGCTGCACCTGGCCTCCAACCCAAGTCATCTGGAGGCAGTCGATCCTGTGTTGCTGGGTCGCGCGCGCGCCCGGCAGATGCGTCTGGGTCAGGGCGGCGACCGCCAGGTACTGCCCATCATGGTCCATGGAGACGCGGCCTTCGCCGGCCAGGGCATCGTCGCCGAGAGCCTCGTGCTGGGTTCGTTGCACGGCTATGACGTCGGCGGAACGGTGCATGTGATCGTTAACAACCTGCTTGGATTTACCGCACTGCCGCAGGAAGGAAACTCGTCGCGATTCGCCTCCGACCTGGCCAGGCGCCTTCCCATCCCCATCTTCCACGTCAACGCAGAAGACCCCGACGCAGTAGTGCGCGTGGCGACCATCGCGGCCAACTTCCGCCATCGCTTCCAATCCGATGTGTTGGTGGACCTGATCGGATACCGCCGCCACGGCCACAGCGAGGTGGACGACCCCACGGTCACCCAGCCGCTACGCTACGCCATGATTAAGAACCGGCCCTTCCTTTACCAGCTCTACGCCGAGCAGATGCGCATCGATCCCTCCGCTGAAGTGAAGCAGGTGCAGCAGGAGTTTCTGGCCGACCAGAAGACCGCCAGCCAGGCCCAGCGGAAGCCGCGTCTGGCGCAGATGCCGGACTACTGGGCACCCTACAAGGGCGGGCCGTTTTTGCCCGAGTACGACGTGCCCACCGGCATCACGCCCGAGCGCATCGCCGATCTGTGCCGGCTGATGACGCGCGCGCCCGAGGGCTTCCACATCCACCCCAAAGTGCGGAAGCTCTACGACCAGCGCGTGCAGATGGGCGAGGGCAAGCTGCCCTTCGACTACGGTGCTGCAGAGCTTCTCGCCTTCTCTTCCCTGCTCATCGACGGCACGCCCGTGCGCCTTAGCGGGCAGGACTCGCAGCGCGGCACCTTCAACCAGCGACACGCTGTTTTGGTAGACATCGAGAATGAGGAGCGCTACTTTCCACTGCAACATCTGAGCCAGCAGCAGACCCGCTTCGAGGTCTATAACTCCATGCTCTCGGAGGCAGCCGTGCTTGGCTTCGAGTACGGGTACTCGCGCGATAGCCCGGAGACACTGGTGCTGTGGGAGGCGCAGTTCGGCGACTTCGCCAACGGTGCGCAGATCATCATCGACCAGTTCATCGCGGCCAGCGAGGCCAAGTGGAACCTGCTCTCCGGCCTCGTCCTGTTGCTGCCTCACGGATACGAAGGCCAGGGGCCGGAGCACTCCAGCGCACGCATCGAGCGTTATCTGCAACTCGCCGCAAACGACAACATCCAGATATGCCAGCCCTCCACCGCCGCGCAGTACTTCCATCTGCTGCGCCGCCAGGCCATGCGCCCATGGCGCAAGCCGCTAGTGGTCTTCACGCCCAAGAGCATGTTGCGCAGCGCGGATGCAGCCTCACAGCTCGCGGATTTTTCTGCGCCACGCTTCCGCAATGTGGTTCCCGATAACTCTGTCAGCGCGCCTCGCCGCCTGCTGGTTTGCTCGGGCAAGATCGGTCACACACTGCGCGTGGAGCGCGAGCGGCGCAAGGACAGCTCAGTCGCGATACTTTTCCTCGAACAGCTCTACCCCTGGCCCGAGGACGAGATGCAGACCGCGTTCAATCAGCATCCCGAGGCCAACGAAATCGTCTGGGTGCAGGAGGAGCCAGCCAATATGGGCGCGCTCTCCTATGTCCTGCCACATCTGCGCCGCATGAGTTCCGGCCGCGCCGTGCTCAGCGTGAAGCGAAGCGCCAGCGCCAGCCCCGCCACCGGCTCCGCCAAGGCCCACGCGCTGGAAGAGAAGACCCTGATCGACCTCGCATTCGGCGCATAAATACCATTCGATTTTTGTGATCCGCACGGTCGCTAAGTATCCTATGCAGGGAGCCTTCAATGGACATGATGTCGATCTGTAGCTACCTGTGGGCTGCCTGGATACTCATCTGGATAGCATGGGCGCTGCAATCCAAAAAAACACAACACCGTGAGAGCTTTGCCTCGCGCATGTCCTACACCGCCGTGTCAGGGCTGGCAATCTACTTCATCTTCTTCGGCAAGAACCTCGGACGCTGGTGGCATAGGGACATCTTCGCCGACCAAGCATGGATCGGCTGGTTGGGCGTAGCAATCGTCGTGCTGGGATTTGCCATCACCTTTTGGGCGCGATTCACATTAGGCGGCAATTGGAGCAGCAACGTCACCATTAAAGTGGGTCACGAACTGATCCGCAATGGTCCATACCGCTGGGTGCGGCACCCCATATACACCGGACTGATACTTGCCATGGTAGGAACGGCAATCGCTCGCAACCAGTGGCGTGGCCTGCCCGCCATTCTGCTCATCTGGCTCTCCTTCCACATCAAACGCCTGAAGGAGGAGAAGTTCATGCGGCAGACCTTTGCGGAGCAATACACCGAGTACAGCCAGACCACGGGCGCCATCTTCCCGCGACTCCTGCGCCGTTGAGGTTGGGGTCGTGATCGGGGGGCCAACTATTGGGCGAGTTTCACCTGCTCCGTCACCCAGTCGGTCCATATAGCCTCGTCTATGGGACACGCTAGCGGCACGCCGTCCAGTACAGCAGCTACGAAGTTCTCCACCGCCGGATAATGCACATTGGCGTGGGTGGGTAACTGCTCCTCGGTCAGCTTGCCATCGCTCGCCAACAGCCGCAGCGTGGGCCCATTCAGCGGGTCAAGGCTGATCTCGCCCTCGCTGCCTATGATGCGAAACTGGTCGCGTGTGATGCGCGAGTTCCAGCGCACATCCACCACCGCATGAATGCCGCCCTCGTACTCGATCAGCGTAGTAGCCGAGTCCTCCACCGCAAGCTCATGCAGTGCATTGGAGAGCAACCCAGTCGCGCGCTGCGGCCTACCAAATAAAAAATTGCATGCATCAATGCGGTGCGACCCAACGTCGTACAACGGCCCTCCACCAGCCACCGCGGGGTCCTTCAGCCAGCCGCGCTCGGGGCTCTCCAGCCAGCCGTGGTAGTTAGCCTCCACCAGCACCGGTTGGCCGATAGCACCCTCTGCAATCAGCTGCCGCGTGCGTATCAGCTTGGGATAGAGACGCCGGTAGTACGCAATGCCGAGCAGCCGTCCCGACTCGCGCGCCGCCTCGGCCATGGATTCGGCCTGCGCATAGTTCATCGCCACCGGCTTTTCGCACAGCACATGCTTGCCCGCGCGCACACTGGCGATGGTGTGCGCTGCATGCATCACAACCGGCGACGCTACATATACCGCATCGATCGCTAGATCGCGCAGCGCTGCGTTGAGATCGGTGAACGCCAGCACGCCGGAATACGCCTCGGCCTTGCGAGGGTCGCGCGTCAGCAAGGCGTACAGGCGGCTGCGCGGTTCCGCCAGCACAGCGGGCAACACGCGCTTGCGGGTGATGTCTCCAATTCCGATGACCAGCCAGTTGAGCATCTTTGAAGTAAATCATATCGAGACGCTGCTCTGCGAGTGCAACTGCGTTGGGAACATTCATGGCCGCATATACCCAGGCGTAATGTGGGGATAAAGTGGAATAGGAGGAGTCGATGCCAGCCGATCCCAATCGAGTGATTGCCAACCTGCGGGAGCTTGCCGCGCTCACCGGCGACGCCAACGGCGCACAACGCATTGCCTTCACGCCTACCTGGCAGCGCGCTCGCGAGTGGTTCGCAGGCAAGCTCGACGGACTACCGGGCTCATACGGAATTACGCAGCATCGAGATGCCGCGGGCAACTCCTGGGTCACGCTGCCCGGCGCTTCGCCCAAGTCGATGGTGCTAGGCAGCCATCTGGATTCCGTTCCCAACGGCGGCTGGCTCGACGGCGCGCTCGGCGTCGTCACCGCGCTCGAAATCCTCTGCGGCATCGCCCACGATACCGATGGCCGCCCGCCCTTCACCGTTCGCGTGGTCGACTGGGCCGACGAGGAGGGCGCGCGCTTTGGTCGCAGCCTCTTCGGCTCCTCCGCCTTCGCCGGAACGCACAGCATCGACGCCGACCGGGTGCGCACCGGCCGCGACGGCGTCACACTCGAGGCCGCGCTCGCCCACTGCGGCATCGACATCGACCGCATCGGCGAGGCCGCGCAGGAACGAGAGAACATCGCGGCCTATCTTGAACTGCATATCGAGCAAGGTCCAGTGCTGGAACGACTAAACATCCCACTCGGCGCGGTCCTCGGCACCAAGGGAGTCGAACGCCACGCAATCACCTTTCACGGGCAGGAGGCACACTCCGGTTCAACGCCCATGGCCGATCGCCGCGACGCATTGGCTGCCGCCGCCCGTCTCGCACTGGAGATTCGCACCATCGCTACGCGCCATTCCGACTCGGTCTGCACCATGGGCAGCGTCAAGACCTTCCCCGGAATTGTTACTGCGGTCGTGGGTCGCTGTGAGACGACACTTGATCAGCGCGATCTGGACGCTGCAATTCTCGCCACCATGTTCCGCGAGGCGCAGGAGGCCAGCCGCCGCTTCGCCGCCGAAGAACGCTGCACCGTCGAGTGGTCGCGCATCTGGAGCATCGAGCCCATCCCCTTCCACCCCGAACTTATCGACCTCTGTCGCGAGTCCATCGCCGAGACACTGGGTGCGCCAGCACACAGCCTGCCATCCGGTCCACTGCACGACGCCGCCGAGGTCGCCCGCCTGGGCATTCCCACCACTATGATGTTTGTGCAGTCGCTCGGCGGCATCAGCCACAACAAGATCGAAGATTCTCGCCTCGACCACCTCAGCGTGGCCGTCACCGCCTTCGACCGCCTCGCCGCCAAAGCTCTCACATGGATGGAATCGCAGTAGTCCACCTCGACGTTGCGCAAATTGAGTTACTATCCCGCGCGTTTCTCTGCTTCATCGCAGAGCTTCTCTACGCGTTTCTGGCGAGCATCCGGCGTCTGATAGTAGAACACCGCCATCAACGCGTTGCGCTGCTGTGTTGTGGTCATCCGTGCCCATCCCACACGGGCCTTTGGCCTCAATCGAAACGCGGCTTTCATCACCGGCGGCAGCTCTCGCTCGCCCTCCATGGTGGCCAACAGGCGCTCGGCCATCTGCTCGGCCCGCCGCATCCGCACTTGGTTGCTATTGGGCTCCATCACCCACTTGCCGATCTCCCGCCGCATATACTCCGTCAGCTCGTCGTACCACTTGCGCAACCCCGGCTCGTCGTCCAGCAGCGCGGCTAGCTCGTCCGGCAACTCCGCCTCGCGCAGCTCCAGGTCTGGCGCAATCGCAAACTCTACCATCGTGCCTACACCCGCGTCCGCCGCCCGCTGCATCTTCTTGTTGACCAGCACAAACTGTCCTGCACGCCGCGCACCCGCAAACAGAGATGTTCGAAAGATCTCGCCTCCCACCTCAACAGTCACGCGCTGCCGCACCATCTTCTTCCACGCCTTCGCCGCATCGAAGGGTAGCCACGCCACTACCCACCCCAAGCCGTCGCCCAGCGGCTCCAGCATTGCCTTGAACCGCTTCGCACGATCCGCCACACCCACCTCCGTTCGCCTCTATCGTATATTGTCCTTATGAGCGAACTCGTCTTTGAAGTCACGCAGGAGTCAGACGGCGGATTTATCGCAGAAGCTCTCGGCGAGAACATCGTCACCGAGGCCGACTCGTGGGAGCAGTTGCGCGCCAATGTCAAGGAGGCCGTCGAAGCCTACTACTTCGACGAACCCAAACCGGCTAACATACGTCTCCACCTCAGAAGAGACGAAGTTCTCGCCGTCGCATGAAGCTCCCGCGCAACATCAGTGGCGAACGACTGGCCGACCACATTTGTCGCCACTGGGGATACACGCGGATCACGCAGGTTGGAAGCCATATTATGCTGCGCACCGAAACTCCTTCTCGGTCAAAGCAAGTGATCCCCGCGCATACTCCGTTGAGGATTGGAACTTTCAGCAAAATCCTCAGTCAGATCGCAGCGCATAAGCAAGTTTCCCGCGAAGATATCCTCCGCGACCTATGACGTTGCTCTAAACTACGTCCATCGCTACCGTTTCCAATCCGCGCATCTTTCTCTCCGCTGGCGAGGCCTCGGGCGACCACTACGGCGCAGGCATAATCTCCCATTTGCGCACCCGCCTGCCTGAAGCCAGCTTCACCGGTCTAGGTGGCACCGAGATGGCCGATAATGGCCTCGAGCGCATCGTCCGCGCCGAGGACGTCGCCCACATGGGCTTCACCGAGGTCATCCGCCACGCACCCTACATCTACGCCCAGTACCGCAAGCTGGTGGCGTCCATTCGGCGCAACCGGCCCGACGTTGCTATCCTCATCGACTTCCCCGAGGTAAATTTCCGCCTCGCCAAACACCTCAAGCGCCTCGGCGTTCCCGTGCTCTGGTTCGTCAGCCCGCAACTGTGGGCATGGAAGCGCGGACGCATACGTCTCGTCCAGCGCTACGTCGACCGCATGATGGTGATCTTCCCCTTCGAGGCCCCCTTCTACCAGGACCGCGGTGTAGACGCAGAGTTTGTCGGCCATCCGCTGGCCGCGCTTCCGCTGCCGACTATCACGCGCGAAGAATACGCTACAAAATACGAACTCGATCCCTCAAAAACATGGATCGCTCTTCTCCCCGGCAGCCGACAGAGCGAGGTTCATAAGAATCTGGCGGAAATGTTGGACATGGCCGTGCGGTTTCCGCGCGATGCTGAGTATCTGATTCCAGTTGCTTCTACACTTAGTCTCGATCAAGTGCAATTCCAGGTCGATGGTCAGCTTCGCTGGTGGCGTGAGGAGGCCGATCCAACCGCGAGTATCCCAACTGTGAGGCTCGTCCCCGATGCGCGAACAGCATTATTCCACGCGCGCGCCTCGGTCGTCGCCAGCGGCACGGCGACGGTGCAGGCACTCGGCATCGGCAACCCCTTCGTAGTTGTCTATCGCGTCTCCGCGCTCACCTTCGCGCTGGCCAAGCGGCTCATCCGCTACCCCGCCGAGATTCCCGCCCAACCGGACGCCGACGGGCATCTACCCATTGCGATGGCCAACCTGGTTGCGGGGCGGCGCATCGTTCCCGAGCTGCTCAACCAGCGCTTTACCGCCGCCAACGTGGCCGCAGCGCTGCGCCCCCTTCTGGACGAAACGCCCGTTCGCCACCAGATGATCGCAGACCTCGCCGACGTCCGCATCCGGCTATTGCCAACCCCCGCCCAATCAGGACATCCCGCCGATCCACTCCTCCGCGTCTCGGACGCCGTTGTTCAGCTTCTGCAAGTTACCAAAACCGGCGTACCCCGAAGCCTCGCAACAAGCGTCTAACCTTTTGGGTCTCAACAACAGCCGGCAAGACGGCTGCTGCATCCAATCTCCAGAATCGCCCGCAGGGCTTTACCATTGTTCCAGGCTGAACCGTCATTGAGGATTGCCGCAAGCATGTCACTTACACCTCGAACCCGACTCAGAATTCGGACTGTCCGTAATCTCCATGCGCTCGCCGCTGGGTTATTGGCCACCTGCGCGTTCTCAATGCCAGCTTCCGCTGCGCCTGTGCGCTCGCTGATCAACATCAGCGGTTACGTCATCAACGCCGACCTCGACCCCTCTACCGGCAAGCTCACGGCCACCGCCGATGTCACCTTCACCGCCCTGGAAGACCTCACGAGTGCCAGCTTTGAATTGAATAACGGCCTAAACGTCACATCGCTCACCGACAATTCCGGCGCGGCGCTCAACTCCGAACGGCTGTCCTCCAACTTTACTGTGCGCGTCACCCTGCCTGCGCCGCTACCCAAAGGCTCCAGCAATACTTTCCACTTCACCTACGCTGGCACGCTCACCGGCTCCGACACTAGCCCCGTAGACGGCATCAAGCTGGCCGCCATCGCCGATCCCATCAGCATGTTGCTCTACCCTGGCCGCTGGTTTCCCATGACTGGCCTCTTCACCGATCGCTTCACCGCCGAGATGCACATCCGTGTGCCTGCGGACTACACCGCTGTCGGCAGCGGGGTCTCATCGAAGAAGTCCATGCCGGACGGGCGCAACGAGTTCAGCTTCACATGGTCGAAGCCGGGATTTCCCGGAACCATCGTCGCGGGCAAGTTCCTGCCCCCCATCACCGCCTCCGGCATCAGCAACGTCCACGTCTATGTCACCGAAAAACGCAAGGACGGCGCGCCGGAGTTCGCCGCACTCGCAGGGCGTGAGTTTGAGTTTATGACCAACCTCTTTGGCCAACCCGATTCCGGCCGCATCAACATTGTCGAACTGCCCGAGGACGCCGTCTCCGCCTCCTGGGCGCCTGAGATGGCGTGTATCGCCGGCAACCGCATCGTAGATCACAACTCGCAGAGGCTGCTGGCTAACACCCTGGCCCACCAGTGGTGGGGCTCCGAAGTCTCGCCCGACACGCTCAACGACGCCTGGATCACCAACGGCATGAGTCGCTACGGCGAGCTGATGTACCTGGAAGACTCCGCCGGCAAGAACGCCTTCCAGACCGCAATAGGCGATGTCTCAGCCGGTGCGCTGGCCTACGATACCGAGCCGCTCAGCACGCTGGGCCGCCTCGATCCCTTCTCGCCCCAGTTCCAGTCGATGACCCTGGAAAAGGGAGCCATGGTCTTCCATATGCTCCGCTGGCAGATGGGCGACGACACCTTCCAGGGCTTCCTTCGCAACCTGCTCTCGCAGTACGCCGACAAGAGCATCCGCACCTCCCAGGTCGAGACCGTCGCCGAGGCGCAGACGGTCAACGGAGCAAACAACGTGGGCTCCCACCTGGAACTCACGCCATTTTTCTCCGAGTGGATCGACGGCACCGGCGCACCTGCCTTCACCGATAAATACGCCGTCTACCGCCTGGGCAACAATAAGGGCTTCCGTACTGTCGGATCCATCAGCGAGGACCTCGACCTCTTCCGCATGCCAGTGGAGCTGCGGATCGAGACCGACGGCAAGACCGAAGACCGGCGCATCGATGTGGCGGGCACCGACTCGTCCTATACCGTCGAGACCTTCGGCCGCCCGCGACGCATCTCCATCGACCCGGAGAATTGGCTGCTCAAGAGCACGCCCGACCTGGCCATCCGCGTGGCCGTGCTGCGTGGACAGCAGATGGTCGCGCAGGGTGACCTCGTCGGTGCGCTCGCTGAGTACCAGAAGGCCCTCGACGAAAATAAATCCAGCTCGCTGGCCGCCTATCGCATCGCAGAGGTCTTCTTCATGCAGCGCAATTATCAGGCCTCCGCCAACAGCTTCCGTGACGCCCTGCGTGGGGACGGGGACCCGCGCTGGACTGAGGTCTGGAGTCACATCCACCTGGGCTATATCTTCGACTGCACAGGCCAAAGGGAGCGCGCTGTCAACGAGTATCGTCTCGCCGTCCAGACCAACGACAACACCCAGGGAGCCATCAACGAAGCTCGCGTCCGCCTCGCTTCCCCTTACAAATGCGCACGCACCGATAATTAACCGCCGTCCCCCACTTGCGCTATACTCAGCCCCGTAAATCTCATTCAAGGAGTTCACCGTGCTTAAGGGATTTCGCGACTTTATCCTGCGTGGTAACGTGGTCGAACTAGCAGTCGCCGTCCTCATCGGCACGGCCTTCGGCGCGGTAGTTACCTCGTTTACCAAAGACATCCTGATGCAGCTGATCGCTGCCATTGTGAAGACGCCCGACTTCTCCGGCCTCGCCTTCTCTCTTCACGGAACGCTCATCAAGTACGGCAGTTTCCTGAACGCCATCATCAACTTCCTGATCGTGGCCAGCATGATCTACTTCTTCGTGGTGCTGCCTTTGAAGTATCTGATGGCCAAGGCGAACGCGCCCGTCGCGCCAACTACCAAGACGTGCACTGAGTGCCTTTCGGAGATTCCTCTACCGGCCCGCCGTTGCAAGTTTTGCACCCAGCCGGTGGCGTAACCTCACCTCGTCTCCTGTGAATACAACTTGCGCTGCAACCCATAGCAAGCAAGTGCTATGGTTCGTTGAGGTTCCAGCGCAAATCATAGGACTCGTAAGTCATTTAGCCGTTTGCACTGGAGCAATCCGTAATGGCTGCCAACCCGCCCCAGTTCCAACCGTCATCAGGAATCGATTCGTTGCGCCACCCAGTAGTCATTCGTCCGCAAAAAATCAAAATGGATCTCCGATGATTCGTTTCCGGGCTGTGGGATCGCACAGGGACCGGTGTAGCTTGCCTACGCCGCATCTTACTCCGTGCAGTGTGGCCGGCATGGCGTTCAACTTCAGCAAAATAGAGCTTGCTGCGTCCGCAACACAACCCAACAAGCCCAAGCCGCCCCAGTCCCAACAGGTTCCCCCTGCTTCCGCGCGTGTCGAGTCCCGCAAGCTATACTTTGGGACACCCCGGTCTTCACCGGTCCGGTAGGACACAATCAGTCACTCTAGAACGACAAGGCAAGCAGTTGTTCCCAGACCACAGAATCGACCGGAACTCCCAGTCGAAGGTTCTCTTCCCGCAGGCGCAGCGTCTGTTGGCCGGGATATCGCACGGGGCGGGCGGGGTCGAGCGGGACGGCAGCTTCAAGCGATTCCAGAATGCCATTGGCGATGCGATCAAGCTCGGCACGATCCGCGAAGCTCGAAGGATCAATAGCAAGGAATATCTGGCTCAGGCCGGATTCGTGCAGCGAATCGCGGAGTAGCTGGTGTGTGGCTCGGCCGCCGGAGAGCATTGCAGCTAGCATGTCCAGCACCAGCGACAGGCCGGAACCCTTCCAGTAGCCAATAGGCAGCGCGCGCTGCGAGACCTCCAGAATGGCTGCGTCGGTAGTCGGATTGCCCGCTGCATCGAATCCCCCTGGAACGGGTAACGGTTCGCCACGCGCTGCGTAAGCTGAGATTGACCCGTAGGAGAACTGCGACATCGCCATGTCGAGTACAACATGTGCTCCATCCGGACGCGGAATCGCGATCACCAAAGGGTTGTTACCCAGCGTCGGAGTGGCGGTACCCCAGGCAGGTAGGTTGGCCAGTGTGTTGGTCCAGCACATGGCGAAGACGCCAGCCTCCGCCGCCAGCCAGCCGTAGCTGCCGCCGCGCATCCAGTGGTTGGTGTCGGCCATCGCGATCCCGCCTAGACCGTGCTCGCGAGCCAACTCGATGGCGCGCACCATGGCCGCGTATGCGTTTAGGTTGCCGGGCCCCAGATGCCCCTCCCAGCGCTCCAGCGCGCCGGCGCTGGCCACGCACGTCGGCTCGGCTGCTACGTCGATGCATCCGTTAGCCAGCATCGCTGCGAAACGTGGAAATCGGTTGAGGCCGTGGGTGTAAACTCCGTCGCGCGTGGTCTCTGCAAACAGCCGGGCACAGAGTTCGGCGCGCTCGCCCACCAGGCCCAGGTGCAGCGTCGCAAGATGCAGTGCATTGTAGAGTTCGGCGTAGGGTACTCGCAGCATGGCAGTGTCCAGTCTAAGTCAGCTATGCGATTTCTACATCCGTCTGACTGAAGTCGACGCCCTTGAAGAGCAGAGGCTCTCCCCGCTGCTTCGCCAGCGCATAGGAGAAACAATCGCCAAAGTTCAGTCCAGCTGGATGCCGCCCTTTGCCGAACCGTCGAAATCCGTCCCGCGCAAGTAATGCCTGTTCATGATCGACCGGGATGACCACCAGCCTCAACCGCGTCATCAGGATATCGAGGGCAGCGATCGGATCTGGCTCTCGCCGACGGATTGCCACAATGGATGCCTCTGCCAGTGTTGCAGCCGAGACTAAACGCCTGACATCATTCAGAATCGCAGAGGCATAGATCGATGCATCAGACTCTTCCAAAAAAATCGCAAGAATCGCAGACGAGTCGATGACCATTACTCGCAGATTCCATCCGGGCCATAGCCCAGAATCTCGTCGTTCGTCAATTCCGTATTGATCGGCTTTAACTTAAAGCTACGCATTAGCTCTAATATCTCATCTACATTAGGAGATGCAGGATCTACTTCAGATGGCCTTAGACGAGCGATCCGCTCATCCGCCGCCTTGCCTATCGCATCTGTGATGGATTCGCCAGCCGCCAAGGCCATCTCCCGAACCTTCTGTTCAACTGCCGGGTTGTTGATATGAAGCGCCATGTACATAGTGTACATTATGCGCTCATTCCGCCGCCGCTTCCTCTGCCTCTTCCACCTTATCGCCTTCGCCAGGCGCCAGAAACAGGTTCGCCTCCAGGCCGTGCTGGCGTGTGTACAGGTCGAAGTAGCGCCCACCCAGCCGGTACAGCGACTCGTGCGTTCCGCGTTCCAGGATCAGGCCGCCCTCGATCACCAGAATCTGGTCGGCGCGACGAATGGTCGATAGCCGATGCGCAATCACAAAGGTCGTACGCCCCTCCATCAGGTGATTCAATCCGCCCTGGATCATCGCCTCGGATTCGGAGTCGAGCGAACTGGTCGCCTCATCCAGAATCAGAATGCGCGGATCAGCCAGAATCGCGCGTGCAATCGAGAGCCTCTGCCTCTGCCCGCCGGACAACTTCACTCCGCGCTCGCCGACAATCGTCTCGTAAGCATCGGGAAAGCGTTCGGTGAACTCATCCACGCGTGCGATCCGACAGGCCTCCATCACCTGCTCCTCGCTCGCCGACGGACGCGAAAACTTCACATTCTCGCGGATCGTCCCATCGAACAGGAAAGTCTCCTGTAGCACCACGCCAAGCTGCTCGCGATAGCTGCTCAGCCGGATCGTCGCCAGATCCACATCGTCGATCAGGACCTGCCCCGAAGTCGCCGTATGGAAGCCGCAGATCAGGCTGATGATGGTCGACTTACCCGATCCCGACGATCCCACCAGTGCAGTCACGGTCCCCGGCTTCGACTCGAAGCTAATGCCATGCAGAACCGGCTTGCCCGGCTCATACGCAAACAGCACATGATCGAACTTCACCTCGCCGTGTATCGGTTCCACCACATTCACACGCTGCGGCTCGTTGTCCTCTGTGCGTTCAGAAAGTATCTCTGTCGTGCGGTCCAGCCCTGCAAACGCCTCCGTCAACTGCGTGCCTATGTTCACCAACTGCGCCACAGGAGCCACCAGGAACGCCAGTAGCATCATGAACTGCGTGAACTGCCCAATGGAGAGCCTGCCCGCCGCATGCTCATGCGCACCCAGGTACATCACCAGCCCGCCCACCAACCCCAGCACCAGCGTCGACGACAGCGTCATTATCGACTGCGCCGTCAGCGAGCTGATTACATTATCCAGCAGCCGCTTCACGCCTGCGCCAAACACGCGTGCTTCGCTTGCTTCCGCGTGATAGCCCTTCACCACGCGCACGCCGCCCAGCGATTCCGTCAGGCGCCCCGTCACCTCTGCGTTCAGCTTAGCGCGCTCACGGAAGATCGGACGTATGGTACTGAACGCACGCTGTAGAATCGATCCGAACAGCAACAGAATGACCAGCGTCAGCAGCGTCATGCGCACATTCACATTGATGAGTAGAGCGAACGCCACCACAGCCGACAGTATCCCGCCCATAAATCCAATCAGCCCCGTACCCACCAGGTTGCGCACACCCTCCACGTCCGTCATGATGCGCGCCACCAGCGTACCCGTCCGGTTCTCGTCGTAGAACGCCACCGGCAGCCGCCCAATATGCTCCTGCACCTGCATCCGCAATTCCGAGATCAGCCTCTGCCCACCCTTACTCAGCAGTTGGGACAGCGCATACGAGGTTGCGCCCTGCACAATCACGGCTGCCACCACACGCGCAATCAGCCAGGGCAGCAAGTTGGTCTTTCCACCCACCATCACCTGATCGATCAACGGTCGAACCGACTGCGGCAGCACAAAGCCGGAGAGCGTGTTGATGACCATCAGCAGCAGGCTGAAGCTAAGAAGCCAGCGCCGTGGCACAATCAGCTTCCATACCTCGGGCAGAACCTTCTTCAACTTTGGCTTGGGCCGGCTCTTCGTCAGATCCGCGGTCAGTGCCCGCCCCGTGCCACGGCTCGGCCGGTCTGCGGAACCCATCCCACCACCCATTCCCCCACCCATACCATGCGATCCTAACGAAGACATATCTCTGAAGTGTACCCTGTGAACGCATCTTGTACCCAGCCCAGCCGCTGCTTCTGAGCGCCGGCCAGCGATACGAGGGTGCGGATCAACAAGATAATTTGGTTCAACGGCATACCAATCGGCAGGCCGTACGTCAGTAGGTTATAGAAGGGACAACCTCATGGAAAAGGGTCTGGCGGGCAAACCACGGCAATTCATCCTTCTTTTGATCATGGGGGCTTGTCTTTCAGCGACCAGTTTCACAGCAACGGCGCAGGTCGCTCCGCTGGCGCCGAAATGGCTGGCTGGTACGCCGCTTCCCCCGGTGGAGACCTTTGCCGACGGACTGGCGCGGCACCACATCGATCTAACAGAGGCCGCTCTGGTTGCAGCGCTGCACGGTCCCGATGGCGAGGTGCGAAGCCTGGCAGCGGCGCAACTTGCCGCCATGGATGATCGTCCGGCACTCACAGCGATTCTTGTTGCACTGGAATCCGAGATCGATCTTCAGGTACAGGTCAACTTAGCAGGCGCGGCTACCTGGCTTGGTTCGCCACGCGCACTCGACCGCTTGCAGCGGCTCTGTCAGAACATCAATGTGCCCTCGGCATCGAGATTGGATGCCTCGCGCTACGTCTCCAATAAGGAGTTGCCAACCTGCTATTCGTCGGTGGAGCAGATTGAGCAGACGGATCAGGACCCCAATATCCGCGTACTGGCCATCGCGGCCGCGTTAAACTATCGAGGTCAAAGCGACAAGGCGCAGGCACTGGCCATCTCAGCACTGTCAGATAGTGCCCCAACGGTCCGCATCGCCGCGGCAGATGCGCTGCGCTTCCTGCACGCAACGGGAGCAGTCGATACGCTTCGCCACTGCCTCGAGATCGATGGCGATGATACGGTGCGCGAGTATCTACGAGAGGCCATCCGCGCGCTCACGACCGTAGATAAAGCACAATAAAATTTCTGCCGATTCGCTACACCGAGGCGTTGCGCGTCCGGCGCGCCGCGATAAACGATCGCACGCAGAGCAGTACGAACACCAGGCAGATCGCCGTCATCGCCGTCTGGTATACAACCGCCACCCTGGCGGTGTCGGTCAGGGGCGCGCCATGCGCCTTCACCAACTCCACAATCGCACGTGTCCCCGCGCCGAGAAATCCCAACAGCCCCGCCGTCACCGCGACATGCATCCACAGCATGCGCCGCTTCGCATCCT
Source organism: uncultured Granulicella sp. (assembly GCA_903932155.1). Lineage (GTDB taxonomy): Bacteria > Acidobacteriota > Terriglobia > Terriglobales > Acidobacteriaceae > Edaphobacter. Next base: position 20,745 of record CAIZFH010000150.1, on the reverse strand, counting down.
CGGTTAGGGCCAGAGCGCCGGAGATCGCCAGCACTAGTCCGAACCAGGTTGGGATCAACGCCGTCGGATGCCCGCTCCCCGTGGCCACGAATCCCCAAACGCCAAGCACTATCAATACCACTCCGAATAAAATGGTCAGCTTTGCCATGTCGAAAACTCCTTGTCCTAGATCAACAATACCGAAGTGTTCTACGTCACGCTGCGGCTGCGTTCTTCATCGCCGCCAGCACTTCATCCGTTGTCCACTCGTTGGTGGGATACCACGCCCGCACCCTGCCGTCCTTGCCAATCAGCGCCGTAGATAGTGTATGGTTCGGCAGGCCTCCATCGCCCGGCGTAACCCCCACGTCAAAGAACTGCGTCAATGCATCCAACTCGCCGGTCAGCGGCACGGCAAAGTCCCAGTGCGCGAACGCACGCTTTGCATCGCCTCCGATATAGGTCTCGCCATAGCTCTTCAACACCGCCGGAGTATCCACCTTCGGGTCGAAGCTGATGCTCAGCAGGTGCGTCTTCGCATACAGTGCCGGATCGGCAGCGAGCGCCTTGTCGATCTGGGCAAAGTTCCTGCTCATGCGGATGCAGTAGTCCGGCAGAGGGCAGCGCGTGTAGACAAAGGTCAATAGCAGCACGCGTCCCTTGAACTGGCCAAGATGAATCGCCCGGCCAAATTCATTGGTCAGTTTGAAGTCGGGCACCGCATCGCCCGCCGTGGGCACATGGTACTGCACTGTTGGCTTATAGTCAGGCCGCGCCTGCGCAGTTACTACGATCTCATCCAGCAGCGGGTCTTCGTAATCGTCCCCATCCTTGCGCACCAGCAGCTTCGCCGTAATGCGGTCGCCGGGATGCAACTCGCTCACCACCGACGCGTCCTTCAGCTTATAGGGCATGGTCATCGCGTCCATGAAGCCAGGAACGGCCTCGTGGTCCAACATCACCATTCCCTTGCCCGCGTCTACGCTCACGATCTTGCCGCGAATCGGAAATGTCTTCAACTCGCCTGCCGGCGTGGCCCCATTCGCCGCTCCCGCTGCTCCGTTGCTCGAGTGTTTGCATCCAGCCACAAGCGTTGCAACCAGAATCAATCCCGCAGCCGCTCGCAATGCGATTCGCATAGGCGCCTCCCTCCTCCATCATACTTACCCCATGCACGCACATCGCTTTGCCGATTGGCGCCGCTTAAGGATGGGCGTTCTTATATCATCCAGTATCAACGAGCCAGCCCAAACATCTGGATGCCCAATGCCTGATTGCACTAATGAAACGACTCCGTCCACCTCCAGCGCACGCACGGCTGTCCTCGCAATCGCTTTCGTCACCGTCGGCGTGCTCCTCACAATCGTCGGTCGCTACGGATACTTTCGCGACGAACTGTATTACCTTGCTTGCGGCAAGCATCCTGCCTGGGGATATGTCGATCAGCCGCCCCTCATCGCATGGATCGCATGGCTTCTCGCCCACACTATAGGCCAGTCGCTCTTTGCAATTCGCCTCCTACCCGCACTCGCCATCGGCCTCGCCATCTACCTAACCTCACGAGTGGCGCAGGAGCTCGACGCAGGACGCTTCGCCATGATCGTCGCCGCAATCTTGATGGCAATCATGCCGTTGGCCCTCGGCATCGGGCATTTGTTCACCATGAACGCCTTCGATTACCCCCTTTGGCTGGCCCTTGCGTGGATCACGCTGCGCATTGCAAACACGGGGAACCCTCGCTTGTGGATCGCTTTCGGTGCGCTGGCTGGCCTCACAATCCTCAACAAGTATGACGTCCTCTTCTATCTCGCAGCGGTACTAGCCGGCATCGTGCTCACGCCCTGGCGGCGATGGCTAGCCAATCGCTGGTTCTGGTGCGGTGCTGCCCTTGCCGTATTCATCGCGCTGCCCAATTTCCTCTGGCAACAGTCTCACAGCTTCCCGTTCCTCGAACTCATGAGTAACATTCGCCGCAACGGGCGAGACATAAGCCCTCCCCCATTAGGTTTCCTCGGACAGCAACTTCAGATCGTCAATCCACTCAGCTTTCTGGTCGCTCTGGCTGGCACAGTATGGCTCCTGCTAAGGTCCCGCTTTCGCGCAATCGGAATAGCGTTCCTAGTGTTCTATTTCTTACTGGAATCACTCGGTGCAAAGAACTACTATCTCGGCCCCATATATCCCATGATGTTTGCCGCCGGGGCCGTCGCCATCGAACACATCACGGCGAGGTGCGCTCGGTGGGCCGCCATCACCTTTGTCGGCCTCAGCGTCGCACTGACCCTGGTGACCGTGCCCCTGTCGCTGCCCATTCTCTCCCCGGATCACTTTGAGACATACACGCACATCACCCATCTTGAGCAGCCGAAGTTTGAACACCAGCTCCAGGGGCCTCTGCCGCAGATCTATGCCGATATGTTCGGCTGGCCCGAGATGGTGCAGACGGCCGCCAACTTCTTCCATACACTCCCCCCCGAGCAACAGCAAAACACAGCCATCTGGGCCGAAAACTACGGCGTGGGCAGTGCGTTTTATTTCTTTGGCCCGCAGTACGGACTACCCGATCCCATCGGCGCACACCAGTCCTTCTATCTCTGGGGCCCGCGAGACTACCACAGCCCCGACCTGATGGTACTCGGTGCATACGACGATGCTGGGCTGCTTCGCATTTGTGATTCCGTGCAGGTCGTAGGCCAAAGCGATCATCCACTGTCCCGCCCCAGCGAGCATTTTGACATCTACTACTGCCGCGGCCTCCACATCGACCTGCAAACCGACTGGCCAAAGCACAAACACTTCGACTGAATCACCGCGACCCGCACCCCTGCCACATCACTGCCCCGCCACGTTTTCCGCAACCCGTAGGCGTATAAAAGGCGTATGGATGGTTCGCACTCACTGCCCCGGCAGATGCAGCAGGCGCTGGAGCAAGGCAGGACCGTCGTCACCGTTAACCAGCGCGCCGCGCGCACCCTGCATCACGAGTTCGATCTGCAGCAGCGCGCGCTCGGCATAACCCACTGGGCGCCTCCAGCAATTCTCGCGTGGGATACATGGCTCACCAGCATCTGGCACCGCCTCCTGCTCGATGGCCTCGCCTCTGAACTTCTGCTCAACTCCACCCAGGAGCACACTCTTTGGCGCGACCTCATCGCGGCCGACCCTGCCAATGCAAGCCTCCGCCCCATCGACGCGCTGTCCGAGCTTGCTGCCGGCGCATGGCATCTACTGCACGCCTACTGCGCTCGAAGCCGTCTGCAAGCCGCCGTCGCCAATGCGGACACGCGCTCCTTCGCCCGCTGGGCACGAGCGTTCGAGCATCGATGCTCCAGTTCGCAGTACCTCACCGAAGCGCAGCTCCCCGAAACGCTGCGCGCTATATTCGCCGAAGACCGCCTCGCTCCTCCAATTGGGCTCCTGCTAGTCGGCTTCGACTCGAAGACACCCGCGCAAATCGCCCTGCTCGATGCTCTCCACGCCGCCGGCTCTGTTGTCGAGGAGCTTGAAAACACATCCGCGACCCCCAGCCTCACCCTGGTTGATGCCCCCGACCTGCGTTCCGAAGTATCAGCCTGCGCGCGCTGGCTGCGCGCCCACCTCATTGATCAACCCGCTTCTCGCATCGCCGTCATCGTTACCAATATCGAGACCGCCCGCGCCGAGATCGACCGCGTCTTCCGTCAGACGCTCGCACCTGAACTCAATGACATCACCGCGCCCGCAAACTCCGGCCCATTCGAGTTCTCGCTCGGCGTTCCTCTCGCCCAAACTCCAATGGTTGGTACCGCGCTCGACATCCTGCGCTGGGCCACTGGCCCGCTGCCGCTCGACCGCATCAGTGCGCTTTTGCTCTCACCCCACTTCGCCGCAGAAAGGTTCGCTTCGGAATATCTGGCCCGTGCAGAATTCGATGCCTTCGTCGTCCGCCAGGAGCACCTGCTTCAGCCACATATCAACCTCGACGATCTACACGCACTTGCCTCCAACCCAAAGCATGGCGTCTCCAATCTACCCATCCTGCTGCAACACCTGAATGCTCTGCATGAGATATTTCCACGTATCGATCGCGCGGAACGCAGCTACGCCGACTGGGCAGAGGCCATCCACGAGCTGCTCGAAACCGCCGGATGGGCCGCCAGCGGCCGTGATACCAGCTCCGAGTTTCAGACACGCCGCAAATGGGAGGGCGCCCTTGAAGAACTGGCAAGCCTCGACTTCGATTCCCGTTCCGAAGGTGAACGCATTCCCTTTTCCACAGCACTAGCCGCACTCATTCGCATCGCCTCCCAGACCCTCTTCGCGCCCGAGTCGCGTCACGCCCCCATCCAGATCATGGGGCCGCTGGAGTCCGCCGGATCCAGCTTCGACGCGCTCTGGTTCCTCGGTGCCGACGACCTCGCATGGCCCGCAAGACCCAATCCCAATCCACTTCTGCCCTGGCTCCTGCAACGCGACCTCGCCATGCCGGGCACATATCCCGCGCAAGACACCGCACACGCACGACGCATTACCCAGCGCATCATCGGCAGCGCGCCTACTGTCCTCTTCAGTTACGCAATGCAGTCCAATGAGGAAGGCATCCAGCACCCGTCCCCTATCGTTACAAGTCTGCCTTCGGCAGGCTTTGCTCTCGACCGGCGCAACGCGGGCGAAATAGCTCCCGCCGAACCTGCTCCTGTGCCCATCCAGCTCGAACCCCTCCCCAACGAGGCCCCCGTCTCCCCTCCGCCTGACCGCGTTCTGCCGGGCGGTGCGTCCATCCTCGCCTCGCAGGCTGCCTGCGGCTTCCGCGCCTTCGCAGAAAAGCGCCTCTTCGCCACTGCGCTCGAACCCGCCTCGCTCGGTCTTGGCCCCAGCGAGCGTGGCAGCCTCGTCCACTCCGTGTTGGAGCGCTTCTGGGCCCGGGTCGAGACACAGGCAGCACTCAAGCTCCTGACCCACGCCGAACGCACTGCTCTACTCAACCAATCCATCGACGATGCATTCGGCAGAGCGCACACCCGACCCGCTGCCGGTTGGCCCCGCGCCTACCTCAACGCCGAGCGCGAGCGCCTGTTACGGCTGCTCGGTCCGTGGCTTGACTTCGAGGCCGGTAAACGCTCACCCTTCATCGTTCAGTCGCGTGAAGAAACGCTCCGTGACGTCCATATCGGCCCCCTGCGTATCGACATTCGTATTGATCGCGTCGACCTCGCTCTCGGTGAGGGAAACTCCGGTCAGCCATCCGGTCAGATCATCCTCGACTACAAGACAGGCCCCGCACGCCCCGCAGACTGGCTTGGCGACCGGCCAGAACAACCGCAACTCCCGCTCTACGCCGTCGTTTCCAGCGCAGCGGCTGCTGGCACGGATGCCCCAGACCTCGCCGCCATAGCATTCGCCAGCGTCCGTCCAGGCAAAGACCTGGGCCTCCAGGGCTATCAATCGCGCGAGGGTACTCTTCCTAAGCCAACCAGGATGAAGGCCGAAAGCCTCCAGGCCCAGATTCGTGAGTGGCACGAAGTCCTCAGCGCATTGGCCGAGGACTTCTACTCCGGCCGAGCCAACGTCGATCCCAAGAACTACCCGAAGACCTGCACCCATTGCGATCAGCGCCTTCTCTGCCGCCTCGACCCCACCACGCTAGACGCCAATGCTGTCGACGGAGACGAAGACCCCAACGCATCCGGCTCCGCCGATTCCGAAAGCACGGAGGCCTCCCATGACTGAGGTCCTCCGTTTCCCTTCCAGCACGCCGCCCGACGCCGGCGCCCGCCGTCAGGCACTCGACATCCGCTGCTCCTTTATCGTCGAAGCTCCCGCCGGCTCCGGCAAAACCGGCCTGCTCATCCAGCGTCTGCTCAAACTCCTCGCCGATCCATCCGTCGAGCAGCCCGAGCAGGTCCTCGCCATCACCTTTACCAAAAAGGCCACCGCGGAGATGCGCGACCGCGTCCTCGCCCATCTCGCCGCCGCGGCATCGGAATCAGTACCTATAGAGAACGACTTTCAGGCGCAGACGCACGAACTCGCCCAGGCCGTCCTGGTCCGCGATCGCCAGCTCGGATGGGAGCTACTCGACCACCCGCACCGCCTCAACATCCGCACCATCGACTCGGTCTGCACCCAGATCGCGCGTACCCTGCCCGTGCTCTCCGGCTCAGGAGGACGCCTCACTCCCATCGAGGACGCCGAGCCTCTTCACCACGAGGCGGCTCGCCGCACGTTGCTCCTGCTTGGCACCGGTGACGCCGCCTTCGACCACGCCCTGCGCAACCTTCTGTTGCACCGCGACGGCAACCTCGCCGACTGCGAATCGCTACTGGCCGAAATGCTCCGCCTGCGCGACCAGTGGGGAGACCTTATCCCCATCGCTCCGGCGCAGCTCGACGACGCATGGCTCGACGCCAACGTCCTGCTCCGCCTCGAACTCGCCCTCGACCACGCCATCCAGGCCGCCCTCACGCCGCTCGCGCAAATCTTCCCCGTCGGACTTCTCACGGAACTCGCATCCCTCGCCGCCGACCTCGCACCCGCAGCTCCCTACACCCCTGAAGTTGCTTCTCCCATCGCCCTCTGCGCCGGTTTGCGCACCCCTCCAGAACCTATCGCTCCTCACCTCGATCACTGGCTCGCCCTCATACACCTCCTTACAACTAGCAGCGGAGAATTACGTAAAGAAAGAGGTATTACCAGTAAAAACTTAAAGCTTGACTACAATAGAAAATCACCTCATCACACCCGTCTCGTCGCCATTCTCAATCAACTCAGCGGTCGCGACGACCTCCTCCTGGAATTCCAGAATATCCGTTCTCTTCCCCCCGCCCGCTACCCGCGCGACCAGTGGGCTGTCGCCAAATCCCTCTTCCGCGTACTCAGCCGCGCTCTGGTCGAACTGCAACTCGTCTTCGCCGCCCGCAACCAGTGCGACTTCACTGAACTCAACCTGCTCGCCCGGCACGCCCTCGCCGCCGAATCCGGCCCGGATGATCTCGCCGCCGCGCTCGGCGCACGCCTGCAACACCTCCTGGTTGACGAAATGCAGGACACATCCACCACCCAGTACGATCTCATCGAGAGGCTTACCGCCAACTGGGACAGCTATTCGCAAACCGTCTTCCTGGTCGGCGACCCCCGCCAATCTATTTACCTCTTCCGTCAGGCGCGGGTGGAACGCTTTGTCCAGGCTATGCGAACGGAGCGCCTTGGCGACCTGCCGCTCACCCGCCTCCGCCTCAACGCAAACTTCCGCTCCCAGAGCACCCTGGTAGAGCAGTTCAACCGCGACTTCGCCCTCATCTTTCCAGATCAGGCCAACCTGCAGGCCCTCCTTTATACACCCGCCCAATCCACGCTCCCCGCGTCGCCGGACGCCAGCGCTACCGTCTGGCACTCCAATCCCATCTCAGCCGCCACGGATTCGGGTGCCCCTGGTCTCGATTCTGAGACCTGGATGCGCAGCTTGGACACAACAGCATCCGCACGGCTCCGCGATGCCCAGACGATCCGGCGTATCGCCCGGGAATGGCTGGCAAAGCCCCTTCCTCCGGGCCGCACCAAGCCCTGGACTATTGCTGTTCTGGTGCGCGCACGCACCCATCTTAACGAGATCGTCGCCGCGCTCAAGCAGGAAGACTCCGGCGGCACCATCCCCTTCCGCGCGGTCGAGATCGATGCTCTCAGCCAGCGGCAGGAGGTTCTCGACCTCACCGCACTCACCCGCGCCCTGCTCCACCCCGCAGACCGCGTCGCCACGCTTGCCCTCCTGCGCTCACCCTGCTGTGGACTTTCATTGTCCGACCTGCACACCCTCACCGGTGCCGATGATCCAAGCCTGAAAGCCCTCTCCATCCAGCGCCTTATGGTTGTGCACGGTCACCTCCTCACCGGCGACTCCCGCCAGCGCATGGAACGCGTGAGGGACGTCCTCGAATCAGCTGCCAGCCAGCGCGCGCGCCTCACCACCGCCCAGCTCGTGGAACGCGCCTGGCGCTCCCTCGGCGGAGATGCAAGCCTCAACTATACCGAGCTAATTAATACATCTATTTTCTTTAACTTACTTGATGAACTTGAATCACAACATGAAATAAAATCTTCCTCTGGTCTGCTCGATTCAAGCCGCATCGAAGGACACCTTCAGAAGCTATTTGCCGAACCCAATTCCATCCCTGCCGAATCTGCCTTCGTCGAAATCCTCACCATCCACAAGGCCAAGGGACTGGAGTGGGACGTCGTCCTGGTTCCATCGCTCGAACGACAGTCCGCGGTAGATCGCAACCGCCTGCTCACCTGGTCCGAACTCGAACCATCCGGCCAGTCCGAAGACCGCGCTGCCCACCTAATGCTCGCCCCCATTGCAGCCAAAGGCGAGAACATCGATCCCCTCACCCGTTGGCTCAATGGAATACACCACGCCCGCGAGGCCGCCGAACGCAAGCGCCTCTTCTATGTCGCCTGCACTCGCGCGCGGCAGGAGTTGCACCTCTTCGCCGCGCCCCAAATTACATCCAGCGGCACAATCAAACCTCACCCCGCAAGCCTTCTTCAAGCCGCCTGGCCCGCCGCCCAAGCCCACTTCTCCGATAAACTTGGTGTGGGCGCCCTAGATCTCGATTCTGAGACCTGGGATCCCGCCACGAATCCCCGTGCCCCCGAACCCTTCGTCCTCGACCTGGCCGCAACCGCATCCCGATCCCACTCCAACCTGCAACGCCTGCCTCTCGCCTTCGATCCCGCCGCCCGCTTCTCCACCGCCCGCGCCCATAAACTCCCCTACGGCGATCCGGACAGCGACACCACCACCAACGAGGTCCCCTTCTCCCGTCCAGAAGGCTCATTTGCCGCGTGTACCTTCGGCAACGTCGTTCACGCCGCGCTTGAAGCCTTCGCAGATCGTCTAGCCAACGGCTACTCGCCCGCCGAGTTGCTCGCCGAACTCCCCACCTGGGCTCCGCGCATCGCCGCTCTCCTGCGTGCAGACGGACTTCCCCAAGCCATCATCAATCGTTATGTCCGCGAGGCCCGCTCTGCTCTGGAAAACACTCTGCACGATCCAGATGGATTATGGCTGCTCGCACCCAACTCTTCTGCTGCCAGCGAACTCGCTCTCACTGCCTGGCCCGCCGCGCAATCCTCAGACGCAATCCGCCCCGTCTCTATCCGAATCGACCGCACCTTCCGCGCCGGGTCCGAACCCCACGCCCCCGGCGACGACGTCCTCTGGATCGTCGACTACAAGACAGTCGCCCACGGATCATCCGGCCTCGAAGAATTCCTCGCCGCCCAGCGCGCCACCTACGCGCCGCAGCTCGAGACCTACGCCCGCGTCCTCACCCAGTATCCGCATCCGGCAGACCGGCCCGCGCCCAAACAGGTCCGCCTTGCGCTCTACTATCCCGCCCTGCCCCGCCTGCACTGGTGGCCTCTGGACTGAATCCACATAGTAGAGGTCCGGGAATCGTCTGCGCCGCGGCGCAACTTAATCCGTCAGCGACGCCAGCGTGCGCTCCAGCTTCACACCACGCGATGCCTTCAGTAGCACCGCGTCACCGGGCCGCAGGTTCGCCCTGAGCCACGCCCCGGCCTCTTCCGGTGTCTCCACAAAGTGCGCCTCCGTCCCGGTTGCGCCCTCCACCAGCGCAGCCGCTAACCCGCGCACACCAATCACCACATCCACGCCACGCTCCGCCATGCGCAGTCCGCACGTTCGATGCAACTCTTCGCCCTCGGGCCCCAGCTCCAGCATCTCGCCCGCCACCACAATGTGCCTTCCCTCGTGCGTTACCGGCATCGCCAGCAGTGCGTCGACCATCGCATCCAGTGCCCGTGGATTAGAGTTGTAGCAATCATTGATGACGTTAGCGCCACGCCACGCAAAGACCTCGCCGCGCTTCTCGCCCGCCTGTAGCTCGCCAAGCGCCGCCGCGCACTCCGCCAGCGAGATGCCACTGCGCACTCCCACCGCAATCGCGGCCAGCGCGTTATGTACATTGTGCCGCCCCAGCAGATGCAGATGTACGCTGGCCTGTTCGCCTTGCGCCGTCACGGTAAACACTACGCCCTCCGCGCCAAGCTCTGTAACCTGCACCGCGCGGACCTCGGCGCACTCCCCCGTCCCATATAGGACCGAGCGCGCAGCCATCCCGTCGCCAAACTTCGTTACATATTTATCATCGCAGTTCAGCACCGCGATTCCATCCGGCGGCAGCGCCTCAATCAACTCATACTTCGCGCGCGCAATCCCGGCAATGCCGTCGACAAAATACTCCAGATGCACCGGCGCGACGTTCGTAACCACCGCCCAGTTCGGCTCCGCGATCCTAGCCAGCGCAGTGATCTCGCCCGCGTGGTTCATGCCCATCTCGATCACAGCGACTTCATGCTCGGCTTCCAGCTTCAGCAGTTGCAGCGGAAGCCCGAACGCATTGTTCAAATTGCCCTGCGACTTCAACACCTGAAAGCGACCACCCAGCACCTGTGCGACTGCTTCCTTCGTCGTCGTCTTGCCCGCCGAACCAGTGATGGCAACCACGCGCTTCCCCCAGCTTCGCCGCACCTCTCGCGCCAACCGCTGCAGGCTGTCGAGCACGCCGCAACCGTCGTGGTCCGGCACGCGCAGCAGCCGTTTCGCAGGCACTCCCGCCGGCTTCAGCCAGCGCATGCTCACCACCGCGGCCACCGCGCCATTGGCCAGCGCAGCCTCCACATAATCATGCCCATCCAGCCGCTCGCCACGCACCGCAAAAAACAGTTCCCCCACCGCTACCGTACGCGAGTCGATGGAGTAGCCCAACACCTCCGAATCGCCAGGGAAGTCCCCTTCGGCGTGGATCCAATCCGCTACCTGCCCCAGCGTCAGCTTCACTGCATCTCCTTCAGAATCGTCTCTGCAACCACCACATCGTCGAATGGAATTGTTCGATCACCAATGATCTGTACCTTCTCGTGCCCCTTGCCCGCCAGCAACACGATATCTCCCATGCGCGCCGCCCGGATTGCAATCGCGATGGCTACGGCGCGGTCCGGCTCGACGATACACTCGGTCGTCGTCTCGCGAACGCCGACCAGCGCCTCGTCAATAATCGCCATCGGCTCCTCGCTGCGCGGATTGTCGCTGGTCAGTACCACCAGGTCACTTCCCTCCGCGGCCGCTCTCCCCATGCGCGGCCTCTTCGTCCGGTCGCGATCCCCGCCGCATCCGAAGAGCGTAATCACACGGCCTCCGCGCTCTTTCACCAACTCGCGAGCTAGAGCAATCAGATTCCGCAATGCATCATCCGTATGCGCATAGTCCACCACCACCGTGAATCCTGCCTCCGCCGATCCCTGTGCCGTCTGAAACCGTCCCGGCACCTGCTTCAATTCGCGTGCTGCCACCGCAATCTCATCGAGTGAAAGTCCCCGCGCCAGTGCAGCGCACATCGCCGCCAGTAGGTTCGATACGTTCACCCGCCCCGTCAGCGGAGATTGAATTTCCATCGAACCAATATCTGTTACAACATTAAATCGCGTCTCGTTCGCCCGCATCTGTATCCGCTCCGCGTGAAAATCTCCGTGTCCCTCCGAGCTGTACATCATGCGCTGCGAGTGGCGTGCGGCGCGCAAAATGGCTTCTGTTGCCGGATCGTCTGCGTTGATTACAGCTACGCGCGGAGCCGCCGCACCCACCCCCTCAAACATCCGCTTCTTCGCCGCTAGATAATTCTCCATCGTCCCGTGATAATCCAGATGGTCCTGCGTCAAATTCGTGAAGATCGCCACATCCACCGGAATCCCCCACACGCGTTCCTGGTCCAGCGCGTGCGAGCTCATCTCCATCACCGCTTCCGTCGCACCCGCCGCAACGCCGTCCGCAAAGATCTTCAGCACATCCGAAGCCTCGGGCGTCGTGTGCGGCGACTCGCGTACCTCATCGCCCACATGCGTCTCGATCGTCCCAATCAGCACGCACTTCCGCCCCACGCTGTGCAGCATCTGCTCCAGCAGATACGCTGTCGTCGTCTTGCCATTCGTCCCCGTAATCGCACTCACCGCGAGCTTCCGTTCCGGATGCCCCAGCACCGCGGCGCTCAGCTCCGCCATCGCGCGACGCCCATGAGCTACCCGCACAGCGGCCATCGTGGGATGTTCGATCCGCAGCTTCGCATAGGCCTCTTGCGAGTCGGTCACAATGGCCGTCGCGCCCTGTGCAATCGCCGCATCGATATACCGATTGCCGTCGGTCGTCCCGCCGCGCATAGCGACAAAGGCCGTGCCGCGTCGTATGCGGCGCGAGTCATACTCGACGCCCGCGACTTCGCAGTTGCCCCCGCCGCACTCGATCCGCGTAATTTCTTCTAGCACGTCAGCCCACTGCATATTACGATTCTATGTCCCTTGCCGGCTCGCTGACTTTCTGACCCGCAGAGTGACTACCGTGTGAACCGCACGACCACTTCCGTGCCCAGTGGAACCATGGTTCCCGCCGCCGGAGCCTGTTCACGCGCCACACCGCTGCCCACCAGTTCCACCCGCAGTCCCAGACCCGCCGCCGTCTCTACCACGGTGCGCAGGGCCGTGCCTGTAAACGATGGCACTGCCACGCGCCTGCCTGCATCCACCACCACAGAGCCGTTACCGCGTGGCTGCACTGGCGGTGCAACCATGGAGGCACGCAGCGCAGTGGAATTGCCGGATGCACTGTCAGGCATCGCCGAATTGGTCCCCCCATTCGCCTTGAAAACCGCCAGCGCCTTCGCCGGCAATAGATCCAGAAAGCGCGATGCCTTCGTGTTGACGGAGGGCTGTGGGCTCGCGGTAGATGCGCTGCCGGTTTGCGCCGAAACTACAGCATTACTTGCGCCCGCATTCGGCCCGTTGCTGGACGTAGCCCGCAGTGGATCGTCCGCCGGCAGATTGTTGATCGCATCATACATTGCGTTCAAGTCGCCGACATTCTCACTTGGAGCATCGTCCGGCATTGCCTCTGGAGTCGCAGCCGCGCGCAGTTCCTTGGGCGTCTTCAGAGTTTGGTCGTACGGAACTCCGAGATACTCCAGCACCTGTTGTGCCACGGTCTGGAATACTGGCGCCGACACCGTCGCGCCATACAGGCTGCCCACCGTTGGTGTATCGATCACCACCGCGATCGAGACCGCCGGCGAACTGACCGGTGCAAACCCAGCGAAGCTCGCTACCAGTTTGGTATGCGAGTAAGTATGCGTCGCCGGATCCACCTTCTGTGCTGTGCCCGTCTTGCCGCCTGCGCTGTATCCATTCAACTGCGCAGCAGTGCCCGTTCCCTCCGTTACGATGCCCTGCATCATGGAGCGCATCTTGGCCGCTGTCAGCTCCTGGATCACGCGGTGTGCGCCTTCCGGCAGCGCCGCTGGAAGCTGGTTCGCCGGATGGAAGGCCATGGGCTGCAACCGCGCATCGCCCTTCGCCTCATCCGTCGATTGCAGCAGAATGTGCGGCGGCATATACACCCCGCCATTCGCGATCGCACTCACCATGGTCACAAGTTGAACGGGCGTCACACCCACCTCCTGCCCAATCGCCAGCGACAGAATACTGGTAGAGCCCCACTTCTTCGGGCTCTGTAGCAACCCGCGCGTCTCGCTGGGCAGCTCGATGCCCGTGCGATCACCGAATCCAAAGCCCTTGATGTATTTGTAGAATTTGTCGGGACCAGTCTTCAGCGCCATCTTGGCTGCTCCCACGTCGCTCGAGTGCTCCAGCGCGTACTGCACCGTCACCGCGCCGAAGTGGTCGGACTTATCATCGTGCAGTGTGCGCCCATACATGGTCATCGAGCCGTTCTGGCAGTCCACAATGTCGGTCGGCTCCACGCCCGCCCCATCAATCGCGGCCGAGTAGGTCACCAGCTTGAAGGTCGAACCCGGCTCATACACATCGCTCACCGCCAGGTTTGTCAACGATCCCGGCTCCATGTGCCGCGAGTCGTTGGGATTGAAGCGCGGCGAAATGGCAAGCGCCAGTATCTGCCCGGTGTGCGGGTCCTGCACCACCACAGTGCCGTGCGCAGCCTTCACCTTGGCCATCTGCGCGTCCAGTGCGCGTTCCGCCATGTACTGAATGTTTGCATCAATGCTAAGCACAAGATTTTCGCCCGCTAGCGGCTCGTTCTCCACACTGCCCATCACATGACGCTTGGCATCCACCGCCGTCAGCATGTGGCCGGGTGTGCCATGCATCTCGTCGTCGAACTCCTGCTCCAGACCACCCAATCCCGTATCTTCGCTGCCCACATAGCCCAGCACCTGCGCGGCAAGGTCGTTATTCGGATAAAACCGCTTGAACTCCTTCTGAAAGTGAATACCCTTCAGATTCAACTCGCGTACGCGATTCGCTGTGTCCGCGTCGACCCTCCGCGCTACCCACGCAAAATCCTTCGAGTCGTTGAATCGCGCCAGCATCTGCGCCTCGGACGTGAATCGGTCTTCGTCATCCTTATGCACCACCTTGGAAAGAATCTCAGCCGCGTTGGCTCGGTTCTCGCCCAGCTCAGAGGGATCGACAAAGATCGAATCCACCAGCACTGTCATCGCCAACTCGCGCAGATTGCGGTCGTACAGCACGCCGCGTTGTGGCGCTAGCTCGTAAGCACTGTTCTGCTGGCGTTTGGCTTTGTCCACCCACTCGCCGTGTTGCACCACCTGTAGCGAAAATAGCCGCACTCCGATCGCACTCACCCACACGCAAAAGAAGATCGCCACCCACGCAAAGCGCACTTTGCGGATCGGTGCGGTCAGTGTCCGGCGCGAACTCGGTCGGGTTGCTTGTTTCATGAAAATCCAAAATACAGTTGTGAGTGGTTAATTGTGAGTGATTAATTAAATTCGTTTCGAATTGATTGCTACAACAACGTACTCACAACCTGCAACTGTACTTATGGCAGCGTTGGAGTGGATGCCTGCGCCAGCACAGGCGCGTTACTACCGGCTCCATCCGGGCGCACAATCTGGCCAGGCGCTGGTGCCTCCAACCCAAGCTGTGCACGGGCAATCTGGTCGATGCGCACAGGATTGCTCAACTGCGCCTCGCTCAGCCGAAGTTGCCGGTTCTGCTCCAGCATCTGGTCCACCTGCTGCTTCTGCGTCTCCACCTGGTAGCCAATCTCGATAGCAGAAAAGTGCTGCCACACATACACCATCACCAGCACAAATAGAATGCTCATCGTCAGAGTGAAGACGCGCATCTCGCGCCTGCGCTCCGGATCGTCGGCCTTCACAATGCGGCTGTTGTCAATGTGCTTGACGAAGAAAACCTCAGGCGTCGGTCCACGACGGGCGCTCTTTTGCAGATCGAACAGCTCGCGGTTGCGCTGCGTGCGCGACTGCGGCGCATGGCTCATGCTTCCCATGTCCATTCCGAAGATCGCTCCCTGCCCTGCTGTAGCCATCGTCGCCATCGCCCCTCCTTTTCCGTCGTTCTTATCTTTTGTACTTGCTCACTGTGCCCTGTTCCCTGGCCCCTGTTGCCTGTCTCTCCGCCGCCCGCATCTTCGCGCTTCTCGATCGCGGGTTTCGCATCTGCTCCTGCTCCTCTGCAACCACCGGCTTCTTGGTCAACACTTCCAAAATCTTCATCCGCCCGGCCTCGCGAAAGCTGTCTTTCACCAGCCGGTCTTCCAGAGAGTGGAAACTGATCAACACCAGCCTTCCTCCCGGTTTCAGCAGAGACGGCGCGCTCTCCAGCAGCGTCCTGATCTCTCCCAACTCATCATTCACTCGAATTCGAAGCGCTTGAAAGGTCCGTGTCGCCGGATGAATCTTGTCGCCTTTCATTGATGGGGCCGCGGCCGATACGATTCCAGCCAATTCCGCTGTCGTCCGTATCGGCCGGGCCCTAACAATGGCTCTGGCGATTCTCCGCGACCTCCTTTCCTCTCCGAATTCGTAAATCAGGTTGGCGAGTTCGTTTTCGTCTTCCTGATTTACCACTTGCTCGGCCGTCTCCCCCCCGTGTAATCCGCGCCGCGTGTCCATGCGCATGTCCAGGGGGCCGTCTTGCCGAAAACTGAATCCTCTCTGTGCCTCATCCAACTGCAGGCTGCTCACTCCAAAGTCCGCCAGCAATCCATCCAGGCTCCCCGGCTCAATCACTCCTGCCAACTCCGAGAACGCTCGTGGCTCAAATACCACCTTGGGCATTGCTTCTCCCAGCTCAGCCCTTACCTCGTCCATCCGGGCCTTCGCCAACTCCATCGCCTCGGGATCGCGGTCGAAGCAGATCAGCCTGCCCGTTTCGCCCAGCCTCTTCGCTATCGCCGAAGAGTGCCCGCCCAAGCCAACCGTCGCATCCACAATCACGCCGCCGGGCCGCACATTGAGGTACTGCAAAACATCCTCTAAAAGAACCGGCACATGTTGCGGTTTGTTCATCCCATCCGCCTCTGTGCTGCCCCTGGGGGCCTAGCTAAACTCTCCCTAAGTCTCGTTCGTCTTCCCCGCAAACGAGCTCAAATCCTCGTCCGTCAGCTCCACCACGCCCGTCGCCTTGGTCATCATGCCGGTGAAGACCTCGCTGTTCACAACCTCCAGCAGCGTCTGCGACCCCAGCACCTCGACATCTCCCGTCACCTTCGCCATCTCGCGCAGCTTCTGAGGAATCAGCAACCGTCCCTGCGCGTCCATCTCTGCCATCTGCCCGTAAAAATTCGTCACATCCTGGAACTTCCGCCGCACAGGGTCCATGGGAGACATCTTCTGTAGCGACGCCTCAATTGCCTCCCACTCCTTCAGCGGATAAACCTGCGCCCGCTTGCCATCCATGCTCGTGATGTAGAACAACGGCCCGTACAACTCGTCCACCCTGCGCTTGAACTCAGCCGGCAGCTTCAGCCGGCCCTTCTCGTCCACGCGCGTTGGGTGATTGCCTCGAAACATCACAACCTCAAGATCCGAACCATACTAGCCAGCCCACTAGATACAGCTTTGGGGAGTAAACTGGCCTTGAAGTGAACGATTCAATCCGCTGTACTCCAATTTTTACCACTTCACTCCACACCGCAATCCTGCCGGAGCGGAATCTTCTTTGCAAGCCCTAAATTAGGAATGCAGAGAACTATTTTTACCCTGAATGTGGAAATATCTACATATAGAGCAAGTTAAGCCACAACCGCTATATGTAGTGTTGAGCAGGATGGTTCGCCCGCAAACTCCCTCTTGCAGCCTATCCTGACTTGCGATAGCAAAAGAAAAGCGAAAGTTGTCCGCCCGATCAGTCCACAGCAGACGGTCTCATCCGCCGATTGCGACCTAGTAACCACAGCAGGTATGCCAGCACGATCAGGTTCGCAACCAGCAGACAGACTCGCACCCAATCCGGGTGCGTCGCAAACTCGTAGAGCTCCCATGGCAGAAATATCGTGGTCGCTCCGACCGTCAGGTACTCGGCCCACACCTGCTCCAGCACCAGCCCGATCCCTTCGGTCACCCGCAGGATGGCATAGAAGAACGTAGCCACGCCAATCTGTTTCAATCGTTGAGCCGTGATCGCGTCCAAATGGTCCAGTACGTACGACACCAGCCGCCCATCGGGATCGATCCGTAACCGCTCGGCAAGGCGCAGCGCCGCGTCGCCCAGGTCATGGTGGATGAAGTGGATCGCTCCCACGCCGGCCAGAAAGAAAAAGACCGCCTCAGCCAGCTTGAGCAAACCTATCGCCAGCAAGCCGCTGTCGTGGTGCCTTGCAACGTGCTCGCTGGTTGTGCCGGCTCTCTTGCCGCTGACCGCGCCGGCTCTTTTTCCGCTGGCTTCGTTCATTTCTTCGATTTCAATCCCACTCATACGCTTCGACGCCGCGTCCCCACTGCAAAACGCGCCCAATCCAGTTGACGGCTGCCACGCCCGAATGTCAACCAGCGGCCTTACAGCTTCAATAGCAGATATCCTCTACCGCAAAGCCATCCGCCGGCTCTCCATCGCTACTAAATACGGACGCTCCTTCTCCAGAGCAGTCTCGGAGATTCCTTTGCGCCGCGAAACTCTCACGGTAAAGGAGGAAGTTCGCTGAGGTAGTGCACCAGGCTCTGCAGCTCTGCCTGCGTAAGTTTCGTGCCATAGGAAGGCATAGGATTGGGAGCGCCTGCGCTGGTCTTTGCAGGAGGACTGATGAGAGCCGCTCGTATCTGCTCCGCCGTCCGCCGCGTTCCCAATCCGTTCAACGACGGAGCAATGTCCCCTCCCGCCTGTCCTATGCGATGGCACACCAGACAGTTGTTGTCCGCAATCACGCTCTTCACATGTTCGACACTCGACACATTCGTCGCAGTGCTATTTATGGTCGAAGCAGCCACGGTCGGCTGTGCCGCAGGGGCCGAAACTGCCATGCCTACGGGCGTCAGGCGGACGAGACGACCCGGCTTCGCGTCCTCGATCATCCATAACGCTCCATCGGGCGCTACCTCCACATCGCGGACCCTGAAGCCCATGCTCCAACGCTCGACCGCCTGAGCTCCTCCCTTGCCGTCGAAGGTGATGCGGATAAGCGCCATCGATGCCAGACCGCTGGCAAAGGCCGACCCGTTCCATTGTGGGAACATAGTGCCTTTGTAAAACATCAGGTTTCCCGGTGCGATAACCGGGACCCAGTAGATCACGGGCTTGGTCAGGTCGGGCCGCGTATCCGGAATGGGGATGGGAACGCCGTTATAGTTGATTCCGTAGGAGACCAGCGGCCAGCCATAATTTTTACCGGGCTCCATCAGGTTCAGCTCATCGCCGCCACGCGGGCCATGTTCCAGCTCCCATAGCCGTCCATCCGGCGCAAAGGCCAGGCCATAGGGAGTGCGTATGCCACTGGCCCACGTCTCCGCGGGCGTAAGGTTCGGGCCGGGAAAGGTGTACGTCCGTACCACCGGAGCCGTCTTCGCCTTTTCTGTATCCGCAGGCGGATTGATGACTGGCACCGTGGCCGCGCCCGTCTTGCCAGCCATGGGATTGCCCGGGGCCGGTTTGCCATCCAGCGTCAGTCGAAGCAGCTTGCCGAGAGGCTGGTTGGGGTCCTGGGCCGGAGTCATGCGTTGCCTGTCGCCAACCGTGAGGAAGAGATACTTGCTGTCCGGAGAGAAGGCGACCTCCGCGCCGAACTGTCCGCCCTCACCCCGCTCGCCATCGCGCCAGATGACTTGCAGCCCTTCCAGGCTCGCTGCATCGTTGCCGATCTTCAACTGGGCCCGCGCCAGCGCGAGGCTCGAACCGCCGTCACCTGGTTCCGAATAGGTCAGGTAGACAGTATGGTCGCTGGCATAATGTGGCGAGAGGTAGACGCCCAACATTCCACCCTGACCCTGCCACATAACGTCCGGAACATTCGCAACCGGCGTCTTTGTTCCCTGCTGGGTCACCAGCTCCAGACCACCAACTTTTTCGGTGATCAGCATCCGCCCGTCCGGCAGGAACGCAATCTTCCATGGCAGACTCAACGTCGTGATTTGGGTCACGGTGAAGGGCAGGTTTGGGTCTGATTTCTGCTCACCTGCATTAATTTGTGCCAATGCGCTGCTCGAAGCCATGGCAAGGAATAGCCCCGCGATCACTAACTGCTTCATAATTTTCTTCCTTTATTGATAGAGCGATCGGATAGCAATACGGTATTCCCGGCCCCACACCTGTTGCCGCTATCTTCCACTTAGATTATCGCGCTTATATGCATTAGCGCCATTTGACTCAGCGGTCCATGCTGACTTACCGCAACGCCATCCGCCGGCTCTCCATCGCCGCCAGATAAGGCCTTGCCTTGTCCAGCGCCGCCTCGGCCGTGATGCCATACTTCGCGCGCAGGGCCTCCTGCTTGCCATGTTCGATGAACTGGTCCGGCCAGCCTACGCGCACCACCGGCGTATCCAGTTCCATCTCGCTCAGTGTCTCCAGCACCGCGGACCCAAAACCGCCAGCCAGCACATGGTCCTCTAGTGTCACCAGCAATCCACAACTCCGCGCGTACTCCACCACGCATGCGCGGTCGATCGGCTTGGTGAACCGCGGATTGATCACCGCCGCCGAAAATCCTTCGCGCCGTAGCATCACAGACAACCGCATCGCCTCGGGAAGCATTGCGCCCAGGCCGAAGATCGCAACATCGTGGCCGTCCTCGATCACCTCCGCCACGCCGATCTCCAGCGCCATGGGTTGCGCTTTCACAGGCACGCCCGGCCCCGCGCCGCGCGGGTAGCGGATCGCCACAGGCCCGTCGTGCAGCATTGCAGTGAACATCATATCGGCCAGCTCGTCCTCGTCCTTCGGCACCATGTGGACGAGGTTGGGCAGGCTGCGAAGGTAGCTGATGTCGAACAACCCGTGATGGGTTGGCCCGTCGTCACTGGAGAGCCCGCCGCGATCCATGCAGAACACCACCGGCAGATTCTGCAGACACACATCATGCACAATCGGATCGAACGCGCGCTGCAAAAATGTCGAGTAGATGGCGCAGAACGGCTTGTATCCCTTGGTCGCCATCCCTGCCGCGAAGATCACCGCATGTTCCTCCGCGATGCCTACGTCGAAGAAGCGCTTTGGATGCCGCGGCCGGAACAGGTCCAGCGCAGTGCCATTGGGCATCGCCGCTGTGATCGCCACAATCTTGTCATTGTCGTCCGCCATCTTCGCCAGCGTCTCGGCAAATATCTCCGAGTAGCTCTTCTGTCCCGCCGACTTTGTCTCCCCCGTCTCCGGATCGTAAGGTCCCAGCCCATGGAACTTCTTCTGCTTCTCTTCCGCCGGCTGGAAGCCGCGCCCCTTCTGCGTGATCGCGTGCAGTACCACCGGCTTGTTCTGCTGCTT
>CAIZFH010000149.1 GCA_903932155.1 uncultured Granulicella sp. | reverse complement strand
ATGTGTTCTTCGGGTTGTGCTTGGTCAGCACCTTCGTGATCGCCGCAGTCAGCGTCGTCTTGCCGTGATCGATGTGCCCAATCGTCCCTACGTTCACATGAGGCTTTGACCGGTCAAACTTTTCCTTGCCCATTGCTGTTCTCCGTTTACTGCAAATTTGTTGTCAGCCAATCCTGTGCGCCAGTCATGAGGCCAGCGCGACTCTGTTACCTGTCCTTGTCGTCCTTGCCCTGCACCTTCGCGATAATCTCTTCCGAAACCGACTTAGGCGCCTCTTCATACTGCTTGAACTGCATCGAGTAGTTGGCGCGGCCCTGGGTCGCTCCGCGCATATGGGTCGCATATCCGAACATCGTCGATAGTGGAACTGTTGCACGGATGGCCTGCGTATTGCCCACCATCTCCATACCTTCGATGCGTCCTCGGCGAGAGTTCAGGTCGCCAATGATCGTACCCATGTAATCCTCTGGAACGATAACCTCGACTGCCATCACCGGTTCCAGCAGCACAGGCTTGGCTTTGCGAGCGGCCTCCTTGAAGGCAATCGATCCGGCGATCTTGAAGGCCATCTCGTTGGAGTCAACATCGTGATAGCTGCCGTCGTAGAGCGATACCTTGACGTCGACCATCTCGTAGCCTGCCAGAACACCACCCTGCATCGCTTCCTGGATGCCTTGATCGATGGGTTTGATGTACTCCTTGGGAATTGTGCCGCCCTTGGTGTCGTTGCTGAACTCGTATCCCATGCCAGGTTGGTTGGGAGAGACGCGAATCTTACAGTGCCCGTAGTTGCCCGAGCCGCCCGTTTGACGAATGTACTTGCCCTCCGCCTCGGAGTGCGAGCGGATCGTCTCGCGATAGTTCACCTGCGGCTTGCCCACGTTGGCATCGACCTTGTACTCGCGCATCATGCGATCGACAATGATCTCAAGATGCAGTTCGCCCATGCCTGCGATAATGGTCTGGCCAGAATCGATGTCAGTGCGCACATTGAAGGTTGGATCTTCCTGTGCCAGTTTGGCCAGCGCGAGACCCATCTTCTCCTGGTCCGCTTTGGTCTTCGGTTCGACAGCAACCTCAATGACAGGCTTGGGAAAATCGATGGATTCCAGCACCACTGGGTAACGGTCCGAACAGATCGTATCGCCTGTAATCAGGTTTTTGAGTCCCACCGCCGCGCAGATATCGCCAGCCAGAATCTCGGTGATCTCTTCCCGCTTGTTGGCGTGCATCTTTAGTAACCGTCCAATGCGCTCGGTCTTGCGCGTACGCGGGTTCAGCACCGTGTCGCCCGTTTTGAGCGTTCCAGAGTAGACGCGGATAAAGATCAACTGGCCGACGAACGGATCGGTCATGATCTTGAAGCCGAGCGCGGAGAGAGGCTCTGTATCCTCTGGCTTGCGTACGATCTCAACCACCATGTTTTCCGGATCGTGCCCGATCATGGGAGGAATATCGAGCGGGCTTGGCAGGTAGTCGACCACCGCATCCAGCAGCGTTTGCACGCCCTTGTTCTTGAACGCCGATCCGCATAGCACAGGAAATATATTCATCGCAATGGTGGCCTTGCGTATCCCTGTCTTCAGTTGCTCCTCAGTCGGCTCCTGGCCTTCGAGGAACAGATGAAGAATCACGTCGTCGGAGTCGGCGACGGCTTCAATCAGATCGTGACGCGCCTTCTTCGCGGTCTCCAACAGATCGGCGGGAATCTCTTCAATCGAATACTCCGCACCCATGGTTTCGTCGAGCCATAGAATCGCCTTCATCGTGACCAGGTCGATCACGCCCAGGAACTTCGCCTCCGCACCGATCTGAATGTTGATCGGCACCGCGCGCGCGCCCAAACGGTCGACAATGGTGGAAGTCGCGTAGACTGCGTCCGCGCCCGCCTTGTCCATCTTGTTGATGAAGCAAATGCGCGGAACCTTATATTTGTCCGCCTGCCGCCACACCGTCTCGGACTGTGGCTGTACGCCCGCCACTGCGTCGAAGCACGCTACCGCGCCATCCAGTACACGCAGGCTGCGCTCCACCTCGGCAGTAAAATCCACATGGCCTGGTGTATCGATAATGTTGATGCGATGGTCCTGCCAGGTGCAGGTCGTCGCGGCCGATGTGATCGTGATGCCGCGCTCCTGCTCCTGCTCCATCCAATCCATGGTTGCGGTACCCTCATGCACCTCGCCGATACGGTGCGTGATGCCCGTATAAAACAGGATGCGCTCGGTCGTCGTCGTCTTTCCGGCGTCGATGTGTGCCATGATCCCGATGTTCCGGCAACGATTCAGAGGTACAGTGCGTGCCACAGTATCAATCTCTCATCTGCAAGGCTTACCTTGCGGTAGTTCAAACTCGTTTGCAGCAGGTCGGGTTTATTAGGCCCGGTTCCCTGTCTTACCAGCGGTAGTGGGCGAATGCCTTATTGGCCTCGGCCATGCGGTGTACATCTTCTTTCTTCTTCATCGCCGCGCCGCGTCCATTCGCGGCATCCAGCAGTTCGGCGGTCAACTTCTCAACCATGCCCTTCTCGCCACGCGCCCGGCCATAGGTAACAATCCAGCGGATGGCGAGCGACGTGCGCCGCTCTGGCAGCACCTCGATCGGAACCTGATAGTTCGCGCCCCCGACGCGTCGGCTCTTGACTTCCAACAGCGGCTTGCAGTTCTCGATTGCTTTCTTGAACAGCTTCAGGGCCTCGTCGCCGCCCTTCTGCTCCAAATTCGTCATGGCGGTGTAAAAGATTCCCTGTGCGGTCGACTTCTTGCCGCCCCACATCATGGAGTTGACAAACTTCGTTACCAGGGTCGAGCCATAGACTGGATCGGGGGAAACGTCACGCTTCGCGATATAACCTTTTCTCGGCATCTTCTCTCTCTTCTCTTCTTCCCTCAGCCCGGGGACATCTCACGCGCTGAGCCTGTGCTGACTCGCTAAATTGCTGACTCACTAACACGCTGCCTTACTTGCCCGCTGCCGCCTTGGGACGCTTCGCCCCATACTTCGACCGGCTCTGCTTGCGGTTAGCCACGCCGACTGCGTCCAGCGATCCGCGAACCACGTGGTAGCGGACGCCCGGTAGGTCTTTCACACGTCCGCCGCGAATCAGTACGATCGAGTGCTCCTGTAGATTGTGGCCAATCCCAGGGATGTAGGTCGTAACCTCGATCCCGTTGGTCAAGCGAACGCGCGCTACCTTGCGCAACGCCGAGTTCGGCTTCTTGGGCGTCTGGGTGTAGACGCGGGTGCATACTCCGCGACGCTGCGGCGAACCTTGCAGCGCGGGGCTGGCGGTCTTATATCGGGTGGGCGTGCGGCCCTGCTTGACAAGCTGATGAAACGTAGGCACTCGAACTCCTTAAACTTCTGCTCTACAACCTGCGGCATTAGCCGCTTCTACTGCAAATCCACTCTCACACCGAGAGCAAGCAGACTCTTTCGCGTGCATTGTTCGCTGCGTATTGCATACGCACCAAAAGGTGAGGACACTGAAGTGCCTCGCGCGATGATCTTCCCTTGCGTCCCGTCTGGAACACTCAAATCAGACGAACAACAGTCGACGGTGGCCTAGCGTCCAGTGCTTCCCGCCCTTTGCTAGCGGCCCTTACCGGAAGATGGAGTTGACTCCGTTTCGCTGTTCCGCCCCGCATAGCCCATCCAAGGTGGAGGGTGTCGCAGGTACGATTGCGAGGATGTTACGCCGCATTGACAGATTCATGCCTGTTTCCGTGCATGGATCCTGCGGATGCTGCTTGTGCCAGTGTATCGCAAACGGCAAAATCATCCTGCCACCTGTTACGCACCAGCCGCCGCCATGCAGTCTGCACAGCAACGAGTTCCTGATTCAGGCGGAACCTCTTAAAGATAGCAAGTACATGCGGCCGGGTCAAGTCTACTAGTTCTGCGCTTGCGCCAAACTCCAGCCAATATCCCCAACATCCCGGTTGCCGCAAGTAGTAGACTGGGCGGCTCCGGAGCATCCCCCAAAGTCAGCATCGCCAATCCGTCTTGAATCGCATAAGAATTGCTGGGATCAATTGTTAGTTCTCCGGTAATAGGCCCCTCAGTGCCTTGACACAGATGTAGCTGCGAACAAACCGACCCGCCAACATAACCAATCAGATTCGTACCTGGAAAATCCAGATAGAAAATGTCGCCCAATCTATCGATGAACTCCCCAACGTACACTCCAGCTTCGGGGCTGTATTGGCTAGTCGGCGAAGAGTCAAATAAATTGGCAGTCGAGCCTTCCACCGCATCGAAATCTGCACCTGTGAATACGCCTGTAGTCGGGTTGAAGCTCACCGTACCGGCAAACGATCCATCATTAACTAGGGTGCCAGATAAGGTTAGAGTATCGGCCATGGCGCTGTTGCAAACTGCGAAAGACATTAATAAAAGCAAGAGAGCGGCTTTCAACATTGGACACCTCTCAATAGTGGCGCAAAAATATCACTCGATTTGTGATCGTTTGCATAAAACTTCATCCCCAAGAAACTGTGGTCTGTTAGTCCTTAATTGAGTGCTATTCCGCCACGGATAGCCCATCCCAGGTGGAGTGTGTTGCTGATACGGCAGCAAAGTTGTTGCGGCCAGTGTACCAGTTCATGCCATGTTTCCGGTGAATGGACACTGCCGTATATGCTACTCGGCCCTTGAATCACAACCGGCAAGAACTACCCCCCACCAAGTGAACACGCATTCCGACCACTCGTACTAACACGGCAACGAGTTCCCGACTCATATTAATCCATTTCAACTTACCAAGTGCGCCACAGCGGGTCAAGTTCACCACGGTTTAATTCTCGGTAATGATACTCCTTCGGCACCACCGATTCGAACGCTGCAAATTCGCGGACGAGGCCACGGCAAGACCCCGCCACATCTGATAGACTCTTCCTTGTCGTAGAGTTGGCAATCATGGTCTGCACAGGGCGTCTTCCAATATTACCCATGCGTGTTCCAGAGCTGCGACAAGGTAGAACGCAGCGTGAGTCGCGAGGTCCGCGAAACCACGTGTTCTATGTGACATTTGCTCAAGTTGTTGCAAGACAACCTGGGGACGTAGCTCAGTTGGTTAGAGCGCTGCCCTGT
>CAIZFH010000148.1 GCA_903932155.1 uncultured Granulicella sp. | reverse complement strand
GATTGTCACCTGCACGTTGCGTTTCGCCGCCTCGCTCTCCGCCGCGGCGACCATCGTCTTGAGTGCCGCAAGGTTCAGGTACTTCTTCGAAGGCAGATCCGCCGCCGAAGCCAGAAAAACTACGCTGAGAAGTATTACAACAAGCTTGACCATGGCCAACATGATACCTGAAGTACAAGCGCCCTAGCGGCGGGGTGCTTATACGGATCCGGGATGCCAACCGCTCCGTTGAAAATCACCTCCCAGCTTCGACGGCGGGTTCTGGGTTGATGGGGGTGAGCGTGACCTGATATCCCAGATTTCGTAAGGCTCTAGCCAGTTTCTGAGCTCGTCGCTTTTTGGCTTTCGGGTTGCTTTCGGCGCCTTGTTCGATATAGCTCACCCCTTCATGAAGAATTATCCAAACTACCCGTCCGAGTCGGTGGGCAACAGCCCATACAGCCCCGTTGTATCCGAGCCTGGGTATTAATCTGTGGAAGACGTTTTGGAAATGGCAGCCCTTTTTCTTGACTGCCGCTTGTGCCGCCTGTGTGAGGATCCGCCGCACGAAGCGATTCCCCTTGGGGGATCGCGAACTATGGTTCTGTTCGGCACTCTCTTCGCTGCCCGGACACGTCCCGGCCCAGGAACTGAATTCGCCCGCCGAGTCGAACACCGCCGCATCCGCGCCCATTTCGGCAATGATCTGCGCTGACGAGTCGGCACCAAATCCGGGGATCTGTGCCACCCGGATCACGGCATCCTCGTGTGGCTTCAGCGCCGTAGCGATCATCTGGTCGAGTCTGCTAATCTGCTGGTCCAACAAGGCTAGGCGCTCCAGATACAGCTTCAGCAGTTCCAGGTGGGTCGGCTCCGGCGAGCCGGTGAGCGCATCGGCTAGTGCCTGCTTGCTGCACTTCAGCCGCTCGTCTCCCAATGCTGCCAACTTGACCGGGTCGGTTTCTCCTTTGCTGAGAGCCGTCAGAATCCGCCGTCCACTGACTCCCAGTAGATCGCTGATTACGCTGGACAACTTGATCCGCATCTCTTCCAATAGAGCTTCCATCTGGCTCTGCAGCCGGACACGCTCTCGCACCAGTTGGTGCTTGCCGCGTGTCATCGTCCGCCAGATGCGTTGCTCGGGGTCCGGCACGAAACTCAAGATCAACTCGTCGGCGAGCAAGCGCCGCGCCAACCGCTTGGCGTCTTTGAAGTCGTTCTTGCGTCCCTTGGGCGCTCGGTTCGAATGGGCCTGCGCCAGATGCAGCTTCGCAATATGCGGCTCCAGATCCATCCACACCGGCTTCCAGTACTGCGCCGTCGACTCCATCACTACTTCCATCACGCCGTGTTCCAGCAGCCAACTCGCCAGATGCTTCCGCTCGCTGGCGCCGGTTCCGAATCGACGGCACTCAAACTCGATGGCTTCGCCGGCTGGATCATTCACCTGGTCTGCGACAGTGGCAATCACCACCATCAGCACCTTCTTGTGGATATCAATCGCTGCTATTCTGTATGGCATTGCTGTCCTTTCCGCGAGGAAGTGGCAGAACGCGCGACGGAAATTATACGCACCGTTACGTGCTCATCGCCCTTCCTCGACGGAAGGGAGACGTCACAAAGATTGGTTCAACGACACACGTTCCGGATCAAACTCCCTTACGGCTTCGAAAGCTCCAGAGCGGTTACGACCTCTCCCATTCCTCGCTATCCGACATGCTAGCGCGACGGGTCCCGATTTTCATCACCTTTGGTGGGCCGCAGGCCCATGGGCACTCCCTCACGGTCGCGGCTCGGATTGGGGGCCACGGCGTCGCGCGAGGGATGCGGCCGGCGGCGGGCATTTCTTCGTTTGCTACAATCCTAATTCTGACCTCGGCGGCAGCGGCCAGAGCGCGGCCGCGGCGGAAGGGCAGCGCGGAAGTCCAGCAATGATACCGGCCCACGCCCACGCGGCATCGACGGCAACGCGAAACCGGAGGGGCACGATGAAGAAGCTCGTGCTGCTGGCCTGGGT
>CAIZFH010000147.1 GCA_903932155.1 uncultured Granulicella sp. | reverse complement strand
GTGTTGCTGCGGTTCTCAGACGACAAGGGACATCAAGTATCGGCGAGCACAAGCGTCAATGTGATTGCACCGCCGCCGCCGCCACCACCACCGGCCCCGCTGGCCTCCAGCCTCTGCCCGGTTAGCTTTGAGCGCGATGCCAAGCGCCCGACGCGCGTGGACAACGAAGCTAAGGCCTGCCTGGACGATGTCGCCCTCAGCCTGCAACGCACCTCCGACGCCAAGCTGGCTCTTGTGGGCAACGAGGACACCACAGAGATAGCGGCTGAGGCCAAGGAAGCGGCCAAGCAAGCCAAGAAGAAGCATCCAGTGGTGACACCGAGCGACGCAGCACAGCGTGCCGTCAACACCAAGGACTACCTGGTAACCGACAAGGGCATTGATGCATCGCGCATCATGGTCTATAGCGGAACCGATAACGGCAAGACGGTCACCACGAGCCTGATTCCAACCGGTGCAGCCAACCCCGTGGCTAGCGATCCCGCGGTGGACGAGAGCGCAGTGAAGGCTGTGCCTCGGATAGCGCCGGTAAAGATGGCCAAGAAGGCGAAGGCGAAGCAGGCGACCGCTACAAAGTAGTCACGGATCACCGCAAGTAATAGAAGCACAATGGCTGACTGGGTTGGTTCCAGTCAGCCATTGTGCTGGCAGGGCAGGCAAGTTCGTTACAGGACGATGTATTCAAAGTGCATGCGGTAAACCGTTCTAATCCAAGAATTAGGCTGCAAATTTCTCTAGACATGGTGGGCAACTACGGGGTAACTTTAGTTGACCCTGTTACAGCAACATTAAACGAACGAACTCAGTTCGCTCTAGCAAGTGATCTCAGTGGAGGAAGTAGAATGGTATATCATCCGTTTCGCAGTCTTGGCCGGTATGTGATGGCTGCATGTGCAGTCAGCCTCGTTGCAGTAAGCCTGAGTGCGCAGAAACCTGCAACCGCTTCCGTATCGGGTTCAAACCCGTCTCGCGCGGATATATTTCTGGGTTCTACATACTTTAGCGCACACGGGACGCTCCAACCAGCGGGGATTCCATACACCTCCATCAGTCAGGGCGCGATCGGCAGCTACGCCTACTACTTCAATAAGCATAGTTTAAATCAGCATCTGGGCTTCGAGGGTGTGTACACCAATAACGTGGTCAACCACGCCTCTCCGAGCGATGGTGCAGTGGGCATCTCCGGGGGTCCGATCTACCGCCTGTCCCCCGTAAACAACATAACGTTCTTTGTGCATGGGTTGTTTGGCGCCGAGCAGTTGACGGGACCGAACAGCAAATACCCCCCGGCAACTGCGGAGTACGAACCCGCCAAATGGGGATTTGGACTGACGGCCGGAGGCGGCATGGATATAGCTATGCCGTTCTGCAACCACTTAAGCCTGCGCCTGTTCGAGGTTGACTATCGTTACAGCCACGTCAACTTCGGCCCCTACGCCGGACTGCCTACATCTGCTCCAGTTGCGCTGGGTGGAACCACGGACCTGAACGCGATTGAATTGAGCACCGGTATCGTGGTCCACTTTGGCCACATGTAAGAGGAATTTGTAGAAGCACATCAGGCTGACTGGGTTGGTTCCCAGTCAGCCTTTGTGTTGGGTAGGGCAGGAAACTTCAATCCGGGAATATGTATCCTATAGAGGATAGTGATGGGATGGGACGATCGCGTTGAACAGTAGACACCGCCAGATTCACACATTTTGGATGATTCTGATTCTGGGGCTGTTCTGTTCCCGGATTCATGCTGTCAGCTGGTTTCCGGAGGGTCCGGACGGCGGAGATGCACGTACCTTTGCGGTCGATCCCACGAACCACCTGCACCTTTATCTGGGGACGGCGAACGGATGGATCTATCAATCGCAGGACGGTGGCCGGAAGTGGACACGACTGGCGCTGGTTGGCAAGCGCGACGATCTGGTGCTGGACCATATCCTGGTGGATCCGTCTGACCCGAAACACGTTGTTGCGGGAGCATGGGTGGTGGCAGACCTCCAACATCCCGACGGTGGAATCTATATCAGTCATGACGGCGGGGGGACGTGGATCAGCCAGCTTGATATGCGAAGGCAATCGGTGCGCGCACTAGCGATTGCGCCATCCGATCCAAAGATCATGGTGGCGGGAACGCTGGAGGGTGTCTTCCGCTCGCAGGACAGCGGCGCTCACTGGCAGAGGATCAGCCCCCAGGACAACAAGGAGATACACGAGGTAGAGTCGCTTGCGGTCGATCCCGTGGACCCCGGCATTATCTACGCTGGCACTTGGCATCTGCCGTGGAAGACCACGGATGGAGGCACCACCTGGACCAGTATCAAGGATGGGATCATCGAGGACTCGGACGTTTTCTCCATTCTGATAGATCCCAAACAGACGAACGTGGTATATCTGAGCGCCTGCTCGGGAATCTACAAGAGCGTTGACGGGGGCGCGAAGTTTACGGGTGGGGTAGGTATTAATAAGTCGCAGGGTATTCCGTCGACGGCGCGCAGGACGCGTGTGCTGATGCAGGACCCTGGTCACCTGGACACGGTCTATGCTGGGACGACGGAGGGGCTGTATCGTACCGACGATGCAGGCAAGCTGTGGACCGAGACCACCGGCTCCGACGTGATTGTGAACGACGTGTATGTGGATCCTACGGACTCCCGCAACGTACTGTTGGCCACGGATCGCCAAGGCGTGCTGATCAGCGACGATGGGGGCACCAGCTTTCTACCGTCGAACAGCGGCTTTTCCGCGCGCCAGATTACGGCCTATAGCGCGGATACGCAGCACCCGGCGACCATCTATGTCGGCGTAGTGAACGATAAAGAATCGGGCGGCGTCTTTGTCAGTCATACCGGCGGAATCGAGGGCTGGTTGCAGTTGAGCGGCGGGTTGGAAGGACATGATGTATTCAGCCTTGGCCAGGCACCCGACGGTTCCATGCTGGCGGGTACGGAGCATGGAATATACCAGCTGGTGGGCGCCGTGTGGCAGAGGGTAGGGGACGACACGAAGATCGCTGTGCCCAGCAACCTCAAGACAGCGCCTGCGGTGGGTAAGACGGCCCGCCAGCGGCAGGCTATTAAGAAGCAAACTCAGGCGCAGGCACACACTGCGGTTGCCGGCAAGAGCTTTGATGCAAGCGTATTTGGATTTGTGGTTACTGGTGACACCATGTTTGCAGCAACCTCGAAGGGCGTACTGTGCAGCCTTACCAGGGGTACGACGTGGACTCTCGTTGCCTCAATTCCCGTGGATGAATGGAGATTCGTGGCCACATCGAATTCGATCGTGGCGGCGGCCAGCCTGCATGCGCTGCAGTTATCGGTGGACGCCGGTAAAACGTGGCACGAATTGACTCTCCCGACCGGGGGGCGGCAGCTCTCGGCGTTGGCCATCGATGGTGATGGGACTCTGTGGATCGGCGATCGCGATAGCGTCTACTATTCGACGAACCGCGGTGTGAGCTGGCAGACCCTGAAGGGGCTCTTTGCGCGCAATGTCAACAACATCTTCTACGATGCGGCGGCCAATCGCGTTCTGGTGACCACGGAAGGGCCTGAGACGATGGCCTTCGCAGTGGCGCTTCCCTCCATGAAGGTAAGTTGGTGGGACACGGGTTGGAACCTTCGCTTCATGCGTTCCATGGGCGATTACCTCGTGGCGGCCACCTTGTTCGACGGCATCGTGGTGCAACCGCGCATGGTCGATTCGGATCAGCTTGCCAAGCAGTGAAGAAGTGTAGAGTTATTCCTCCACAAAAAATGATAGTGCTAGAAGAGGGTCAGGGTGAGGTTTGCAACCGGCGTGGCGGAGACTCAGGTCTCTGAGGCGAGCATTGGGGTCACTCGACGCTTGCGGGTCTGCTTCTTCTCGGTGGGGAAGAGGGAGGTGAGTTTTTCGTAGAGGGTGAAGAGGAAGGCGACACGCTCGGCTTCGGTTGCGAAGTTGGTTTTGCCGTAGGCGGCGTCAACGGCGCGATCAAGGGCGTGGTGAGCTTTGACCAGACCAGGCGGCATGGAGAGCGGGTCGTAGAGGTCGGCGAGTGTGGCGCCGGGGTGACGGGCGCGCTCGTCGAGGACGGCCTGGGCTGCGGATTCGATGGCGGTACGCTGTTTTGGGGTGGGTTCAGGCCAGGGGAAGTTGTTGTAGACGATTCCCGCAGAGTACTGGTAATCCGATTTCATGCGTCCGCAGACGGTTCGCATCCAACCACCGTGCATGACAGAGGACAGGACACCAAAGTGGTATAGCTTGGCATTTTTGACGACGAGCGCTGTACCGCTGGCAATGATACTGGGCTTGCAAAATCCAATTGGAAGATATGCGCGTGTTTCAGAAGAAACTTTGGGGATGAACAGATATGCCGACTCAGCCTGCCGATTCTCACCGAAGAGGGCGGGTATTTTCGCTAAGTTGCGTGTGGTTTCTCGATTGCTTGTCAATCTGTACTTTCTGTTGCCCGATATGCGTTCAGCGACATTTGGCATAGCGCGGAGTTTGACGGGGTCGATTCCTACCAGCCACAGGCAATATCGGGAAATATTGTTCAGAAACTCCTCGCCGCCCAGATAGCGACGTATGTACGGTCTACTAAGCGGTTCTTTGCGGATCAATTCGTTTCTCTCAGCTTCGCTCAAGATGAGCCAGCCATCGTCGATCGGCATACTGCCGTAGTTCATCTCTGGAGCGTCAGCACAGACAGGGCTTGTGCGGCGGCTTATGAAGGTATCCATAGCGTCTACCAGGTATGGATTGATATGTGAGGCAATGAGTGCATGTGGTTCCGCTTTGATCGTTGCATATTCAAAGATGATCTTTGTAGCATTCCCTTGTAAGCCGAATCCAACGATGACGCAATGGACTGCGGCTTTGCCTTTGGCTTCATTGGTCCATTGGAAGGTACGGTGTGCGAAGTTAATGGAGACACCGCGTTGCAAGAGACCCGACCAGAGGACGCCTACCTGTTCGCCTTGCGTGATGGAGTTGGTGGAGACGAAGGCAGCACGGATGGATTTATTTGCGCTCATGTAGTTGGCGGCGACCCTGTACCAGCAGCAGACATAGTCGAGGATTCCCGCACTCTTGACGTCGCTGAAGATGGAGAGGACTTCTGCCTTCTGACGAGCACTCTGCTCTTTTTTGCCGACGAACGGCGGATTGCCGACGATGTAGCTGAGGTCCTTGGGGGCGACGATCTCTTTCCAATCGAGTTGAAGGGCATTGCCGTGGACGATGCTGGGTGCTTTTTTGAGCGGGAGGCGGGCGAAGTACTGGCCGAACTCGGCGGAGACGAGCTGATTCATCTGGTGGTCGGTCATCCATAATGCGACCTGTGCGATCTGTGCCGGGAACTCTTCGATCTCGATACCGTAAAACTGATCGACATCGACGAAGACGATGGTGCTGACGGTGAGCTGACCTTCCAGCGTGTGTTTGAAGATTTCGCGCAGGACATCGAGTTCGAGCAGGCGCAGCTCGCGGTAGGCGATGACGAGAAAGTTGCCACAGCCGCAGGCGGGGTCGAGGACGCGTATGGTTCGGAGCTTTGCGTGGAAGTCGCCGAGGCGTTTGGAGTCGCGGCGTACACGCTCGAACTCGGCGTGGAGCGAATCGAGGAAGAGGGGTTGCAGCGCCTTGAGGATGTTGGTCTCGCTGGTGTAGTGCGCGCCAAGGTTTCGACGGGCGTTCTTGTCCATGATCGATTGGAATAGAGCGCCGAAGATGGCGGGCGAGATGCGCGACCAATCGAGGCCACTGCATTCGAGAATTACCTCACGCATTCGGCGGTCGAGCGATGCGAGCGGGATGAACTCCTCGAAGAGTTTGCCGTTGATGTAGCGGAAGTCGGCGAGGTGCTCGTCGAGGTTGTGCTGGCGGTGGTCTTCCGGGGTGTTGAGCACCTGAAAGAGTTGCGCGAGGAGCGGGCCGAGGTCGGAGCCGTCTTCCGCCGTGCGCTGCTCGATCCACTCGCGGAACTGCTGGCGCTCGAAGATGGCATTGTCTTCGGCGAAGAGGCAGAAGAGGATGCGGACGAGGAAGAGTTCAAGGGGATGGCCTTCGTACCCGGCGTCCTTGAGAAGGTCGTGGAGTTTGCCGAGCTTTTCAGCGGCCTCGATGTTGGCCTGATCTTGCGGTGGATAGGATTTGGTCTGGTAGCCAGCGATGAATCCGAAGAGCCGGATGTTCTTGTGAAGCTCTTTGAGCGGGAACTCGATGGGGTCTTCGTTGGAGTCGAGGTCGTAGAGGCGGATGCGGGCGAAGTCGGAGACGACGACGTAGCGCGGGAGGTCGCGCTCCTTGAGGCCGTGGAAGTAGTCTGTGGCCTGATGGAAGGCGCGGTCTAGATCGCGTCCGCGCGATTTGTGCTCGACGAGGAGGACGCCCTTCCAGAGGAGGTCGATGAAGCCGCCCTTGCCGTCGGATTTGATGGCGGGCTTTTCAAAGGAGGCGACGCGTCGGCGGGTGATGCCGAAGACGTGGAAGAATTCGTCCCAAAACGTTTTAGCTTCAGCGTCTTCGGAGGTTTCGTACTTCCATTCGCGCGAAAAGGCCACGGCGCGGTCGCGGATCTCATTCCAAGACAAAGGCATGTAATTGTTGTAGATGGGTGAAGCGGAAATGTACAGGGATTGTCACTTTACTGGTTCCTGAAATGCGGGTGCCCTATCCTTCGCGTTCTTTGCGAAAGGTCGGGGCCCCCGGCGAACGGTCTATGTTCGCTGGGGTGGAGCGTGGGAGACCATGGTGTGTGTCCGTTGTCTAAATCGTCCAGTTAAATTATTTGCCCAAAAGCCTCAGCAAATCCGCATGTCAAGGGGCTCGACCCTCCAAAATCCCCTCAACTCCAACGATTCAAACCACTTCCTTCCGAAAAATAGTTGGCATAGTAGTTATGCTCCAACGCGTACTATTTAAATAGGGATCAATCGAGAAAGAGGGCGTGAAGTATAGATGGGATAGATATATTCCGTATACCACCGGGGGGTATACCGTATACCACCGGTACATATACTTTTCCCTTTGATTTGTGTATTTTACGAAAATAGGGTGGGGGGGTGGTAACGCTGGAGGATAGACTTGAAGCCACTCCAGCGTGTACTGATTCGAAGCTCTACGCAACCTCGCGGCGTGACCTATTAGAATGGTGTCAGCATGAGTTTTCTCGCACCCAACTCGGAATTGCGGCACGGTTTTGAGACCAGTGACCCACGGCTAGGCACCATCGCGGCCAAGGTCGAGGCAAGCGAGCGTCTCAGCTTCGACGACGGCGTCGCACTCTATCGCACGGGCGATATACTGGCCGTCGGCTGGATGGCTAACGTAGTGCGCGAACGTATGCATGGCGACATTGCCTACTTCAACGTAAACCGCCACATCAACCCCACCAACGTCTGCGTGGCAAGTTGCCGGCTGTGCGCGTTCGGGCGCAAGAAGGGCACTGCCGGAACCTACACCATGGCGCTGGAGGAGGCATGGCAGACGGCGGGCTCCGGTCTCAGCGAAGCGGTCACTGAGTTCCACATTGTCGGCGGGCTGCATCCCGATCTACCCTTCGAATATTTTGAAGACCTGATTCGCGGATTGAAGGTGCGCTTCCCCAAGGTGCATATCAAGGCGTTTACCATGGTGGAGGTGGCGTTCTTCGCCAAGCTGTGCAAGATGTCGATCGAGCAGACACTGTTGCGGCTGAAGGCGGCGGGCGTGGATTCGTTGCCCGGCGGCGGGGCCGAAATATTTGCGGACCGCGTGCGCCACATCATCTGCGATCACAAGATCGACGGCGGGGAATGGCTGGAAACGGCACGCACAGCGCACCGCATCGGCTTGCGGTCGAATGCGACGATGCTATACGGGCATGTGGAGAACGACGAGGACCGCGTGGACCACATGCTGCGCCTGCGCGAGTTGCAGGACGAGACGGGCGGCTTCCAGACCTTCATCCCGCTGGCCTTCCATCCCGACAACACCGCGCTGGCGCACATCCCCAAGACCACCGGGATGATGGACCTCAAGCAGATTGCCGTCGGGCGCCTGCTGCTGGACAACTTTGCGCACATCAAGAGCTACTGGCAGATGGTGTCGCCGCAGATGGCGCAGATATCGCTGCGCTTCGGCGCGGACGACATCGATGGCACGGTGATCGAGGAGAAGATCTACCACGACGCGGGCGCGACGACTCCACAGGGCATGCGGCGAGCGGACCTGGTGCGGTTGATTACGGATGCCGGACGGGTGCCGTTCGAGCGCGACACCATGTACCGCGCCGTCACGCGCAGTGAAGATTCGTTTACCGTCGCGGTGTGAAGGCGCGGGTTGCGCTGCACTCCTACATGCAAGTCTGCCAAAAAGTTCAGTTCCATCTAAGTGTCTTTAGATTGGAGTCTTGCTTAAGGGCACGGCTTCAGCCGTGCCGCAAGAGTGTGTATATCGTTGCGGCTTTAGCCGCTGAGGTCAGCCTTTGCTGGGGCGGAATGCGGTCGAGTATGGGTAAAGTTCGGCGGCGGTGGTTCCATGGTGCGAGCGAGTTCCATGGCACCGTGAACAACCGTTACTACCCGCAGCACGGATACCGGGGAGCCACGCCGAATAATGGCGATAAAGCTGATTCTCGGGCCAAACCGCCCGCCTTCAGGGGCAACGAAGAGCGCGATGGACGCGGTAAAGTCTCCAACGCCAAGCGCGGCAAGAAGTAGTCTGGGTTTCGATCACGAGACAGGTTCAGCGCAAATAGTAGAGGCTCAGCATTTGGCTGGGTCTCTACGTTTTGCGCGAAACACATTTCGATGTCTGTAGAGAATTTGGCAGTCTGCGAAGGAATTAATGCCGTTCCAGCGACGCAGTGGCACGTTGCAGGGTGTCATGCTTTTTGAAGCGCAGCGCGGCGGACTTTGCGCCCTGTTCTGAGTCGAAGGAGCCGTGGTCCTCGCCTGCCCAGCGAAAGCGCCAACAATCTCCTGACTGGTATATCTCCGGCTCTACCGAACGGGCGTGTATCTTCTGTCCCGGCGCTTCCAATACTTCGTTCATCATGTTCCTTTCAGCAAATCGATGGGTCTGACGGCTCATGCGATGAGGCGGCATTTATAGGACACCCGGCTCTTACGTTACGATGCTGTTATTTTACTCTCGAAGGCTGGTTCGTTCTAGCTGCAGCCAGAGGTACTGCCGCAGCTCATGCAGCGGTAGCAGGAGCCGGAGCGGGTCATGATGGCCCCGCAGGTGGCGCAACTGGGTGCGTCGCCCATGTCGTACATACTCTTCATGGCGTCGGAGGCGTGATAGATGCCGCGGTCGGCCATGGAGTCCTTTGTATGGACTGCGTTCTCGGCGCGGCTGGAGAGATCGGGAGCGATGCCGTGCTGGGGAGGTGTGCGGTCCGCATAGTGGCTTCCCGCCCCGTTGTCGAAGATATCTTCGTCGGAGATGGCCTTGTAGGTCCGTGCCTCGCGCTGCAGGATGGCCTGTGGGCTGGCATCGACTGCTGCGGAGAGTGTATCCATCGGAGTGTGCGGCGTGGTCTGCTGCGGACTACGGGCCTCATTCAGATTGGCAGTGTCCTCGCTGGATGTGGCCATGTTGACCGTGTTACCGGGGGCCGTCACCATTCCCTCGACAGGAACGCTGGCCGCAGGAGCGAGACCGGCGAACAGGTCCAGTTGTGTCCCGGAGAGGAAACGCATCTGAATCCAGCGGAAGATGTAATCCATAATGGACTTGGCGAAGCCAATCTCTGGATTGCCGGTCCAACCCGAGGGCTCGAAACGCGTGTGCGCAAACTTCTCGCACAACACGCGCAGCGGCACGCCATGCTGCAGCGAGATGCTGATAGCCGTGGCAAAGCTGTCCATCAGACCGGAGACGGTGGAGCCCTCCTTGGCCATGCGGATGAAGATTTCGCCGGGATAGCCGTTGGGATAGAGGCCGACCGTGATATAGCCCTCGTGTCCGGCGATGGAGAACTTGTGCGTTACCGAGGCGCGTTCGCCGGGCAGGCGATGCCGGCTGGCACGCGGCGGGGCTTGTGCGTCCGCTGCGTCCACGTTCTGCGTGCTGGCGGCCAGGAACTGGTTCATCTGGCGAGTGAGCGTGGCGTTGGCTGCTTCCAGTGCAGCGTTTCGTTCGGCGGCGGCGGCAAGGCTTCGTTCGGCTTCCGCGGCGTCAGCGGTGGTGGAGGCTGTGGCGGAGACGGCGCGGGTCCCCTTCTTGTCATCCGTCTGCGCAACCACGTTAAGCGGCTGCGTCCCCTTGGAGTTATCGCGGTAGATGGCGACTGCCTTGATGCCCTGACGCCAGGACTCCATGTAAGCCTCGGCGATATCTTCCACCGAGCAGTCCTGTGGCAGGTTGACGGTCTTGGAGATCGCTCCCGACAGAAATGGCTGGGTCGCCGCCATCATCTTGATGTGGCCCATGTAGTGGATGCTGCGCGTTCCCTTGGCCGGCTTGAAGCTGCAATCGAAGACCGCGAGATGCTCCGGCTTGATGCCGGGCGCGCCCTCGATGGTCCCCGTAGCGTCGATATAGCTGACGATGGCGTTCACCTGGGCCTCGTTGTAGCCCAGCTTGATCAGCGCCGAAGGGACGGTGGAGTTGACGATCTTGATCATGCCGCCGCCCACCAACTTCTTGAACTTCACCAGGGCAAGCTCGGGCTCCACGCCGGTAGTGTCACAGTCCATCATGAAGCCAATGGTTCCGGTCGGAGCCAGCACCGTCACTTGCGAGTTGCGGAAGCCGTGCCGTTCACCGTGCGCGAGGGCTCCATCCCAGGCGTGGCGGCTGGCAGCAATCAACTGCTCCAACTGCGGGACATGGAAGGGCTCGGCGCTGGTGCGCGGGCTGGTGATGGTGGGCTTGCCGATGTTGTTAACCTCGGCGCGGTGCATGCGGATCACGTCCAGGAACGGCTCGCGATTGACATAGAAGCCGGGGCACGCGCCACCCGTGATCTCGCTCTGTTGGGTCAGGGGAGTAGCAGCGCCCAGCGGCACGCAGGATTCGGCAATGCGCGCGGACTGCCAGTAAGCATCGCCGCACAGAATGGAGGTCAGCGTTGCCGCAAAATCGCGGCCCGCATCGGAGTCATACGGCAGGCCGAAGGCCATCAGCAGAGCACCCAGATTGGCATAGCCCAGACCAAGCGGACGGTAGTCGTGCGAGTTGCGCGCGATCATCTCGGTGGGATAACCCGCCGCGTCCACGATGATCTCCATCGCCGTGGTCACGATGGAAATAGCATAGCGGTAGGCCGCGATGTCGTACTGCCCGCCGGGAGTGAGGAACTTCAGCAGGTTGAAGCTCGCCAGGTTACAGGCCGAGTCGTCCAGAAACATGTACTCGCTGCATGGGTTGGAGGCATTGATACGAGCCGTGTTCTTGCTGGTGTGCCATTTGTTGATGGTGCTGTCGTACTGCATTCCCGGGTCGCCGCACTTCCACGTGGCATCGGCAATCTTGTGCATCAGGTCGCGCGCGGAGTACTCCTTCACCGGCTCGCGGCCCTTCACTGTGCGCGTGCTG
>CAIZFH010000146.1 GCA_903932155.1 uncultured Granulicella sp. | reverse complement strand
CGACGGCCCCGGCGGCGATGAAGATGTCGATATCGGAGGCGGTGCCGCGGAGCGTGACGGTGAGTTCGGTGAGGGCCAAGTCGGGCGGTGAAACTTTGGATGCACGTTTGGCCATGATTGTTCCTTCTTTCTTCCACGGACGAGCCGACGAGGGCGTCGGCACCACTTCTATGACTGCGGGCAAGAGCCCGATGGTTTTAGGCGGGGCTGGGCAGGTGGTTAAAACGCACTGCCCAGACCCTTTAGGTCCCTGCCTGGTTGCCTCGTGACGGCAGGGAATCGGGTGAAGCCGCCGGGCCAGCAGACTGGCCTTGCGACGGCGTAGCAGCTTGTTGCAGGATCTGCGGCAGATCGATCTCTCCGATGGCCAGGGCATGGCCCAGGGCGGTGAGGCGATAGCCGGCGGAGATAAGCCAAGTTCCTGCAGGAAGACGAGTTCGGAGGCGACGTGGCGATCATTGCCGACCAGGTCGCGGACGACGGCGGCGATGATGCCGCCGGTCAGGAAGTGACCGGGAGTAGCGTAGGCTTCGAGCAAGATCCGCAGCATGTTGCGGCGGGTGTGGCGTTTTTCCTGGCGATCCAGGGCGGTGGCGACGGCGAAGGGAGGCATGGTTTCGGGCATGGTGAGAGTCCTTGGTATGGACAAAGGTTCAGGCGGCGGGCTTGATGGCGGCCGGGTCTCCGGCTTGTTCGATCTGGGATTGGAGCGCAACTAATCCGTCGAGCGTGGTGTGCAGGGCGTCGGCTATTTTGCGAGCTGCTCGGGGAGACGATCCGCAGTTCCTCTCAGCGTTCTGCACGGTCTTCAGGGACAGTCCGGAGGCGGCCGCTAGGTCGGTTTGGGTGAGCCCGACCGTTCCACGCGTCCGAAAAATGGCGTCGCCGATTTTCACTGGGAGGAGCCGTGGCATCGTAAATTACCTCTTTGATGCTTCCTTGTTACCTCAATATAACGTCATTTCGGGCGGTGTCAACGGATTACTTGAACTTTTTTTGGGGGTCGGCCACATTTACGCGGAGGAGAAACGTGAAAATGGATAAAACGCTGCCATTTGGCGAGGTCGTCAGCCGTCTGCGGTGGGCGCGATCATTGACGCAGGCGGGGTTGGCGGCGGACCTAGAGAAGAGTCTGGCGTTCGTGCAACGCATTGAGAAAAAGAAATCCATTGATGAGTTGCCGGTGATTCGGCCTGCGAACTTCATACGTCTGGCGTCGCGTCTGGGCGTGCGTCCTGACGACTTGCGCCATTTGTGGTCGGAATCCGAATTTCAGAAGATCGAGGAGCGGGTGCGGACGCTCGCGGAAGACGCGGCCATTGCCGAAGCGGTGCGGCAGAGCCTCAATAGCACGGCGCAGAAGTTGGCGGACTGGGAAGATTACAAAAAAAAAGCTGGGTTGGAGAACGAAAAAGACAGCGGGGAATGGGACGTGGATGTCAAGAGCGTTCAGCCGGTGGCGCGGATCCCGACGTTCGATCTGGCGGTGGCGGCTGGGCCATGGACGGAGGTTACCGAAGTGGGGCAATTGCACGATCCAAGGCAGATTGAGGCGGGTTTGTTCCGCATCCG
Source organism: uncultured Granulicella sp. (assembly GCA_903932155.1). Classification (GTDB taxonomy): domain Bacteria; phylum Acidobacteriota; class Terriglobia; order Terriglobales; family Acidobacteriaceae; genus Edaphobacter. The sequence goes on along the minus strand of CAIZFH010000146.1, from coordinate 837 downwards.
CATCCAGGGCGATTCGATGGAGGGTGAGGGCGGATATGACGATGGGGCGCTGGTGGAGTTTGAGTGCCTGCGCGAGGGCGGCGCGGCAGGTGACGGTCACAGGCTGGAGGAGGGCGAGGACTATTACGTGCAGGTGGGGGACGAGGCCACGTTCAAGCGGCTAGAGCAGATCGGTAAGGAGACCTTGATCTTCCGCGCCATCAATCGCCGAAAGTACCCGAAGCCCATTACGGTGCGGAAGGATGAGATCGTGCGGATGGCACATGCGGAATTTACGATGCGGAAGTGCGGGAAGAGGAAGAACTAGGCTTGTGGGAGTGACGAGATGGGTGCTTGTGGTAACTGCGGGCGGACAATCGGACGGCTGGAACGCAGAAGCGCATGGGAAGGCGAAACCGTCTGCTGGGAATGTGGGGAAAAGCTAGCGGCGCAGCGGCCTGGGACCGCGCCGGAGGCGGGTCGGAGACCGGATGAGGATGATCCGTTGGCGGCGCTGGCGGCGGCGGGTCGGCCGCGGAGTGCGATGGTGTCGCCGCGGGTGCAGACGGTGCAACTGACAGCCAAGAAGTGGAAGGCGATGGGCTGCCTGGGCGGTGTGTTCGTGATGGCCGGATGCCCGCTCGTGGTCGTGGGGATCGTGGGAGAGGCAAAGGCCACGAGCACAACGGATGGACCTTGGCTGGGGATGTTGGGGCTGGCGGCCGTGCTCATTCTCATAGGCTTTGGCATCGCCGGATACGCCAATCTCATGGCGTGGTGGCATCACGGGTGACGCACGCTAAAGCGTGAACTCCGAACCCTCGTCTCGGTGCCTCTGTGCTCTCTGTGAACTCTGTG
>CAIZFH010000145.1 GCA_903932155.1 uncultured Granulicella sp. | reverse complement strand
GGCACGCGTGGAGGGCTCCGGAGGGGCACCGGCTGGAGGCCGCGGTGAATGGCGGCGGTACGCAGATACGGGTGCACAACGTCAACGGGGGGATTTCGATTCACTTCCCGTGGAATCGGCGTCTGGCGCATCCGGCCTCGTAGGTTGCGGTAGGCTTGCGGCAAATGCTCCCTAAGCCGAAGTTCCCGCTCTATTTGACTCCATTTTCCGTGTAAGGTCTTGAAGACTCTGGAGATCGGCATTTTTGCATGGTGTAATATGTACCCATGTAAGAATACATGAAGATCTTGTATTAAAGGATGTGAACGTATATCATGGACCCATGTACGTCGAGTCCGTCCCCAACCGCAACTCTCCCCCCGCCATCCTCCTCCGCGAATCCGTCCGTATCGGAGCCAAGGTCTTCAAACGCACCCTCGCCAATCTCTCCGCCTGGCCCGCCGCTCAAGTCGATCTCCTACGTCGCGTCTTGAAGGGCGAGGATCTGATCGCCCGCGAGCAGGCCTTTCAGATCCTCCGCTCTCTGCCCCATGGCCATGTCGCCGCTGTCCTCGGTACGCTTCGCCACCTCGGCCTGCACGATCTTCTCTCCCGCACTCGCTGCCCCGAGCGCGATCTCATCTGCGCCCTCATCACCGCCCGCATCCTCGACCCCCGATCCAAACTCGCCACGGCCCGCGGCTTGGATGAGGAGACCGCTTCCAGTTCCCTGGCCGAGTCACTCCATCTGGCCTCAGCTACGGCAGATGATTTGTATGAGGCCATGGATTGGTTGCTGCCACGACAGGAGCGCATCGAGCTGGCTCTCGCCAAGCGTCACCTCTCCGATGGTTGTCTGGTGCTCTACGATGTCACCTCCACTTACTTTGAGGGCCACTGTTGTCCACTGGCGCGCTTCGGCCACTCGCGCGACGAGCGTAGCGGTAATCCACAAATCGTCTGCGGCTTGCTCACCAATGCCGAAGGTTGTCCCGTCGCTATGGAGGTATTCCCGGGTAATACCGCCGACCCCAAGACGGTCGCGGCGCAAGTACGCAAGCTGCGGGAGCGTTTCGGCCTGCAGCGATTAGTGCTGGTAGGTGATCGCGGCATGCTCACCAGCGCCCGCATACGCGAGGACCTCCAGCCGGTGCCCGGTCTGGAATGGATCACGGCGTTGCGCGCGCCAGCCATCAAGAAACTGGCCTCCGATGGCGTGCTGCAACTGTCCCTGTTCGACCAGACGGACTTGGCCGAGATCGCTCACCAGGCGTTTCCCGGCGAGCGTCTGATTGCCTGTCGCAATCCCCTGTTAGCTGCTGAGCGCGCGCGCAAGCGAGGAGAGTTACTGGCCGCAACCGAGAAGGAACTGGAGAAGGCCAAGGCCGCCACGCAGCGCAACAATCGACGCCTGCGCGGCAAAGAGCGGATCGCCGTCGCCGTCGGCAAGGCGCTGGGACATTACAAGATGGCTAAGCATTTTCACTATCGCATTCGAAGCAACGGATTCACCTATGAACGTAACCAGGCGAGCATCGAACGGGAAGCCGCACTGGACGGGATTTATGTCATCCGCACCACCGTGCCCACGGCATCGGCATCCAGCGAACAAGCGGTCCGTCAATACAAAGAGTTAGCCAAGGTCGAGCGGGCGTTTCGTAGCCTGAAGAGCGTGGATCTGAAGATCCGGCCTATCCACCATCACCTGGAGGAACGCGTCTGCGCGCACGTGTTCCTCTGCATGCTGGCGTATTACGTGGAGTGGCACATGCGCCAAGCCCTGGCCCCGATGTTGTTTGACGACGACCAACCGGCTGCCGGTGAGGCGCTGCGCACTTCCATTGTGGCGCCCGCGCAACGCTCCCCCTCGGCGGAAGAGAAAGCACAGAGCAAAACAACCGGCGACGGATTGCCGGTGCACAGCTTTCAGACTCTCCTACAAGATCTCCGTACCGTAGCCCTGAACACCGTTCAGATGGGCGAGGAAACCTGCCAGATGGTCACTGCCCCCACCCCTGTGCAGCAGCGTGCCTTCGACCTATTGAAAGTCTCCTGCCGAGTGTAAGTGTACCCAGTAGGCAACCGTCGCCTTTGGGCCTATCTCCTGAGTGATCAGCCACTTCCTGCTCATCGAGAGCGGGAACTTCGGATTAGATGAGATACGTCAGTCAGCCTGCAGACATTTTCACTGCCGAAGAATCGATGGAACTGGAGCGCATGGTCAGGATGCGCGAAACGGAGACGTTCACCGATTGGTGCGTTCAGAATCGTGCGCGCCTTGCCCAAGCCGTTAAGGCATGGACAGCACTGGAGGAACTTGTCCGCCGGGCCCATGTCGCGGAGCTCGGCTGGTGGACCGACCCCGGACAGTTCGCGGCGAAGCTCTCTCTTGTGCATCACAGCACCGAGGGATTTGATCTGGAGGGCATTGACGAGGATGATGAGTGGTACG
>CAIZFH010000144.1 GCA_903932155.1 uncultured Granulicella sp. | reverse complement strand
GGCATCGGCAAGACCACCATGGAGACACTGGAGCGCATCGCTCTGACCACCGGCGTTAGTTCCTGGGACGCCATCGCCCGAGCCACCGAAGACTCCCTTTTGCCCGCGCGCGCGCTCGTAGCACTCGGTAAGTTCCGTAGTCTGATTGAGGATGCCCGCGCCATGCTCGGTCCCGACTTTGCAGGCAAACTCGCCGCCGACATTGCTCCTGAAGACAATGCCTCTTCCATTGAATGGATACCTCATAATGATCTTGAAGAAACCGTGACTGACACAAGCTTCAACTTCGGCTTCGACTCCAGCTCCATGGAGGGTCCTGTGGAAGCCGCGGAAAGTAAGGCTGCAGTGGCGGATCAGCACGCCGGATTTCGAAAGCCCGGCGACGCGGCTACCCTTCCCGAACTCATCAAGTTCCTCAACGACCGTAGCGGCTACCTGCGTGCTCTGGAAGATGAGGCCACGCCCGAGTCCTTCTCCCGCATAGATAACCTCAAGGAACTAGCTAACGCGGCGCAGGACGCCGAGGAGCGCGGCGAATCGCTGACGGACTTTCTGGATCATGCTGCGCTGGTCTCCGACTCCGACTCCTATAGCTCCGAGGCACGTGTCACACTGATGACCCTGCACGCCGCCAAGGGCCTGGAGTTTCCGCTGGTATTTCTGGCAGGCTTGGAGGAGGGTCTATTTCCCAACTCGCGTACGCTCACCGACCCAACCGGTCTGGAAGAGGAGCGCCGCCTGTGCTACGTGGGCATGACGCGTGCCATGGACACGCTGGTGATGACGCGTGCGCGCTATCGTCGCCGCTATGGCTCTGAGATGCCCGACGCCAGCATTCCTTCACGTTTCCTGGAAGAGGTGCCAGCGCGCCTGATCGAAGACCTGGGCAGCCCCGCCGTCCGCCCACAATTCTCTGCCTCTGCCTACGCCACGCCCTACCCCCAGCGTAATCGCTATGGCCGCGCAAACGATCTCCCCACCGACGGCGAACGTCACTACAGTTACGAAGATGAAGATCAGACAGCGCAGTCGGCTCCAGGCAGTACTAGTCAGCGCAGCACGGCGACCAAGTTCTCCACCACGCGCATCGCACCCGGCTCTCGCCCAATCGCGCGTTCTGCCTCCACAGGCAACTCCATCGACAACATCGCTAGCTTTTTCACGGCTCGCGGACAGAAGATTCCGCCTGGACAGAGCTTCTCACGCCCCAAACTGGATATCTCCGCACCCACAGGCAAGACCGGGCTACGCCAGGGATCGCGTGTTCGCCACCCCAAATATGGGGAAGGAACCGTCTTTCGTCGCGAGGGCGATGGGGACGACGCGAAGATTACAGTACAATTTCAACAGCACGGTGTTAAAAAACTGATGGAGAAATTCGCTCAGCTGGAAGCACTCTAAGCGCAAGTTCAAACCAATTTTCAGGAAAGCACACTCCCCACTCATGGCAGATACGAAGAGCATCACCGACAAGATTGAACGTAAAAAGGTAAAGCGTGCGGCGCGTAAGGCCGCTCCTGCCAAAGGCCCCCGCACCGGAGCGCGTGGCGAGAACAAGGCCAAGGTCAAGAAGGCTGCTCGCGGCAAGACCAAGCGCTAGCGTCCTGCGAATGCATTTGCGTTGACGTCCGTTTACGGTTGACTTCGATTGCAGGAGTTCGACGCTGCCCAGGCAAATCTTCGCCACCAAGTCCATCGACAAGCTGATCTCCGAATCGGAGCGGCCCGACCGGGCCTTGCGCAAGACGCTCGGTCCCGTATCGCTGACTGCGCTGGGTATCGGTGCCGTCATCGGCTCTGGCATCTTTACCGTCATCGGCGTGGCTATCGGCGGTAACCCTGCCGCGCTGGCCAAGTGGGCAGACTCGCCGGTAATCGACCTCATCCTCGGCCTGCTGCATCACACCAGCGGGGCCGTCGCAGGCCGCCCCGGTGCGGGTCCAGCCATCGCGCTCTCGCTGGTGCTGGTGGCCATCGTCTGCGCGCTCACCGGCCTCTGCTATGCGGAGCTGGCCAGCATGATCCCCATCGCCGGCTCCGCCTACACCTACACCTACGCCACCATGGGTGAGCTCATCGCGTGGATCATCGGCTGGGACCTCATCCTGGAGTACGCCTTCTCCAACATGAGCGTCTCGGTCGGATTCGCCGCGCACATCGTCGATCTCCTGGACTGGCTCGGCCTCAACCTCTCGCCCAAGTGGCTCTCGCCCGCGTATCTTCCGCTGGGCCTGCAGGATCTTGCCGGCAATACGATCTACGCTCCCGGATGGCACGCCGGCTTCGACATTCCCGCCTTCCTTGTCGTGCTTCTGCTCACGGTCGTTCTGGTGCGCGGCATTCGTGAGTCGGCGCGCACCAACAACATCATGGTGCTGATCAAGATCGCGGCCATCCTGCTGTTCATCGGCTTCGGTGCCAGCTTCATCCATCCCTCCAACTACCATCCCTTCTCGCCCAATGGTTGGAGCGGCATGCTGGCCGGCGGCTCCATCATCTTCTTCACCTACATTGGATTCGACTCCGTCTCGACCGCCAGTGAAGAGTGCAAGAACCCACGCCGCGACGTGCCAATCGGCATCCTTGCCACACTCATCGTCTGCACCCTGCTCTACGTTGGCGTGGCCGTGGTGCTCACCGGAATCGTGCCCTGGCGCTCGGTCGCGGGCGATGGCGCGCCGGTCGTCAACGCGCTGCGCCGCGTCTCTCTGCTACCGGGAGGTCACAGGCTGCACTATGTCCACCTCGCCGTACTGCTGGGCGCACTGGTAGGAATGGTGTCGTCGATCCTGGTCTTTCAACTCGGCCAGGCGCGCGTCTGGTTCTCCATGTCGCGCGACCGCCTGCTGCCAGATGTCTTCAGCCGTGTGCATCCGCGCTTCCGCACGCCCGCCTTCGCCACATGGGTCGCTGGCTTCCTGGTAGCCATCCCGTCCGGACTTTTTGATGTGGGAACCTTCGCCGAAATGTCCAACATCGGCACCCTCTTCGCTTTCGTGCTGGTCTCAGCCGGAGTCGTTGTGCTGCGCTATAAAGACCCGCACCGACACCGCGGCTTCCGCGTCCCCTTCGGCCCGCTGATCCCGATCCTCAGCGTCCTCTTCTGCATTCTTCTGATGGCAGGCCTCCCCGCCAAGACCTGGCTGCGCTTCTTCATCTGGCTCGCCATCGGACTCTTTGTTTACGTCTTTTATAGTCGCAAGCGCAGCGAGTTCTACAAGGCCTAATTGGCCTCACATCGTAAATACCATCCGCCGCCCACTCACGGTGCGACCCCATGCCGACTCCACCTCGCTCAGCGGGACCGCCTCCGTCTCGATCTTCAGTCCGGTTGATGCGGCCGCGTCGTACATCTCCGTCAGCGCCTGCACAATGGCCGCGGCGGAGAGGCTTCCCAGCCCGCTGCCCATCATCTCCACGCCCGAGCTGCGCAGCAGGTCGGCCTTGAGCGAGATCGCATCCCCGCTGATCGAACCGATCTGCACATAGCGGACGCGCCGCTCGCCCTGCGGACTGCCGCGCCCCTTGGCCGCCGCCAGAATGCACTCCGCGGAGTGCCCCCATAGATAATCCAGCACCACATCAACACTAGTAAGTGCTCGGCGGAATGCGTCCACCAACGCCTCGTCGGACTGCCGCAGCCAGATCGTCTCGTCCGCTCCCAGCGCGCGCAGCTTCTCCAGCACATCCTGCTCGCGCCCTGTCGCGATCACCCTGTGCGCACCCAGTTGCTTCGCCGCCTGGATCGCCTGCTGCCCCGCAACTCCGGTGGCCCCGTTCACCAGCACCGACTCGCCCGCCTGTAGCCTCGCGCGGCCCAGCAACGCTGCCCACGACGCCAGCCCCGGATTGCCCAGCGCGGCGGCAGTCGCATCGTCCACATAATCGGGCAGCGGGACCGTGCGGCTGGCCACAGCTATGCTCCACTCCGCCATGGCTCCGAAGGGTGCGGGCGGGCCGAAGAAATACACTCGTCGGCCATCGGGCAGCGTTCCCACGCCATCGAAGCCCGGCACAAACGGCATCTCGCTGGCGCTGCTGTAATGCGAACCTGCAGCCTGCCCCTTCACCAGATTACTCAACGCCGCCGCCCGCATCCGCACCAACACTGCGCCCTCACCAGCGACCGGCGCTCGGAAGGTTGCATAGCGCGGCGGTCTATCGAAGCTCTCAACAACGGCTGCATTCATGGTTTGCTCCCTCTTTCGCTCTGCCTCAGTATCTCCTACAGCGCCTCTTTCAGTCTGTGCCGATACTGCTGAAATGCCTGCCGCCCCTCCGCGGTCAGGCGCAGCAGCGTCTGCGGAATCTTGCCGCGATAGGTCTTCGTCACCTCAACATATCCTGCCTCCTCCAGCTTCGAGAGATGGCTCGACGGCGTACCCTTGTTCATCTCCGTCTCATGCTGCAGGTAGAGGAAGTCAGCTTGCTCCACGGCATAGAGCAACGCCACCAGCATCAGCCGCCCCGGCTCGTGGATCACGCGGTCCAACTCGTAAAGCTTTCGCGTCTTCAAGTTCATTCTGCCGTCTCCATTGCAGGCTGCGTATGACGCATGTACAGCACAAGACTGACGCAGCCCGAGATCAACATAATCGCACCATAGATTGTGATAGTAAGAATCCATGCCCTGTAGTTCGCAGGAAGGGTGGTGAAGTCTGAAGTGTTCGCCGCCACCACTCCAATCATGCTGGCTGGAAGCATGGCAATCACAACAGAGCAGATCGCCATCGCCGCTGCCACGACCCATTTCCAGCGAATTTCCCCGGCAATCTTATAGGCATAGGCACCGGCATAAAGCAGGCCCAAGAGAGCGGCGGGCGTCGTCATGCCCCAGTGTGGGCCGCCGATATGCCAGTGAGATCGGCTAGCCAAGGTAGCGACCCATGCAGCCAGCAGTGCCGTAGCGCAACCCAGGGCCAGCGCAGACATCCACGCACTCTTCCGCTTACGGTACTCCACGAAGCCGGTACGCGGATACGTGATGTGGGTTTTGATCGCCTTGCTCCCGTAGTAGATGACAGCGATTATCAACCAAAACCACAACATCCCCCACCATCTATGCCACAGATACGTTGTTGGGTTACGCACCTGCGTCCAATCAAGCAACCCGCAACCTAGACAGAATAAGCCAAGTCCCAGTTCGCCCACACCATCGATGTTGTTATAAAGAACCGGCCGTTTCATCAGACTTTCAATCTGGTCCATCCTGTTTACTTCGTCTTGCTCATGCATACCTGGCCCCATTTCTATTTACGCAAACCAGTTTGCTCCACCAACCTTTATCTGTCAACATTTTTATTTTCCCTCTGCCTCGTCTCTATATTTGTCATTCTGACCCTGAGCAAAGCCGAAGGGGAAGAATCCCCGCATTTCGTACTTGCTGTCGCTTGCCCTCTTCCCATACCAACGATATCCACAAATCCCCACAGTGGAACCACGTTTGGTACACGATATCCACTAGTTTTTGATGAACTTACCGTGTACGCCCTTGCCTGTAATGCACGTAGCTTGCATACTCGCAACAGATGCATGGGAACGGTTCCTGTCGAGACCAATACGTGACCCGATACAGCCGTCAAGACGTCCTTCGAATCCTGCACCTGCGAGCGCGCCAGTTGTCCGCGTGGGAGCAAGCGGGTCTGATTCCCTCCAACGACAGTTATTCCTTTGAAGACCTATCCCAGTTGCGCACCTTGCGCACACTGCGCGCCACCCGCATCACCGCCAAAAGCATCCGCGAGTCGGTGGAGGCCATGCGTCGCGCCGCTGGAATGGGCAACCCGTTCACAGAGGCCAGCGCTGTGGGCCACGGTGCGCACCTCAGCTTCCGCCACAACGGCGCGCTGGTCGATCCCGTTACCTGCCAGCTCTCCTTCGACTTCGACGCCGGGGCCAGGCGCCAGCTTAGCATCGTCGGCACCGCTGTTCACAGCCCCGAGCCCGACGTGCAAGAGATGTTTCAGCGCGCGGTTCGGCTGGAGGAGGTGCCGGCCACCATCTCCAAGGCGGCGGAACTATATCGCCAGATCCTGGCGATGCGACCGGGATATGCCGCCGCGGCCATCAACCTGGGCACCATCCACTACAACTTGCGCGACTTTACGCTGGCCGAGCAGCTCTACCGCCGCGCCACCGAGGCCGATCCAGAATACGCACTCGCCTTCTTCGACCTCGGTAATGTTCTGGACGAGCTGAAGCGCCTGCCCGACGCTATTGCCGCCTACCAGAGGGCCATTGCTCTGGTTCCGCAGTACGCCGACGCACACTATAACCTTGCCCTTGCCTACGAACGCCAGGGCCACCGCCGTCGTTCGCTGCGCCACTGGCTCACCTATGTCCGGCTGGATCCGGTCGGCCCCTGGGCCAACCACGCCAAAGCTCAGGCCAAGAGCATTCTTAGCAGTGAGCGCCTCTCCATCGTCAGTCGCGCCGGCCGTCTTGTAGCGGCGGGCTAAAGCAACTACAAGGTTGATTGATCCACTACGGATGTTGTCATTCTTACCCTGTGTGAAGTCGAAGGGGAAGACTCCCCGCACTTCCATTCGACTCTGCAATCCCTCGTGCCGACTTGCTGACTCGCAGACTTGCTAACTCGCTGACTCGCTGTTGGGCCTTCAGCACCCGTTTTCCACATCCGCCCCAGGATTATGCCAGCTCCCACCCGGCCCAAGCAGAGCATCAGCCGCCTTCGGTCCCCAGCTACCCCGTTTGTAGACGTGTACAGGATCGTGCTTCTTGAGCACTGGATCCACCACCGCCCACGCTGCTTCCACCGCGTCCTGGCGCGTAAACAGCGCTCCATTGCCTCGCATAGCGTCGCCCAGCAACCGCTCGTAGGGCATCTCCTGCCCTGCCAGCGCCTCGCATAGAAATAACTCCTGTTGCTGTCCGACGAACTCTTCTCCCGGTGTCTTCACTCGGGTTGCCAGTGCGATGGCTGCATCAGGCGACAGGCGGAATCGCAGATAATTTTCCCGCCCATGCTTCGGCTGCGAATCCGCGAAGAGCCGCTGCGGGGGTGCCTTCAGCTCCACCAGAATCTCCGTTGCCGTCGTCGCCATGCACTTGCCCGAGCGTAGATACCATGGAACGCCATCCCAGCGCCATGAGTCGATGTAGAGCCGCAGTGCGCAGAAGGTTTCCACGTCCGAGTCGCGCGCCACATCCGGCTCCTTGCGATACCCCGCATACTGTCCTCGCACCAGATCGGCCGGCCGAAGCGGCCGCATCGCCTCAAATACCTTGGCCTTCTCCGCTTGCACCGCTCCATAGTCCCTGGTCGACGGGGCCTCCATGGCCAGTAGCGCAATAATCTGAAACAGGTGGTTCTCAATCACGTCGCGCAGGCAACCCGCTGTCTCGTAAAACGCGCCGCGCTTCTTGATGCCGAAATTCTCCGCCATGGTGATCTGCACGCTGGAAACATAATTGCGGTTCCAGATCGGCTCTAGAAATGAGTTGGCGAAACGGTAATAGAGAATGTTCATGATCGCTTCCTTGCCCAGAAAGTGATCGATGCGAAAGATAGAGTCCTCCGCAAACGCCGCGTGTGCCACGCGATTCAGTTCGCGGGCCGATGCCAGATCGCGGCCAAACGGCTTTTCCACAATGACACGCGCGTCCTTCGCCAGGCCCGCCGCGCCCAGCCCGCGTATGACCGTCTGAAATAGCGCGGGAGGGATCGCCAGATAGTGTGCTGGCCGGCGCGCTCCATGCAACGCCTGCTTTATCGCCACAAACGTCGCCGGATCCGTGTAATCTCCGCTCACATATTTAATACGCGCCAGCAACGCATCGAGCGTGCGCTGGTCGCTTCGACTCATCTGCCCACCCATTGCATGGCGGATGCTGTCGGCTACGCGCCGCTTCAGTCGATCAAGGCTCCAATTCGGAAACGCCACGCCAATCACCGGCGTCTTAAGGACTCCGCGCTTCTCCATCTCAAACAGCGCAGGAAATATCTGCTTGTGCGCCAGGTCTCCGGTCACTCCGAAGACCACCAGTGCGTCCGAACGCAATTCCCTCATCCGGCATTCCCTTTCTCATCCTTGCTCTTCTCCAGATGTCCGCCGAACTGGTAGCGCAACGCCGACAGCATCTTGTCTGCGAAGTCATCCTTGCCGCGCGAACTAAACCGTTCAAACAGTGCCGCGCTCAGCACCGGCACCGGAACTGCCTCGTCGATCGCCGCGCGGATCGTCCACCGCCCCTCGCCGGAATCCGACACATGCCCGGAAAACTTCGCCAGGTCGGGACTATCGATCAACGCCTGCGCTGCCAGGTCAAGCAGCCACGACGAGATGACGCTGCCCCGCCGCCACACTTCGGCGACATCCGTCAGGTTCAAATCATATTGATAAAACTCCGGGTTGCGCATTGGAGTGGTCTCCGCATCCATCGCATGCGTCTCGGTGCCCGCGTTGGCGTGGCGCAAAATATTCAGGCCCTCCGCGTAGGCTGCCATCATGCCGTATTCGATGCCGTTGTGCACCATCTTCACAAAGTGTCCCGCGCCGCTGGGCCCGCAGTGCAGATAGCCTTGCTCCGCTGTTCCGCTCAATCTCTCTCGCCCCGGTGTCTGCGCAATCTCACCCATCCCTGGAGACAGACTGCGGAAGATCGGGTCCAGCCGCCCCACCACCTCTGCCTCCCCGCCGATCATCAGACAGTACCCGCGGTCCGCTCCCCACACTCCACCACTGGTTCCAGTGTCCACATAGTGGATGTTTTTCGCCTTCAGCTCAACGGCCCGGCGTACATCGTCGTGATAGTACGAGTTTCCGCCATCGATCACGACGTCGTCGGCCTCCAGCACTGGCACCAGATCCGTCAACGTCCCATCCACCACACCCGCCGGAACCATCAGCCACACCGTGCGCGGCTTCTCCAGCTTCTGCACCAGTTCCGCCAGCGATCCACTGCCCACAGCGCCTAGCTGCACCGATGCCGCCACGGCCTCCGCCGACATATCATAGACCACGCAGCGGTGTCCCGCCTGTAGCAGCCGCCGCACCATGCTTGCACCCATCCTGCCCAGCCCAACCATCCCTAGTTCCATACGTTCCCCCTAGCAGCTCATTCGTTGGTGCTTTCGCTTCTATCTTCAGATGCGCCAACCACCCTTCAAGCACCGCACTTCGCACAAATCCTAACTCAAATTGGGTATAGAAACAGCAAGGGCTCGGACGTGTTCGCCCGAGCCCTGCTCAACTATGAATATTATCCGAGTGCCTTACCCCTGCGGTGTATCTGCGGGCTTGGTCTGGGCCACGGTCCAATCCGCCGCGCCCACCTTGAAGCGCGCAAACCGTCGTACCGAGATATTCTCGCCCAGCTTGGCCACCTTGACGGCCACGATCTGCGCGATGGTCTGGGTCTGGTCCTTGATGAACGGCTGGTCCAGCAGGCAGAACTCCTCGTAGAACTTGCCCAGCTTGCCGGTAAGCATCTTCTCGACGATCTCTGGTGGCTTGCCGGATGCCGCAGCCTGCGCCCGGTAGATATCCTTCTCGCGCTCGATGTCCTCGGGCGTCACCTCGTCGCGTCCCACAAATCGCGGCTCACTGGCCGCAATGTGCATGGCCACATCGCGCAGCAGCTCCTGGAAATCTTCAGTACGCGCTACAAAGTCCGACTCGCAATTCAGTTCCACCAGCACCCCGATCTTACCGCCAGCGTGGATGTATGTTCCCACCGCGCCCTCGTTGGTGGTGCGGCTTGCCTTCTTCGCCGCCGTCGCCATGCCGCGCTTGCGCAGCACCACGAACGCAGCCTCCAACTCGCCCTTCGCCTCCTGCAGAGCCTTCAGGCAGTCGCCCATTGGCGCGCCGGACTTCTCGCGGAGTTCCTTCACCTGCTTGGCATCGATCTTCACTGCTGCTTCAGTCGTCATTGTCCTCTTCTTCTCCTAATCAACCAATCCCATAAAAACCCTGCCGCTCGTTCCGCTCCTCACACACAAAGAGCGTGGAGCGGATATCGCCGGCCTCCACGCTCTCGACTTGAGAAAGTTGGAGTGCTACGCGCCGGTCGCGATGTGCTCCGGCTCCGCATCGGGCTCCGCGGCAGCCACAGGGGCCTTGCGTATATTTCCGCCCAGCACCGCAGCCATATCGACGTTCTCGTCATCCGCAATATCGTCGATGGATTCCGCCGCGATGCCCGCCGATTCGTGGATCTCAGCCGTCGCATCGTCCAGCCCCGCTTCGCCCTCTTCGCCAACGAACTCCGGCGCAACCTCGACCTGCTGCACGTCCTCAACCTCGGTGGCAAACGCCTTCTCGGTAATCATCTGCACGCCTTCCGCAGCAGAATCGGCGATCTTGGACGTAAACAGGCGGATCGCGCGCAGTGCATCGTCGTTCCCCGGTATCACATAGTCCACCATGGTGGGATCGCAGTTGGTGTCCACTACTGCAACCACCGGAATACCCAGCTTGCGTGCCTCTGCAACAGCGATAGCCTCGTTGTTCGAGTCCACCACAAACAGCGCGTCTGGCAATCGCTTCATGCTCTTGATGCCGGAAAGGTTCACCGACAGATGCTTGCGCTCACGCTCCAGCTTGATGACTTCCTTCTTGGTCAGCAGCTCGTAGCGGCCGTCCGTGGACATGTCGTCCAGCTCCTGTAGGCGCTTCACAGACTTCTGCACCGTAACCCAATTGGTCAGCAGCCCGCCAAGCCAGCGGCTATTGATATACGGCATGCTGCAGCGGTTCGCCTCTTCGGCGACAGCGTCCTGCGCTTGCCGCTTAGTGCCGACAAACAACACCAGCTTGCCCGAGCCGGTCAGTTCGGTGATGAACTTCGACGCCTCCTTGAACATCTTCAGCGTCTTCTGCAGGTCGATGATGTAAATGCCGTTGCGTTCGCCGAAGATATATTCCTTCATCTTCGGATTCCAGCGCTTTGTCTGATGCCCGAAGTGGACTCCCGCCTCGAGCAGTTCCTTCATGGTTATATTTGCCAAGTTAGCTCCTTAGTGAAGACAGCCAGAGGTCTGGTCTAAAAATCAGCCCTGGTGCCTGGATTAATCCCGCGTACGGGAGATTTAACTCCGTGCCCCGGACCGTCTCCAGTCCGGGGTTGATGCTCGTCGTTCAACTCACAACCTGCAACTATCTCTTCGAGAACTGGAACCGTGCTCTCGCGCCCTTCTGTCCGTACTTCTTGCGTTCCTTGCCGCGCGAATCGCGGGTGACAAGTCCCTCGGCCTTTAGCGTCTTGCGCAGTTCCGGGTTGAACACCATCAGTGCGCGTGCGATTCCAAGCTTGACCGCGTCAGCTTGGCCCATCACGCCGCCGCCGCGTACCGTGGTGATCACATCGAAGGTCTCGCCGATGTCGGCAATGCCCAGCGAACGCCGTGCCGCTGCGCGCTGCTGCGGGGTCACAAAGTATACGTCGCATTCCTTCTTGTTGACCGTGAACTTACCGCTGCCGGGACGCAGAAAGACGCGCGCAATCGACGACTTGCGCCGCCCCGTTCCGTAGTACTGAACCAAATCCGCCATGTTTCTCCTCAAATCTCTTCGGTTTGCTGTTCCCTGTTCCCTAATCCCTGTTCCCTAATCCCTATGCTTTGCCTTCAATCGCAATCGGCTGCTGTGCCAGGTGCGGATGGTGCGGCCCCTTGTACACCTTCAGCTTGGTCGCCATCTGCCGGCCCATCTTCGACTTCGGCAGCATTCCCTTGATCGACTGCTCCACAATCGCCTCTGGGCGTCGCGCCAGCAGCTTCACAAACGACTCTTCCCTCAGCCCGCCGGGAAATCCCGTGTACCTGCGATACAGCTTCTTGTCCGACTTCAGCCCCGTCAGCACAATCTTTTCGCAGTTCACCACAATCACGTGGTCGCCCATATCGATGTACGGCGTGTACAGCACATTGTTCTTTCCGGCGAGGATCGACGCCGCCTGCGTCGAAAGCCGTCCCAGCGTCTTGCCCGAGGCGTCCAGCACAAACCACTTGCGTTGGATATCTTTGCCACTCGGAATCGTTGTCGTGTTATTCATATTGCTTGCCTTACTCCCTGGTTCTGCCGTCTTCCTTGTTGCTGAAATAATCAGCCAGCACGGCGTCGTACGGAAGAGAGTGCTGTTATGCGACGTTTAACTTCCATGCGAACCGCCAAATACAGCGGCGGAACGCTAATCTTCATATCTCCAAGCCAAGCGGAACAGCGCAAGGCAGCCCTGAGCCAAATTACTGCCCGGAGCCAAACCTCGCTCCCCGAGCAAACGCTGAGAACCCTCACCGCCTGGATGTCGCACATTGCTTGGGTAAGCAGTACCAGTGATAACGGGAAGCTATTAGGGCAGCCGTTCTATAAGCTGCTCCCGGTCAAACTGCTCCCGGTAGTTCCATCACGGTAGTCCCATTCTGCTGCATCGTTTCGTCAAACTTTACCTACATACGGGCATAGCTTACCGTAAACGTGCAGACTCGAGACTGCGCGAGATATCAGAATATCCCATTGCCCTCCCTAGAGTCAACGCGCATCATTCAATGGCCATCCCCTACTGTATAGGTAAGTAAAGCTCCCGCAACCAATCGCAAGCGCCTTGCAATCCGTTCCATCAGAGGATGAGAATCAATTCATGCTCTTCCGGCCCCACAACAAAACATTGCACGGTGTATTCGCGCTGGCTATCCTCGCTGCGTTCGCCCCACTCGCAGTCGCCCAGTCAACCGAAGCAGATCTCAAGGCGCGCCTTGTGAATAAGCCGCTCTATCTGCGCAGCTTCTTGAAGGAAGACAATCTTAAATTCGACCTTGCGGGCAAGCTCACCGTACCCTCCGCGCGCACTCCGTTCCCACTCAGCGGAATCTACATCGATAGCGTCAAATTGCAAAAGGACAAACTGGTACTCAGCGGTGGGCGAATGGGCCTGCAGTTCAAGCCAACCCTGGATCGAATCCACATTCCAGAGACCGTGCAGATTGAGATCGCAGGCACCCCCGGTGCAGACTACGGCCCCGCATTAGACAAGATATTCGCCGACGGACTAGCCGACCTGACGCCCTCGCTTCCAACCTATTGGCAACAGTATGCCCAGAAAATCTTCCTGAATACTGCCGCACAGACTAATCCACAGCCGTCCACAAACATGCCGCAAGCCAGCGCAGGCACCCAGGCTATCCCTGCCCCACAGGCACCTGATGAGACGATCCTAAGAGTTGGAAAAGGGATTACAGCGCCAGTACTCGTGTCGCAAATCCAGGCATCCTTCAATACTGTGGCACGCGTGATGAAATTGAGAGGCGATGTAACTCTCGGCTTTGTGGTGAAGAAGGATGGGTCTATCTCCAACGTAAGCATCCTCACGCCGCTGGGCCTTGGATTGGACGAACAGGCCATTGGGGCGCTCTACCAGTATCGATACAAGCCAGCCATGGAAGGCAACACGCCAGTATCTGTCTATCAGGACGTGATCATCAACTTCACCATCTACTAACCAGTCATCAAGGATCTCCGCAATATTTCCGCGTATCTCACTCTGGCCTGTCGATTACCCAATCACCGGCGCTGTTCCACTCTCATCCATCAACAGCGGCGGCACCACCGTCCCATCCTCCAGCACCTCCTGGCTCTCCACATAGAAATGCCGCAGCTCGGCATTGCCGAACGAGGTGGTAATCGCTACATCCGCCGCATCACGCCCGGTGGCCATCAGCACGCGCCCCGGCCGGGCCTCGTTGTGGCGCGCGTCCATCGTCCACCAGCGCCCCTCCAGCCACACCTCATACCACGCGCTATAGTCGCCCGCGCCGGTGTATGGCCAGCGAATGTCGCCCAGGTAGCCCGTTACATAGCGCGCCGGAATGTTCTGACAACGCGACAACGTCACCGCCAGATGCTGGAAGTCGCGACACACGCCCACCCTCTCCGTGAACACATCCATCGCCGTCTTGGTCGGCCTCGCCATCATGTAGTCGAAGCGCACCTTCTCATGCACCCAGTCGCGGATGGCCGCCGCCCGCTCCCAGCCCGGTTTCATCCAGCCGAACAGGTCCTGCGCCACCGGCGTAAAGCGGTCCACCTCGCAGTACCGGCTGGGCAGCAGGAACTGTAGCACCTCGCTCGGCAGCTCTGCGATCGGAGCCTGGCGCGCATCCACGCCCGCCTCCTCCGGCATTCCGTCCACGTCGATCGTGCTCGTGCCGCTCAGTCGAAGCAACCCCTCCGGTGCCACAAACCGCGAGCAGCGATTGCCGAAACTGTCCTGATACTCCAGTGTTCCGATCAACTCGCCGAAGCCAGGCCCCACACCCTCTTTCAAATGCTCCACCACCAGTACATTGCCCGTGCGCACAAATCGCTCCAGCGACGGATGCAGATGCAGCATCGCCACCATCGCCGTTGGGTGCGCAAAGTTGAACTGTATATCGAACTCAGACTTGATCAGCATCGGTAGCCCCCATTTCAGTGAGATGTGATGAAGAGTGAGATGCAATTTCGGGAAGTATTGCCAGTCTACCCCACCGCCAATACAACCTCCGCTTTCTTGCCCAAATACCCCATTCTGTGGAAGACCACCAGAAGCAGAGTCCCCACTGCCGCACTGCACAGCGCATCCACTCCCAACATGCCAGCCAGTCCGTGAGTCGTATGAAAGTGGCCATCCACCGCCGTCATATAGCTGATGGGAAGGTTCGCGCAGGCTGCCAGCAGCGCCATCTGGGTCGATGCCAGCGGATTGCCCGGCCCCACAATCTCGTAGCACAATGCTGAAAACGCTGTGTAGTTGATCCCCTGGCAGAACGTATATCCGAGCACGCCGGCCGCGAACCACGGCAGCGTATGCGGAGTGATGATCAGTCCCAGCGCCGCCGTCGCACCACCAAATCCGGTCAGGATGTACACCATGCGCCGTGGATACCGGCCACAGAACCATATCCCCACCAGGCATCCCAGCGAGCACGCAACTGCCACGCCGATCCCGGTCAGTGCCGTCACGCGATACTCTTCCGTATGGAAGTCCGCGCCCGTTCCCGAAAACAGATTCGATAATGCAAAACAGGCCGTCGGCGACAGGAAGCAGACAGCGCCAAGGATGCACCCTGGCCGTTTGCAGACGACATAGAGATCGTGGAGGAAGGTAGAAAATGTCTCCGCAACCCCTCGCGCCGCCTTTGCAGGCAGTGGAATATAAAACAGCATCACAGTTGGAAGCATCACGGTAAGCCCAAGCAGTCCCGCAGCAGGCAGAGCGGGCAGCTTCCGCACAAGTACGATGGTTAGCGTCGCGAACAGTCCCGCCGCACCCAGATTGGCCACGTTGGTGCTGGCCCCCACATGAGAATAGTGCTTGTCCTGGATGACGTCCGGCATCCATCCCTGGTGGGTATTGCCGAACATCACTGCGGCCGCGCATCCCGTAGTCAATACAGCCGTATACGCCACAAGGTTGGCCGACAACAGCGTAGACACCCCAAGACACACCGCTGACATACCGGCAAAGAACAGCGCATAGGTACGTTTACTGAAACGAACATCCAGTACCGGACAGAGTAGAAACGCCCAGAAGGTAGGCGAAAATGCGATCGCCGATACCTCCGAGATCCTGCCCACCGAAACGTGATGCGCTGCCAACAGAATCGGCGTCGCAGTCGACACAAACCCGTAGTAGAACCCAAGCGGCGCTATCGCCAGTCCCATCGCCCAGGGTGGCAACTGCCGCCGCATCCCATCGCCTCCGCTCATCCATCCACCATATCGCATCCCGCGCTCGTCGCGGTGCGGTCCTATGCGCATGCAAAAAACAGGCGAACTCAAATGAGTCCGCCTGTCGATCTGCTGTATGAAATTTCTACTTGGCTGCAACCGCCTTGGCAACACCGGCCTTCAGGGCAGCGGCCTTGTCTGTCGCCTCCCAGGTAAAGTCCTTGCCCTCGCGGCCAAAGTGCCCGTAAGCTGCAGTTGCCTTGTAGATCGGCCGTCGCAGGTTCAGGCTCTCGATAATGCCCTTGGGCGTCAAGGAGAAGTTGGCCCGCACCAGCGCCTCAAGCTTGTCCTCATCCACTGTGCCTGTGCCGAAGGTATCCACCAGCACGCTGACCGGCTCGGCCACACCTATGGCGTAGGCCAGTTGTACCTCGCAGCGGTCCGCCAGCCCCGCAGCGACAATGTTCTTGGCCACATAGCGTGCCATATACGCGGCCGAGCGGTCCACCTTGGTTGGGTCCTTGCCGCTGAAAGCGCCGCCGCCGTGACGTCCCATGCCGCCATAGGTGTCGACGATGATCTTGCGTCCCGTCAAACCGGTGTCACCCATCGGGCCGCCGATCACAAACCGCCCCGTCGGATTGATATGGTACTTGGTTCCGGCATCCAGCAAATTCGCCGGAATCACCGCCTGGATCACATGCTTTAAAATGTCAGCGCGCAGCTCCTCGTTGCCGACGTTGTCCGCGTGCTGTGTTGAAATAACCACCGCATCCACGCGTACCGGCTTCTGGTTCGCGTCGTATTCCACCGTCACCTGGCTCTTGCCGTCGGGCCGCAGGTAAGACATCAGCCCACTCTTGCGCACCTCGGACAGTCGGCGTGTCAGCTTGTGCGCCAGAGAAATAGTCACAGGCATCAGCTCAGGCGTCTCATTGCTGGCATAGCCGAACATCATTCCCTGATCACCCGCACCGCCCGTATCCACACCCATCGCGATATCGCCCGATTGCTTATTGATGGTCGAGATCACTGCACAGGTATTCGAATCGAAGCCATACAAAGCATTGTCGTAGCCGATCGAAGCGACCGTTCCGCGCACTACACTCTGGAAGTCCACATACGCCTGCGTTGTAATCTCGCCGGCAATCACCACCAGTCCGGTACAGGTAAGCGTCTCGCAGGCCACCCGGCTGAATGGGTCCTGTTCCAGACAAGCATCCAGAATAGCGTCTGATATCTGATCGGCGATCTTGTCCGGATGGCCCTCGGTCACGGATTCACTGGTAAACAAAAAACGGTCGCGTTTCGCCAAATCATTGCCTCCATTACTTATGCTTCGAGTTCTTATACAACCCTACGATTTTACCCTCGCACTCAGGATGCTGCAAAACGTTGAACCCCTCCGGCGAGAACCAAGCCGTGAAATGCGAGATTCCGCATTGACTGGCGATGCCGTTAACCTCCAATCGGTGATGATCGACGAACTGTATAAGCCACTTAAATAAAAACGGCGCCTGTCACTGAAGACAAGCGCCGCTTCGTTCGATTGAGTTAGAAGTTGAACTTGCCGGCTACCTGCAGGATGCGAGGATCGCGTGTTGCTGTAACCCGTCCAAAGGTGCTGCTGGTTGCCGATGTTCCTACCGTGCCCCAGTTGACGTGGTTGAGGACATTGAATCCCTCGCCGCGCAGCGTAAAGGTAGTTCCACGGTAGATCCTGAAGGTACGGAAGATACCGATGTCGAACTTGTTGAAGCCCGGCCCAGTGATCATTCCTGGCTTCTCGTTCCCAACCTGGAAGGATGTAGCCGATGGCGCAACGAACGCCGTCGGGTTGAACCAGTAACCAGCAGGTCCACTCGACTTGAGATTCACCTGACCATATCCGTTCTTCGGATTCAGCACAACATTCGGCCTCAAACTAGCCAAACTCGGTCCAAGTATTCCCAAGCCAGCTGCATCGGATACCGGGCCGCCATTGGTTTGACCGTTGTAGGTGCTGGTCAATCCGCCATAGTTAACCGTACCTCCGGCCGTCATGGTAGCTGTAAGCGGAAGACCGGAGGCGCCGGAGTAAATGCCGGACAGCTCCCATCCGCCAAGGATTCTACCCATCACGTCCTTCTGTTCTTTCATCCACGGAAGCTCCCATACGCCATCGATGGTAAGAACGTTGTTGCGGTTGTAGATGCTGGGTCCATATTGAGCTGCCAGGTTATATGTGTTCTGGGGTGCCGTGGCCGAGTCGTATTGTGAATTAGTTAGACCCCGGCTCCAGGTATAGTTCACATCGATCATGGACTTGCCGCCGAACCGCTTGGTAATCTTCGTCTGCAGAGCGTTGTAGTTCGAATTGAAGATGTTCTGCATGTCGTTGATCGCGGTGTAGCCCAAATACGGACGCAGCTGGTTCAACGGCGCTTCGCACGCCTGGCTGCTAAACGAGGAGCAGTTCGGTCCGCCCTGTGAATAGCCAATGCTGGTCTGCGTAAACGCGCCGGGCTTAACCTCGTTGATGTCTACCGCGCCTTGCAAATGAGTCCCGTGGTCACCGAAGTAGCCAATGTCCAAGGTAGTTCTAGGCGAAATCGCTGCCTGCACATCCAGAGAGTATTGCTGCACATAAGGCGTCTTGTAAATCACAGGGGAAGCGTATAGCGAAGGCGGAGCCAGACTTGCCGCAGTGGTGCTGCTAACTGCATCCAGCACCGCGGTCGTGTAGGTTTTCACCGATACATACGGAGGATTGTTGAAAATCTCCATCTCGTACTGATGAACTGAGGAAGCGTCGTAGGCTATTCCGTAACCACCACGCAGTACCGTCTTGCCGTTCCCAAACAGGTCGTAGGCAAAGCCGATACGCGGCGCCCAATTATGCTTCTCCGCCTGACCTACTAGCTGTCCGAAGGGAGATCCGTGGGTCTCAATCGGTTGAGCGCTCGCTGGCGTTCCTGTAGACACCGGCTCCTGGAACGGGTAATTCGTGTTCTTTATAGCCTGTTGGGTCTTGATGAAGTCTGGATTGCCTAGGATAATCCCATTCAATGGATCGGCGACCAGGTTCGGCTGGTACCCGTTCAACCCATTCACGTTGGGGCAGTTGGCAAGCGTATAGGTAACCGACACTCCGGTCGCGGAATACGCGTACGCAGGAGTCGTCTGTCCGGCTATGGTGCACAGGCTTCCGGTGCTGGCAATTATCTCCGCATAGAAGCTGGTGTAGGTATCCGGATCGAAATTACTCAGTTCGTATCCACTATCCGATGGCTGAGCAAAGTAGCTGAAGCGCACGCCCAGGTTCATCGTCAACCGTGGAGAAACTCTCCAGTCGTCCTGTCCATAGAATTCAAGCTGGTTATCGTTGATGTTAGCCGTGGGATTGACACTAGCTTGCGAAAAGCCTCCGGCCGCGTTGCCAATCAGGAAATTGCCCCACTGTGAATCAAACGCGCTGGGCGCAACCACGGTCGAGCCTAGCGCGGCCAGTTGACCGGCCGAGGGCGTGGCGGCAGTGGTAAAGGTGAAATTGCCCTGCTGGTTCGTGCCGGTGGCATTCTCCACTTTCTGGTAGTGGTTGTAAGTAAGGCCGAACTTCAGGGTGTGTGGCCCTTTGACCTTCGTGATATTGCCGAACCCGTTGTGATTGTAGTTATGGTCGTTATAAATACCGTTGCTCGTGACACCAGAAATATTGCCCACGCTGAACGTGAGAGACGGAACGACGCCAAGCGAGGTGGGGAACGGAAGGACCGGAGTGACGTATGGATACGCCCCGGCAATATATCCTTCCGGATTGCTGACGATTTGTCCTCGGCTGTACGCGTAGCCCAAATCCACTAGTAACGTAGGATGCACGGCAATCGTCACATGTCCCAATTCCTGGGTGCCGGGGGACTTGGTGTGAGTGGTCGATACGCCGGGCAAGCCTCCGTTTACGAAGAGCCCTCCGCCTTCTACCGTAGGCAGACTGTCATGCACAATCCTGTAAAACAGATTGGTCCTCGAATTGAGCGCATAGTCGACACGCGCTATCTGCTGCGAGTTGTTGAAGATGTTACGAATGTTGTTGACCTCGGTATGCGGATCGAGACCGTTCTGGATGTCCAGAGCGCTGTTAGGCAGAGGCACAAAGTTGTAAATATTATTGATGTAGGCTTGGGCCGTCGGCGACACAATGCCGGTGGTGCCTACAAAACTAGTGGTGTAGCTGGAGCACACTCCCTGGTTGGGACCTTGGCACACAGCCACCGGACCCGTGGTCCATCCGCCCGGATTGCTCGAGCTCACCTGGGTTGGATCTTGATAGTAGGCGTTGGTAAAATCGCCCACCCGTTCCGCAGCCGTCGGAGCATACCCAGTCACAGATGCGTACTGAATCACCCGCCGGAACTCCTGCGAGAAGAAGAAGAACGCCTTGTCCTTGCCGTTGTAAAGATGCGGAATCCAGATCGGCCCGCCAACGGTAAAGCCGAAGTCGTTATAGCGCAGCGGAGCACGTGGAACGCTGGAGTGGTTGTTGAAGAAACTATTGGCATTGAGGGCATCGTTGCGAAAGAACTCGTAAGCTCCCCCATGGAAGGCGTTTGTGCCGGACTTAGTTATCACATTGATCTGCCCGCTGGCGCTCCGACCATACTCCGCCTCATACGTTCCGCGCAGGGTTACAAACTCCGAGATGGCGTCCACGCTGGGGTAGGTCAGAAGCGTCAGGTTTGCGCCGCGATCCACGTTGTCTGCACCGTCGATCGTCCAGTTGTTGGCCGTCGGGCGAGCGCCATTGATGGAAAAGGCCACCTGGTTCGATGTACCCGTCGGCAACACAGAGCCGACATACAACTGGTCATTGGTGGCGCTGCCGTACGATACGCCGGGCTGCAGGGTCAGCAACTGCTCATAGTTCCGGCTGTTGAGCACCATCTCGCTCACCTGCGTTCCGTTGATCAGGCCCTCGCTCATACCGTTTTCTAAATTGATTTGCGCCTCGCTGGCCACTACCGTCACCGTCTCGGTGGCGCTGCCGACCGCTAGCTTCTCATCCACCTTCAGCGCATCGTTGGCGTGCAATACTACGCCCGTCTCGGTAAACGTCTTAAAACCCTGCATGGCCACGGTAACGGAGTAGTTGCCCAGAGGAAGCGAACCAGCCGTATAGAAGCCGGACTTGTTGGTCTTAATGGTCCGCTCGACGTACGCCCGGTCGGTGTTCGTCAAGGTCACGACGGCGCCGCTCACACTAGCCCCCGAAGCATCGACGACGGTCCCGCTTATGCTTCCTGAGACCTCCTGCGCACGGGCCAGAACCGAACCCACCATCAACAGTACAACCCACACAGCACCGCGAACCCAGCGTCTAGACAGCGTCATCATCATCTCCTGAAGAACCTACTTACTTACTTCCGACGGGCTTAGCCGGCCTTATTTACCTGCGTTTACCTTGAGCTCGCCGGCCTTCGATACGCACAAATGCCGAAGAGCGGTCATGCCGTAAATGCAACACGCGATAGCAAAATAATTCTCAGCGCGCGTTAACAGACAATTTCAATCGAGGAAACAGTAAATTACCTGGAGGGGGCATTGTCAACAGAAGACTTCAAAACCCTCCAAATCGGTATCGCGGGAAGCAGCCCCCTATGGGTGGCCAGTCTCCATCCGCACCACCCCCCCAGGGCCAGTACAGCCAGGATTACCCCTATCCCAGCCCAGCGCAAACCCATGCGGCGACGCTGTACAATCCGGCTATTTTTCACGTTTTCAGCAAATTCGGCCCACTCCTTCTCCGCAGGCTCCTTCATCCCGCTTTGGCGGCAACTCTCCTCGAATCGCCCCATCCAGGGCGCTTCCTCCAACCCCAGAGCCCCCAGATAGCTGCGCACAAATCCGCGCCGAAAGACCCCCCCGGGCAGTTCCCCAAGCGCTCCGGCCTCCAGCGCGAGGATAAACCGGGCCGAAACCTTGGTCGCGTCGCAGATCGCTTCCACGGACACTCCACGCTCTTCGCGCGCCCGCTGCAACTGCTCGCCGAATGCCTCCGCTCCGCTTTCCTGCGCCATGATTGTGCTCTTCACCAGAACCTTATCGCTCCTTTTGAACGATATGCGATTGCAGACCTCAAATCAAAAGTATTTGCCTACCTTTTGTTCAGAGGTACCTGCCTGGCATCTCCCCTCCCCCACCCGTATGCTAGCCTTCCTTATCGGTTGGCCTCCTGTGCGAGTCTCAAGGCATACCAAAGTTCGGCTGAATGGACGGTAGCGATGGGCATACTCAGCCCTCCAGATCACACCACGGAGTTCTCCCCGCCGCCTGCGACGACCTTCCATAGTCCCTTGCTACAGCGCGAAATGCCGGGGCTCGACGTGCTTCGTGGAGTCGCCGTTCTCTCCGTCGTCTTCTACCACGGCCTGCACTGGTGGCTTCCCCCCTCGATTTCAACCTCTCCCGGAGCGAAGCTCCTGATCCTGCTTGCGTCCCCCGGATGGCTGGGAGTCAATCTCTTCTTCGTGCTATCCGGATTCCTTATTACGGGAATCCTGCTGGATACCCGAACCCGCTCCAACTACTGGAAGAGTTTCTATACCCGCCGCGTCCTGCGCATTCTTCCTCTCTACCTTGTCGTCTTGCTCATTCTTCGCTTCTACAGCGGCGTCAGTTGGAGCTATTTTTTCCTCTGCCTCTTTTACATGGCGAACTTCGCAACCAAACGATTTGGCCTAGGCTATGGTCCACTCTGGTCGCTCGCGGTGGAGGAGCAGTTCTACCTGGTCTGGCCCTTTCTAGTGCGTCGCCTGCGCTCCCGAAGACTGGCCATGCTTTGTATCGGTAGCATCGTTCTCTCCCCTCTGCTCCGATATCTCTCAGTAAGCAGAATCGTCCCCATGGGAAGCCCGTATTCCGCCACATGGCTGGTGACAGACAATCTCGCCGCAGGAGCGCTGATCGCCATCCTGCTGCGAACTTCCGCCGCATCTCTCTCGCGAGTTCGTGCCTGGACGCTTGGCACGGGTCTATCGAGCGCGGCTCTTCTCCTCCTCGGATTTCAACTGCATATCATGAACAAAACCACAGCCCTCGGCGCGGCCTTTCAGCCTGAGCCGTTTATCCTTCTCTTCTCCACACTGCTCCTGCTCGCCTTGCATCTCGGCAGCCACCCCCGCATCTTCCGCCTCACCCGGCCGCTGCGCTTTTATGGATACATCAGTTATGGCCTGTATCTCTTCCATGTCCTCGGATTCAGTGTCTACCAGAATCTCTTCTCGGACTTCAGTCATCCCCTGCCGGTGCTCACGGCCGGTTATTTGATCCTGCGTCTCTGCGGCGTCCTTGCCGCTGTCACATTATTCTGCTTCCTCTCGCGCCGTTACTTCGAGGAATACTTCCTGCGTCTCAAAGATCGCCTCGTCCCCTACACCTCGACCAAGCGCACCACACCCGCAAATACCCCATAACCTATCGCACGCTCGACCTGCGATAGGATGCGCCTAGGGCGAGAACTCTCTTTTCGATCAGGCTCCAGCTTAGCGATGAGATCGCGATCGTAATCGCTAGACCGCAGACTGCGGCGAGGCTCCGTGTCAGATAGCGTTGCAGGAGCATCAGCACAAGCAGGTGAAAGAGGTAGAAGCTATAGCTGATCCGGCCAACCCAGCAAAGCACCGGAGTCGACAAAATACGAGTCAGCCATAAGTTCTGAGAGAGGCAGACCCATACAAACAAGCCACCAAGAATTAAAATGTTCAACGAGTAGGAAAGTCCGTTGAACGAAGCACTGTTCGCCGAACGCCTGAACCATGGATGATGAAATGCAAGCACTGCATAGCAGATCGTCCCGACGATCATGGCCATCTGGGCTGAGCGAATGCCGAGAGAGGCCCTGCATGAAGGAAGGATGAGTGCGCCGAGCGATCCTGCCGCCAAGGCGTCCAGGCGAAATGGAGTCAACGCGTAGATGTATGCAGAGTGATCGAACAGAGGCGTACAGACGATGCGCAGCACAGGAGTGCCGATCAGCAGAAACAGCATGCTCGGAATCAGCCATCGGCTCGGCAGAAAAAAGATAAGAACAGGCCAAAAAAGATAAAAATGCTGTTCTATGGCCAGCGACCACAGCGGAGTCAGCGGGCCGCTATTCACCAGACCAAGTGCAAGCGGCACATTCTGTAGAAAGCAAACGTAATAGCCCCAAGTGTGATGCAATTCCGTTCGCACGAATGGGTAGGCGATCAACAGAAAAAGAATATATGCGGGCAAAATCCGCTCTGCGCGCCGCAAATAGAAGCGGCCGAGCATCTTTCCGAAGCTCATCCGTTTGCAGTCGCGCAACAGGATGGTCGTGATGAGGTAGCCCGAAAGAATAAAAAACAGATCCACCCCAGACCATAACAAAGGGATGGAAAGAGCATGATGGCAAAACACCATCAACACTGCAATCGCACGAAGTCCGTCAAGCTGAGGAATATGCTGAAAACTTGGATTCTGCATTTATCGGTATTTGAACATATCCAGCTACTGCCTCTCTTAATCCTCCCCTCTCCAGCCCACCGCGCTTATGCAGATGGCCACTAATACACCGACGATGGCAACTCACTTGGCACATGACCCTAGCGGCTGTACTTCCGCGCCGTCTTGCCTCCATCCCTGCCTCCAAGCCTCGCTTTGCTACACTCGAGGACAAACGAGTGCGCCTCCCTTTCCCAGAACGCTTCCGTCTCGACCACGTCGCTATATTTGCCGCGGCGCTCTTTGCTATTCAGAGATATGAAGGTACGGCCCTCTACTTCAGCATTGGCTGCGCCGCATTCATCCTGATCGCTGCGGTTGCCTTCAACACCGCCGGAGGGCTCACCCGCGCCGCCGGTGCATATGTCTTCTTCTATTCCCTTCTGGTCTTCATCCTCGGAGTCGTCTATAAGGCCTATCTCGGAGAGCCTGCTGACTCCAATCTCGCCGACCCGCAAACAGATATCTGGGCATACGTCGGGAGCATCGCCGGCTTGCTGGTCGCGGCCCTCATCGCCCGTCACTTCTCGCGCAGCACTGGCATGCTGCAAGACCTGCTGAAGGATTCAGCAATGTATCGCGCCTCCCTCGGATGCATGGTCTTCGGCGTCAGCGGCGGGTTAATCATTGGCTTGCTGGGCGAAGCGGGGGCAAAGCTGAACAGCGCCTTCACCCAGCTCGATCAGTTGATCCCGCTGGGCATCATCATCAGCGTCATGTACGAGATTCGCCGCAGCGGCGGCACCCGCAGCATCAATATGCCCACAGCTCTTGTCGTCGCATTTTACTTCTTGAATTGGGGTTTGCTCGCCTTCTCCAAACAGGGAATGCTGCTGCCTATCCTTTGCTGGGCCCTCCCCGTTTGCGCTCTGCGATACCGGCTCTCTAGCATGCAGGTGTTCGGCGGCCTTCTAGGCGGATTCCTCATATTTTATTACCTGTTTCCCTATGCACAGTACGGTCGCGATTTCAGAGGGGATAGTCCGTCTTTAAGCAAAAGTATTACGGTCGCGCTGCCCCTCCTCGAGCACCCCGAGGATACTCGGCAGAAATACCATGAGGCCGCGGATGTCGGTGCCCCCGGATACTACAACACCACGCAGGGATTCATGGACCGCCTCCAGTTCATCTACACCGACGACGGTCTCATCAATGCCACCGATCATGGAAAAGTTTTTGGCCTGTGGCCCGTCAAAGCTGTATTCCTTAACGTGATCCCTCATGTCATCTGGCCAAACAAGCCGGACCTCAGGCTTGGCAATACCTATATGCATGAGTACTCGCCCAATATGCCGGAGGAAGATACCACAACAGGTATCTCCTACAGCCCCACCGCAGAGTCCTATCACTGGGCAAAATGGGTTGGTGTTCTGGTGGTCGCCCCGCTGCTGTGGCTCATGTTGTTTCTGGTGTACAACTCGCTCTTTGGAGACCTCCGTGCCAGTCCCTGGGGCCTCCTGGTTATGGCACAGATTGCTCATGTCGCACCGGAAGGCGGCATCAACGGCACCATTGTCCTTTGCACCTTCGGAATAGAGATCTTCGTCTTCTGCGCCATGTTTGCCACCTACATCGCCCCATATATTGCCACTGTCGCCCTCGGCCCGGATCGCCGTGCGACTCCTCCTAGAGCCTCCTTCCGTAACATGCCCCGACCCGCGAGGGAGGAACTGTGACTCGACCGCCCATCTCCCTGGCGGAACGGTTGCTCGCAGCAGGTTTCCTGCTCGCGATCGCTCTCTATGTTGCCGTCGTTCTCATCAGGCCAGGCGTCTTCTTTGCCAACGACAGCTACTTCTACTTCCAGGTTGCGTGGAACTTCGCCCACGGCATGGGCAGCACATTCAATGGAGTCATGAACACCAATGGCTACCATCCTCTATGGATGCTGGTCTGCGCCATCGTATCCAAGCTGATGCCAAGCAAAACCGCGGCCCTTCACGGCTTCGCAGCGGCGCTTTGCCTCTTCGATCTGCTGACGCTGTGGCTGGTCCAGCGTATCGTGGCCAAGGTCGCCGACAACCTCTGGCCAATCGCCTTCGCCCTGCTCGTCCCCTTCAGCTTTCTCTCCCAGCTCGGCTCCGAAGGAGCCCTCAGCGGATGCCTGTTGGCTGCAACCGTACTGACGCTCTATGGATTTGTGTGCGCGCCTACACCAGGCCGCGCTTTTCTCTTCAACCTTGTCGCCGCTCTCGCCGTACTTGCCCGCCTGGACAGCATCTTTATCATCGGCTTCCTCTGGCTGGCTGTCTTGGTCACGGCTCCAGTTCTGCAACGCGCCTCCATCATTAAGCTGCAAGTTCTCTGCATCCCCGTATATCTGGTTATGTGGGGCGGCTATCTTGCCTCCAACCTGCATTACTTTGGCATCCTGCAACCTATCAGCGGAATGGTCAAGAGCCACTCCGCCCAGCATCTCCGCCTGGGCAGCAATCTTCCCCGCACTGCCTGGCGCATGCTTGCCATCATCCTTCCATGCATGGCCTTGCTCGGATGGAAGAGACGCGATCGTTTCTTTCGTGCTGTGGAGTTGCCCTTCGCTCTCGGCGTGCTTTGCCATGCAAGCTACATCGTCTTCCGTATGTCGGACGAGACCCGCTGGAGCTGGTACTACACAAGCTGGGTCCTCCTGGCGTCGCTGCTTCTGGCCCGCGTCACCTCGCTGCTTCTTCAGCCTCTTGCAAGTCTCCGCGGGCGTTCCCACTCCGTCCTGGCCCAATCGATGGCCTGGGCCTGTCTGCTGGTTCTCCTTGTAGGCTGGGTGAAAATATCTTATCTCCGCTTCTACCGCGATCCCGACTCCGGACAGCCCATCTATCTGGAACAGGTCGCGCAGTCCAAGGGACTTCATATGGCCTTCTCCTTCGATAAGCCCGGACAGATTGCCTACTTCACCAGCATCCGCGTCATCCCGCTGGACGACCTGATGGGCAACATGGACTTCCAGAGACAGTTGATTGCCCAGGGAGTCAATCGATACGCCGCCGATCATGGAGTTGACACCTTCATCGGTCCGCCAGTTCCTCTGGATGACTCCGGATATAAGGAATTCTGCCAGGTGATCTACCTGGACTCCATGCTCTTTCACTGCATCCAGACTGGGCCCGCAACCTGGATGCCAGACCGCGTCGAGGTCTACTCCCGCGTCCCCCATGCCTACGTAGGAAGCTTGCAACTCGACCAAAAACAGTTGCTCTGGACCCAGCCGGGACAGGTCAGTTTTTGGAGAATTCTGCCCGCGCTTGAGCCGCACCCAAAGTTAGTGGAATGAGACTGCGGAGGACGAAACCACCGCATCCGGACTACGCATAAACGGGAACGGTCGAATATGGCGGTCGTCCAGCATACCCCCGCCTGAAGCCATATTCAGCAACATCACCAGCAGACACGCCTGACGCAGCCGCAGGGGAAGCTGAACGGTCACGCCGTCCGCCATCCGAGAAACCAGCAATAGCATCAGAAATGCGTTCAGGCAGAGCAGCTCGTCCCAGCGGTACTTGTCCCATCCCACCAGGTGCAGGCTCAACGGTGCCAGCGTCGCCAGTAAGACTCCCGCGTAGAGCCAGCGATGCTTCTCCGGCATACATCGTCGCAGCAGCAGTAGCGTCGCCCAGGAGAGCAGTGCAGCGGTCGGCACAAACAGCAGCAGGCCCTCGATCTGCCCCAGAAGGTAGGTTGGCCGGCGCCATACCGTCATCATCGTCTCCAGGTTTTTTCCCGATGTGAATGCCATCACCTTGAACAACTCCGGATCCAGCGGTTGATCGGCCTTGAGCGCAATCGACTGTCTCAACTGCTGGTTCTGGGCCACGGATACCGAAGCATGACGCGCCAAATATGTCGTCATGCCCAGCCCCAGCACAACAAGCAGTACACCGCCGATCCAGGCCAGCCGCCGTTCCGCCGCTGTCTTTCCTGTAGCAGCGCCGAAAAGTATGCTGACCGCCAATAAGGGAAGAAATGCGAAGAAGAATTGCTCGTGAATCAAAATACCCATGACCGTCGCACAAGCCGCCGCCGCCAACCGCCAGCCCGTCCGACGCACAAATAGAGGCCCCACGCACAGCAGCGCCAG
>CAIZFH010000143.1 GCA_903932155.1 uncultured Granulicella sp. | reverse complement strand
TGAGCAGGGCGCAGACGTGGTCGATATCGATGGGCTGCTCGGGAACCAGCGTGACGTGAGCGCCTCCGGCGACTCCGGCCGCGTAGGCGATCCAGCCGGCGTCGCGGCCCATGACTTCGATGACGATGACGCGGTTGTGGGAGTCGGCGGTGGTGTGGATGCGGTCGACGGCCTCGGTGGCGATGGAGACGGCGGTGTCGTAGCCGAAGGTGGCGTCGGTGCCGTTGATGTCGTTGTCGATGGTCTTGGGCACGCCGATGGCATTGATGCCGTGCTCGGCCAGGTAGAGGGTGACGGACTGTGTGTCGTCGCCACCCAGGACCATCAGCGCATCGATCTTGTCTTCCTTGAGGACTTCCTGGACCTTTTCGACACCGCCGGGGATCTTCTTGACGTTGGTACGCGAGGAGTGGAGTATGGTGCCGCCCTTGAGCTGAATACCGTCGGTGTTCTCAAGGGTGAGAGGCATGTAGTAGTTGTCGAGCACGCCGCTCCAGCCGTTGAGGAAGCCGATGAACTCGTCGCCATAGAAGTTGATGCCCTTCTTTACGGCCGCGTAGATTACCGCATTCAGGCCGGGGCAGTCTCCACCGCCTGTGAGCAATGCAATACGCATCTCGAAAAGTCTCCTCGCAAGGCTTCGCGCGCTTGAAACGCGAAAAGCGACAGGGCGAGATACCGTAACCGGTTTCGACGCCATAACCAGTTTACTACTGAGTTGTAAAGATGGAAGGCGGGTGAATTAGCAGATTCTGTCCTGTCTCGGAGCCGGAATGGTGCTGGCCATCGAGTACGGTCTATTCCGCGCGGGCGTGGGCTTCGCCTGAAAAGAGTTCGTCGATAACAGCGGCGTACCGACAGTCGATGACGCGGCGTTTGAGCTTCAAGGAAGGCGTGAGTTCGCCCGTCTCCTGGGTCCACTCTTCTGCGACGATGCGGAAGCGTTTAAGGGACTCGAAGTTGGCCAGCGTGGCGTTGACTTCCCTGACGATCTCGCTGTAGAGAGTGACGACCTGCGGATGGGCAACGAGTTCGGCGCGAGAGTCGAATTGGATCTGATGCAGGCGGGCCCGGTCCTCGAGCGCGGCGAAGTTAGGCGAGATGATTACGCAGACGAACTTGTGGCGGTCTCCCACAAGGGCCGCGTGGGCGACGAGCGGAGAGTTCTTGAGCCTGTTTTCGATGGGCTGGGGCGCGACCAGCTTGCCGCCGGAGGTCTTGAGCAGTTCCTTCTTGCGGTCGGTGATAAAGAGGAAGCCGTCCGGGTCGAGGTGAGCGATGTCGCCGGTGGCGAAGTAGCCTTCGGCGTCAAAGCACTCGGCGGTTGCCGCGGGTTGTTGCCAATATCCGTGAAAGACCGATGGGCCTTTGACGAGCAGTTCGCCATCTTCAGCGAATTTGACGGAGAGATTAACGAGCGGCTTGCCGACCGACCCGATGCGGTGGATGGCAGGCGAGTCGATGGCGATGACCGGCGAGGTTTCGGTGAGTCCGTAGCCCTCGTAAAGCGCGACTCCAACGGATGCGAACCAGCGCGCGGTGTCGATGCCCAGCGGCGCGCCTCCGCAGACAAAGGTATGAACACGGCCGCCAAATGCCTTGCGCACTTTCGAGTAGACGAGCAGGTCGGCAACTCGCCAAACAGGCGAGAGAGGTTTGCGGCCGTCGTAAACGGACTCGATGAAGCGGGAGCCGATGGCAATAGCAACGGGAAGAAGCCGGCTCTTGATGCTGGAGAGGCCGGCCTGTCGCTCAACCTCTTGACGGATCTTCTCAAAGACCCGGGGAACGCCAACGATGATTGTGGGCCGCACTTGGCGCATGGCCTGAGCCAGCCAGTCGAACTTAGAGCAGTAGGCGACCTGCGCGCCTCGGTAGAACATGACGTAGTCGAGTGCGCGGGCGGTGACGTGGGAGAGCGGCAGAAAGGAGATGCAGGCGTCACCGGGGCCGATGTTGAAACCACGGTCGGCGGTGCACTGATTGGCCGCGATGTTGCCGTGGGTAAGCGCGACGCCCTTGGGTTCGCCGGTTGTGCCCGACGTGTAGATCAGAGTGGCGAGGTCGTCAGGGCCAATAGAGTCCGCCAGTGCGTCGAACTCGGGATCGCGCTCAGTGCCGCGGGCGTCTGCGTCGGCGAGGAGCGAGTGAAAGGCGACTGCGCCCTCGGGCGTAGGCGAGTCCAAAACAACAATATGCTCGAGCGGAGTTTTGTCGCGAATCGAGTTTAGCTTGTCGAATTGTTTATTGGTGGAGACGATGGCGATGCGGCAGCCGGAGTCGCGCAGCAGCTCTGTGATCTGCTCGGCGGTGAGCGTGGGATAGATGGGCACGTCTACGGCGCCGATGGCGAGGGTGGCGAAGTCGGTGACTGGCCACTCCCAGCGGTTCTCGCAGATCAGTGCGATGCGGTCGCCTTTACGGATGCCCAAGTTGAGGAAGGCACGGGCCAGAGCGCGCACACGCTGGTAAATCTGATCGGAAGAGAGCGGGAGCCAGTTGCCCGCCTCGTCCTGCCAGAGGATAGCGCGCGGATTGGCGCTCGATACGACCCTGCGAAAGAGGTCGTTGAGGGTCGAGATAGGAGGCGGCTGCATCGTATGAGACAAGGTAACCCGTGAATTCTATCGTGCCTGCCCGGCAATCGTGAACAGAAACGTTCCGTGCCATGACACACCGCCATCGATGCAGGTTTTCAACAGGTTCCGTGGCACGGCGGCAGACTGTGTTGTATACTTATACATCAACAATGTATATTTATACGTATGCGGTTCCCTCTTGGGCAGCGCTACGTTTGATCGATCTGGAACGCCCTGAAAGAAGCAGCACTATGAAAGAGCAGCGGCTGAATGCAATTCGCGATGTGCTGTCGAGCACACTGGTGACGAGCCAGGATGAGCTGAGGCGCAAGCTGCGCCGGCGCGGCATCGACGTGACGCAGGCAACCCTGTCGCGAGATATGCACGAGCTGCGACTGATGAAGGGTCCGGGCGGCTATTCTCTTCCCGGCTCTGCTGTAAACGGCGCGCAGGAACTGGACGACGATGCACCGCCGGTACTGAACGAGATGATCGACAGCTTCGGACTGCGCGTGCGGCAGGCGATGAATCAGGTCGTGATCGTCACTGTGATGGGCGGCGCGGCGCCGGTGGCGGCAGCGATGGACCGGGCCGGTTGGCCTGAAGTGATTGGAACACTTGCCGGCGACGACACAGTGCTGGTGATCTGCCCGGATATCAAACGGGCTGCGGATGTGGAAGAACGAATCAGGAAGATGCTGGAGTCATGACAAAGACATTGCAGACAGCAGTAGCGGGAGTGACGGGATACGCGGGCGCGGAGCTGGCGAGATTGCTGTTGAAGCATCCGCGGCTGAAAGGCGCGCCGCCGGTGTTTGTGGGCCGCGTGGACTCTGGTGACGTGGCGCGGGGCGGAGTGCCGCTCACCGAGATCCATCCCGAACTGGCCGGAGGTTACGGCATCACGGGATTGAAGCAGCAGCCTTTCAGTTGGGACCTGCTGGTCGAGCGCCAAGTGGACGTTTTATTCATGGCCACGCCCCATGAGCAGTCGCGGGAGTGGGCGCCGGAGGCCCTGAAACGTGGCATCGTGGTGATTGACCTGAGCGGCGCGTGGAGATTGGTGGATGCGGCCAATCGAGCTGTGTACGCCTTCGACGACGATGGCACGGAAGCCGCGGCGACAGTGCAGGCGCAAGCGGTTTACGGAGCGCCGGAGTTGCACCGGGGTAAGATTCGCGGGGCAAAGTTGATTGCGAACCCGGGCTGCTATGCGACGAGCGTGATTCTGCCGCTGCGGCCGCTGGTGGCTGCGGGCCTGGTGGATCTCAACTACGGAATTGTTGCCGACTCGAAGAGCGGCGTGAGCGGCGCGGGCAAGGCTCCTACGGCGAAGACGCACTATATGTCCGCGGCGGATAATCTTTCGGCGTACGGGCTCTTCGGCCACAGGCACACGGGCGAGTTGCTGGAGCAGATCGGACTCACCAGCGATCAGATTGTGTTCACGCCGCATCTGCTGCCCATTCCGCGCGGGATTCTGTCGACGATTTACGTGCGCTTCAAGGAGAAGCAGACGCGGGAGTCTATCGCGAAAGTCTACGAGGAGTTCTTCAAAGGCAGCCCAATGGTGCGGCTCTATTCAAAGGAGCTGCCGCAGATTCAGTATTCGGTGCGGACGAACTATTGCGACATCGGCTTCCAGATCGACAAGAGCGGCATGCGCTGCATCGTGGTGAGTTGCCTGGACAATCTGCTCAAGGGCGCATCGGGTCAGGCCGTGCAGAATCTGAACGTAATGATGGGCTGGGGCGAAGCGGAAGGCCTTGAATAATGATTGCCGCGGAGGGACTGAAATGAAGTATGTAGTCAAGCTGGGCGGAGCGGGACTCGAAACCCCCGCACTACTCGATGGGTCCCTGCGGGCGATTGCCGATCTTGTGAAGGATGGCCACCAGGTGGCTGTGGTGCACGGCGGCGGAGTGCAGTTGACGAAGACGCTGAAGGCGCTGGGCATCGAGAGCACTTTTGTGAATGGGCTACGCGTGACGGACAAGGCCACGCGCGACGTTGCGGTGATGGTACTGGCAGGCAAGGTGAACAAGAGCCTGGTTGCAGGTTTGGGCGCTCTTGGCCAGCCTGCTGTTGGAATGTGCGGCGGCGACGGACTGGTGTTTCGCGCGCGCAAGAAGCAGACCTCGGAGGATCTCGGTTTTGTAGGCGAGATTGCGGCCAGCGATGCACGGTGGCTCGATGCGATCTGGAAGTTGAATGCGGTGCCGGTGTTCTGCTCGGTGGCGCTGGGGTTTGATGGAGAGTACTACAACGTGAATGCAGACGAGATGGCTTCAGCCTGCGCGATTGCCTGCGGAGCCGATGCGCTGGTGTTTCTTACCGACGTACCGGGCGTAAAGGGCGCGACGGGCGAAGTGATGCGATGGCTTTCAATCGACCAGATTGCAGAGATGGCGCAGAGCGGAGTGATTTCGGGAGGAATGTTGCCGAAGTTGAGTTCGTGCCGCGAGGCGCTGCTGAACGGGGTGAAGCGCGTGAGGATTTTGCCGGCAGAAGCGGCCGGTTCCCTGCCCGACCTGTGCAGTTCGCGTGTATCGCAAGGAACAGAAGTGATGGTGGCCTGAGGAGATGGGGATGACTTTTGAAGAGATCAAGGCAGCGGAACAAAAGCTGATACTTACAACTTACGACCGCTACCAGGCGATGTTTGTGGATGGCGAGGGCGTGTACGCGATCGACCAGAATGGCGAGAAGTATCTCGACCTGCTGAGTGGCATTGGCGTGAATGCGCTGGGCTACAACCATCCGGCG
>CAIZFH010000142.1 GCA_903932155.1 uncultured Granulicella sp. | reverse complement strand
GTACCAGCCCCTGCCCACCCAATGGCCCACCTGGGAGGCATGCCATGGCCAATGACAATGGGATCAGATGCCTACGTCTCTGCGCGGCCCACGACATGGCAGTGTGCAACACCTTCTTCAGGCATAGAGATGCGCAAACGATCGGCGCGCGATCGAACCACGAAGGTAGATACGGGGCCAGATCGTAGCCCTTCTGCGCCTTGAACTCCTCCAGCAGCTTCGGAGTCCATGGAATGCCGCTGCTGTAGTCCGGCTCATCGCCGAAGAAGCCCAGTACGATCTTGCCGAACTGGTCGCCCACCGCGCCGTAGTAAGTCTCATGCGTGATATGCAGAAACGCGTCGGTGGCCTTCGGATCGAGGTAGTCAATCAACGAGTAGGTCCCATCCTTCGCCCGCGTCCCGTCCGCGCGATTGTCGTTGCGCGTCGGCGAGCTCAGGTACACATGCCGAAGGAACTGCACCTGCCAGGTATAGCGCGGCTCATTCGGCGTCGTGCCCTCGGCTGGGGTCAGGTACTTCAACTGCAGGTCTGCCGGCACAGGGATCGGAATCACCTGCTTGATCGCCCCGGTCTGGTCCGTCTCCGTCGACCAGATCGCCAGGGTGTCCGGCGGCACCGGCATCTGTAGCGTCTGCCCAGGCGCAACATGCACCGTAATGTCCGCAGTAATGTCCTGCATCCCTAGCTGCGGATAGCGTTCGCTGATATAGCCGCCGGCAAATCCGCTCGGATAGTTCGACTCATCCTGAATCCAGAAGCGCATGTTCCGCTTGGCCGCCTCCTGGACGATGAACTTCACCTCGTCCATGTGTCCCGGCGAAAGATACGCCGGTTCGCCCGGAGACTTGCGTCCCGACGAAAGGTTAAAAAGGAACATGCCATTCGCCGACATCCGATCCAAATCAGTCGTAATTCGCTTCTTGAGTGCTTCCGGGTCCGGGCCACCCCAGCCGGTAAACGCCGAGATCGCCCCATACTCGTGCGGCGGAGACTTGAAGTTCGCCGCGACCTCGCTGGTGGAGGGAACTGTAACCTGCTGCCATGGACGCGTCGCCTGAGCCTGGGTCTGCGCCTGCGCGACCGTTGCCGTGTGTGGGAGGAACAAAATTGGAAGGAGGAAGAGCAGGACGAGAAAATATCTGAGGGTGGCCTTCATTGCATCAACTCCGGAGCGCAGAATTTCGTTCGCCCCGGAGTATACTCCACCCGTATCGTCTTAGGCTGCACCATCCGCGAGCCCTCGTCCTCCATTTTTTTTGACTCCCCTCGCACCTCGAAGGATCCCCATGAATCTCACTGGAAACACCATCCTCATCACAGGCGGCGGCTCCGGCATCGGTCGCGCCCTCGCAGAACAACTCCACCAGCGGGGCAATCAAGTCATTATTGCCGGCCGCAGGTCTGCCCTCCTCGACACTGTCACAGCCGCCAATCCCGGCATGAACTCCCTCGTACTCGACACCGCCGACCCCGCTTCCATCGCCAACGCCGTCGCCCGGCTCACCCAGGACTTCCCCGCACTCAACGTCCTCGTCAACAACGCCGGAATCATGCGCCCCGAAAATCTCCGCAAACCTGACACCGCCGACGCCGAGGCCATCGTCGCCACCAACCTCCTTGGCCCCATCCGCCTTACAGCCGCGCTCATGCCGCATCTACTCAAACAGCCCGCGGCCGCCATTCTCAACGTCTCATCCGGCCTGGCTTTTGTCCCCCTCGCCTATACCCCCACCTACTGCGCCACCAAGGCCGCCATCCACTCCTACACCCAGTCTCTCCGTTACCAGCTCAAGGACACCGCCATCCAGGTCATCGAGATCGTCCCGCCCTGGGTCGCCACCGAGCTGATGGGCCCCGCTCCCACCGATCCGCGCGCCATGCCCCTCGATTCCTTTATCTCCGAGACCATGCAGCTCCTCGCCACCGGCGCAGAGGAGATTTGCGTCGAACGCGTGCTGCCCCTGCGTCGCGCCCCTGCCTCAGGCAGCGAAGCAGCCTTCTTCAAGACCTTCAATGATGCACTGTCCCAACGCCATTAGCGCCTGGCATCTATAGTTCCATCTTAGAGGTCAGCGCGCAGAGCGGTGCTGTCCGTGCGCCACCGCGGATTCTGGCTCACAAAGCCTTCTGTTGCGCGATTGCTTTTTATCCAGATACATCGCTGCGTCTGCTTGCTCGATCACCTGTTTTACTGCCTTGCCCGGTAGCCACTGCGCCACCCCGATCGACGCATCCACGTCAACCTTCAGGCTCGCATCACTGCCGGATTGTATGGTGTAATCGCCCAGCACCCACTCGCGTATCCGGTTGATCTGAGGCTTGGCCGCGGCAAGTTCGCAGCTCAGTACCACAATGAATTCATCTCCGCCCCAGCGCGCCACCAGGTCGGTGGACCGCATGCAATTTCGCAGTTCGCCGGCGAACTGTTTTAACAGGTCGTCGCCGGCTGCATGTCCGTGATGGTCATTGATCTCCTTGAAACCGTTTAGATCGAGTATCGACACACAATAAGGCTGCTTCTGCGCAACATACCATTCCATGCGTCCTTCGGCACACCGCCGGTTGGCCAAACCTGTCAGGGAGTCCCTCAACGCCAGTAATTCCACAGACTTCAACTTGGTCTCGTAGTCGGTGACCTTGAACTTCAACTGGGTAATCGAAAACTGGCTCTCCTGCGTCATCTTATCCACGCAGCTCTTCAGCTCACCCGCCTTCCGCACCAGCGACGACCTCACCTGCGATATATCATCCAGGTTGGCGATGGTTCGAAGATCGGAGGTGAGATCGCTAAACTGATTCGCATACCGCTGGTCCCGTTCGCCCACGGACTCTGCCGTGCGGGCCAGCATCATCAGCAACTCCTTCACTCCGTCTGCCTTCTCCTGCAAGTACTGCGCCGTCTCCTGCGCCCACTGGCCCAACTGTTCCTCAACGTCGGATTCGAGTTGCCGCAGCGCCTTCGCTGCTGGCTCCTCCGCTAGCTGCCCCACCAGCTTCGCCAGTTGCAGATCAAGCTCGCTGCCGGGAGCAGGGCAGGCCTGCGCCGCGCTCTTGCCCACGGCACGCAGCGCCGAGCGGTAACAGTCCATCGCTACCGCCAAGGGCTCGTTCACAACCGGCTCATCCACCAGCACCGGGCCCGTATTGCCGTCCATGTACCTCTTGATAGAAATCAACGGTATCTCCTATGCTGTTTCTTCCGTCCTTCGGTCCCTGATCTTGCACCATCTCAGCCGGCCCACTTGCAGTCAGAGATTTATTCGAGAACGGAAAAGAGGCACGTCGAACCCTGGCCTGGCCGCCGCGCTATATTGCGCTCTCTCTATCGGCACTCTCCCGCCAATAATCCAACTGTGCAAAAAGCAGCTATTTCTACCGGAGTTCGGTTCGTAGATCGGACGCTTATCTATGCTGAATCTTTGCCACAAACACTTGGCATCCAATTAACTTATGATTTCAGGCGTAGATTGGTATTGTTATGCCATTTAAGTGGGAGAAGTTGACCGTCAAGTCGCAGCAGGCCGTCCAGGCCGCCGTATCCCTGGCCGCTGAAAACGGTAACCCGGAAGTCCTGCCTACGCACCTGCTCGCCGCCCTGCTTGAAGACCGCGAGGGCGTCGTTCTCCCCGTCCTCGAAGGCGCGGGAGTCCGCGTGCAGCAGCTTCTCGCTGGCGCAAATGCCGCCATCGCCAAACTCCCCAAGGTCTCCGGCTCCAACGCCCAGCCAGCCATGGCCGCCACGCTGCAGAAGGTCCTCGACCGCGCCTCCAAAGAGGCCGACTCCTTCAAGGACGAATTCATCTCCACAGAGCACCTCCTCCTCGCCCTCACCGAAACACCCAAAGTCAGCGGCCAGTCCGATCCCACCCGCGACGCACTCGCCGCCATGGGCGCCACCCACGACACCGTCCTCAAGGCCCTCTCCGCAGTACGCGGATCGCAACGCGTCACAGACCAGAACCCCGAAGCCAAGTTCCAGTCCCTCGAGAAGTACGGTAAAGACCTCACTGACCTCGCGCGCAAGGGTAAGCTGGACCCCGTCATCGGCCGC
This sequence comes from uncultured Granulicella sp., assembly GCA_903932155.1. Lineage (GTDB taxonomy): Bacteria > Acidobacteriota > Terriglobia > Terriglobales > Acidobacteriaceae > Edaphobacter. The sequence continues at coordinate 1,245 of CAIZFH010000142.1, read as the reverse complement.
GATGAGGAGATTCGCCGCGTCATCCAGGTCCTCTCCCGCCGCACGAAAAACAACCCCGTCCTCATCGGCGAACCCGGCGTCGGCAAGACCGCCATCGTCGAAGGCCTCGCCCGCCGCATCATTCTGGGAGACGTCCCCGAAATCCTTAAAGACAAGCGCGTCGTAGCCCTCGACCTCGCCTCCATGATCGCCGGAGCCAAGTACCGCGGCGAGTTCGAAGACCGCCTCAAGGCTCTCCTCAAGGAGATCGAAGACTCCAACGGCGAGATCATCCTCTTCATCGACGAGTTGCACACTCTGGTCGGCGCAGGAGCGGCCGAAGGTGCCATGGACGCCAGCAATATGCTCAAACCCGCACTCGCCCGCGGAGGCCTGCGTGCCATCGGTGCAACCACCCTCAACGAATACCGCAAGTACATCGAGAAGGACGCCGCCCTCGAGCGCCGCTTCCAGGTCGTTTACGTCGGCGAACCCAACGTCGAAGACACCATCAACATCCTGCGCGGCCTGCGCGAGCGCTACGAGTCCCACCACAAGGTCCGCATCAAAGACTCCGCCATCGTCGCCGCCGCCACCCTCTCCCACCGCTACATCTCCGACCGCTTCCTCCCCGACAAGGCCATCGACCTGGTCGACGAAGCAGCCGCCGCCCTCGCCAACCAGATCGGCTCCGTCCCCACCGAGATCGACGACCTCGAACGCCAGGCCACCTCGCTCGAAATCGAGCAGGCCGCCCTCAATCGTGAGAAAGACGAAGCCTCCCAAGTCCGCCTCGAAGCGGTCCATAAAGAACTCGCCGAAGTCCGCGAAAAGTCCAAGGCCCTCCGCGCCCGTTGGCAGACCGAGCGCGGAGCCATCGGCCGTATCGCCGAACTTAAAACCCACCTCGAAGCCCTCCGCTTCGAAGCCGAGGAGCAGACCCGCAAGGGCAATCTCCAGCGAGCCGCCGAACTCCAGTACGGCGAAATCCCCAGGGCCGAAGCCGAACTCCGCAAGCTCACCGAATCCGCATCGCCCGACGCCAAATCAACCAACCGCATGTTGAAGGAAGAGGTAGACGAGGAAGACATCGCCGCCGTCGTCTCCAAGTGGACCGGCATCCCCGTCGCCAAGATGCTCGAAGGCGAGATGCAGAAGCTCGTCACCATGGAAGACCGCCTGCGCCAGCGCGTCATCGGCCAGGACGCCGCGCTCGCCGTGGTCGCCAACGCCATCCGCCGCAGCCGCGCCGGCCTATCCGACCCC
>CAIZFH010000141.1 GCA_903932155.1 uncultured Granulicella sp. | reverse complement strand
GGTCGTGCCTGGCGGCGACGAGGCCGTGGGCGGCTTCGATCACTCCCTGCCGCTGCTTGGTGCGATAAAAGACCGGGATGTTGATCCCCACCGTGACTCCGTGCATGTCGGGCATGGCGTCGCGCTGCTGGTACATGTATCCAACACTGAAGTCGGGATCGTAAGCCTTGCGTGCAAGATTCACGGCGTCGCGGTTTCCCTCAACCATTCGGCGGTCCTGTTCGATACCTGGATCACCCTGATGCGCCAGCGCATACAGGTCATCGAGGGTGGCGTGGAATTCGGCCGGAGCAAACGTCGCGGGTGGAGGCAATGGGGATTCCGGGTCGCGATAGAGCAGTGTGTTCAGCCGCGCCCGAGCGGTGTCTTCCTGCTGGCGAAGCACGATCAGTTTCTGGTCAATCCTGGAAACCTCAACCTGTGCTCTGAAGACATCCTGCTGCATCCCTTTACCGACTCTGTAGAGCGACTCGGCGATGCTCGCAAGTTTCTGCAACAGGTCCTTGTCCTTCGCAGTGATTTCAATCGCCTTGGAGTAATAGAAGTATTCGTAATATGCGACCTTCACGTCGGAAACCACTTGACGTCGTGTCTGTTCATACTGCCACCAGGCCGCTTCCGCACCCCGGTCCGCAATCTGGCCCTGTAATTTCAATTTGCCGGGGTAAGGAAAATGCTCGGCCACAGACAGATCGCGATAGCTCGATGGATCGCCCTGCATGACGCTGAACGGCGCGATCTTCCCCATCCAGCCACCCGAGACGGTGGGATCGGGCAGGGACCGTGCTTGCGATACCCGCGCCTGTTGGGCCTTGTAACGTTCGGCGGCACTCTTGATCTCAGGGTTCTGGGCAAGGGCCACGTTAATCAGATCATCAAGCATGAGCTGTGGGTCGTCGGTCGCCGATGCGTCGTTTGGCGAACTCTCGTGGGCGCGAGCTCTGTCCACGGTCTTGGCGGGTGTCTGAGTCGCTTCGGAGCCGGATTGCGATAGTGAGGCGACCGGAAAAGCGAGGCACAATCCCACCGTAAGCCAGAGAGCAGGTTGTGAGAACTTAGTCATCTCCCCTCCGTCCGTCATTCCTGAGCGTGCCGGGAGCGAGAGCCGCCGGAATGTCTCGCAACTCGCTCTCGTTATGTGCCCAAATCTCGTCGCTTATGTCGTTGAGCATCTTCCTGGAGACTTGTTGCTTCAGATCGAACGCATAGGTATCGCGATAACCGAATACAAGCAAATGCCAGGGATCGGGGTTGGATACGGTTTCGAGGTCAGCCCAACGCCAACTCCGGCTGTCACCGGCAGTGCTGGTGACATAATCGATGCCGTAGTCGCGGAACCGCAGGACGCCATTCGTGCCATGAGTGAGAGCCCGGTGGTGAGCTGCGATAACGATGCCTTGCGACTGTGGGCATGGAACGGCGTTTTGGGAAGGCCGTTGAACTTCGCGAGCCAGTTCGGCAGCGACCAATGGAGGAACGGCCTGGTCCAGGTCAAATCTGTATCGGGTGACTCCAGGCAGATGCCGCTTTCGATTCTGATAGGTTTCGAGGGCCAGACGGCGGGGTGAAATGCGGAATGTTTGAACGTCGGAAATTGCCCAATTCAAAGTGCTCCCATTCCGCGCCTTGAACTCTATCCCAGCGGCACTGATGCTGAGATCGCCCTCTTCGCTCCCGACGATGCGATGCAGCTTTCCGGGAGACTGCCAGGCGGTGACTGACTTCTCGGAGTCTGCCTGGTGCAGACCTTGTGCGTGGCCGACGCATGTGCCCTGAAGGGAGAACCACAAGCTGGCAAAAAGCACGGGGACAGGTAATGCGAGCCGCTTCAAAAGCTCTCGATTCATGACAAATTAATCTCCTGGAACTTGGACGGATGCCCAATTGGCGCCGATTGTACGCTGACTCACAGCGTCGAAGCTGTCCTCTTTGGGGCAACGCGGCGCGCAACAAAATCAGCGATACACGCTGAAGAATTCAGACGGAAGGAGAGATCAGATCAGGAATGTGCAAAGAAGGGATTGGGAGCGGCTGTGCAGCTGACGATCAGGCGGAGAGTGAACTCCTGCTGTCCGAAGAGTCATGTTGGGGGCGTAAGCAGCAAGCGTACAGATCGGAAGAGCACACG
>CAIZFH010000140.1 GCA_903932155.1 uncultured Granulicella sp. | reverse complement strand
GGCGATCTGCGGCGTCTCGTTGGGGTCGATGCTGATGATGACGATATTGAAGTCCTTGCCCGGTGTCAGACGCACCATCATGAGAGCGCTGGCCAGGCCATCCATCTCCTCCGAGCAGAGCATGGGGCAGTTGTAATAGACCAGCGAAAGGATGGCGGGATGCTTGCCGAAGTAGTCTCCCAGTCGCACGGTCTTGCCGGTATCGTCGACGAACTGAGCGTCCAGGGGAAGCATCTGATTCAAGCGCTGGGTGACACCCACCTTTTGCAGCACCTGGGGTAGCTGGTCGCCGGTATTTTCGCCGGCCTGCTTATCGCCATAGCTGGAGACCTGGGCAACGGCGGAGGCAGCCAGCAGCGTGCAGACAAGAGCCGCAGCGCCGCCGTGCAGGATTGTTCGCCGGATTATTTGCCAGTTGCTCATCGTTTACTTTCTCTCACTCGCGCTTCTCTTCTTTGTTGCATCCACTTCAATGCGTGGATTCCAGAGCTGCATTCGCGCTGGTCTCTGCCGCTCCGTAGATCATCTTCTGGCGGCGGGCTTCAATTGTGGTCTGCTCAAATCCTGTACGCGCGAAGCCTGAGGTCAGGGGCGCCTGAACCTGCGGCAAGGCCGCATGGGCAACCGAATCGGATGGCGCGGACGGATTGGCGACCGGCAGACCACGCTGCGCGATCAACTCCATGGCGCGCTCGATGGGTACGCGAATGGTTCCCGGTTGGCCATCGACCAGGCTGTAATGCTCCAGCAGCATGTCTTCGCGCGCATGCAGGTCCGCGGTGGCCTGGTTGCCGTCGTCCATATCCAACCGTGGTTCAGGGAAAGTTCCGACAATCTGCTGCAACTGCTTCTGCTCGATCTCCGGATTGCTGGCCAGGTCCTTGCCCTTGCCCGCGGGCGGAACCGCGCCCGATGCGATCTGCCATTTGGTGGCAGCGCCATCCTGCTTCTGCCACTCGGCGTTGATCACTCGCCCCATATAGAAACAGAAATAAAAGAAGACAAACACGGTAGCGAAGAGGCCGGCGAGGAAGATGGCCACGCCGCGCACGTTGACATCCGTGGTCTCGTACCCCGGATGTTCGGCGTCGAGCTTCGGGGACTGCGCAGCAGGCTTGGTGTTGCCGAGTTCGTCCTTACCCATGTCGTGGCCTTCAGTGTGCATGTTCAGGCTCCAGAATCTCTTCCAGGTGCGGATCGTTGGTGCTGACCAGAGGCCGCTTCGTCAACTGCGTGATGTAGTAGGCAACCCACAGGGCGAGCAGGGTAACGGGAACGGTGATGTAGGCCAGCATTCCGATGTTGCCGGCGAGGTGCAGGTTTCCGGCGGAGTCGGAGAAGTTCGGTTCAATGAGCCAGAACATGTCTACCAGGCGAGCGAAGATCATGAAGCATGTGATCCAGATCATCCTGTTCTTGCTGCGCTTCAGATCTCGCGAGAGCAGCAGGCAGAAGGGGATGAGCCAGTGGCATGCGAAGTCCAGGGTGCATATGGTCCACCATCCGCCGTGAATGCGGTTGAGGTACCAGGGAATCTCGTCGGGAAGATTGCCCGACCATATGATGAGGAACTCCGCGAAGCAGAGGTAGATGTTCAACATGACGAAGGCGAAGAGGAACTTGCCCAGGTCGTGCTGCTCCGTGGTGCGCAGCAGGGTCTTCATGGGCTGGTAGCGCGACAGCAGAATGACGCTGAGAATACCGAGCGCGAGTACTGCGTAACCCTGGGCGACTAGGAACTGGAGTCCCCAGATGGAGGAGTACCAGGTGACATCGAGCGACTTGATCCAGACGATGGCACCCATGGTCATCAGGATGACGTAGATGAGAATGCCGGGCCCGCTGAGGTTTTCAAAGCGGGCGCGCCAGCGGTCGTAGCTTGCCAGGGCGCCGCGCATGGGATCGGCGTCGCGCTCGAGCGACCAGCGATTGAGCAGGAACATTAGCGTGAACAGAACCGCATAGATGATGCAGTACTCCACGATCATGGCATGCGGATTCAGCATGGGGCGCTTGAAGTTTGCCGTCAGTGCCTGCTCGTGCGAGATGAGGTGATCGGCGTAGGCCTGGTTGGTGGAAGCTGCATCGGGGTAGCGGACCCATTGGTACAGATAACCGCCGATCTGCGGCACAAGAATGGGAACAAACATCAGCGCCACCAGCGGCAGGGTGCGCGTCATCGCCTCCAGCGGACGGCGCAGCAACAAGCCCCATTTGCCGCCAGTGACATACTGCAGCATGAGCAGGACAAGCGCTCCGCCGGCGAAGTTGAAGCACGTCATGTAGCCCATCAGGTAGGCGCGGAGGATGTGGCCCAAACCTCCACTGACGGATGCGAAGGGTAGAGTGAGCAGAGCGAATACAACCGCGACTATCAGAGCGCGCTTGCGCCACGCGAGCAGAACATCCGGCGCGTCCAGCGATGCAGGCAGCACCCGCGGACTACTGTGGGCTGATACGTGCTCTCCGTGTTGTTCGTGTTGCGATGCCATGGGTCTTAGCCTTGATGAAAGAGATCGTTCTCTATTGCTTGTTCGGGGTTACCGGAGCGCTGGGCTGAGCCGGCGCGGTTTGGGACGGCGGATATTTACCATTGGCACTGGGCGGCAACTCAGCGGGGATTCCGTTGTCCTGATTGTTCGGCGTTCCGTAGATGGCGGTGGGTGGCAGCGCCCACTCCTTGCCGAAGTTGGCGGGCAGGCCCTCGCTCTCTGCGATGGTGGTGAGCGACTGGATGCGCGCACCCGGAGGTGCATCGGCGGGCTTGGCATCCTGACTCAACTGCAGCGCCTTGATGTAAGCGACGATGGCCCAGCGATCCTGCGGGGCAACCTGCGCGGAGTAGTCGGGCATAGCGCCGTATCCGTGGGTCATGACGGAGAAGAAGTGGCCGAGCGGCGCTGCCATAAGTCGCGGGGTGTGGAAATTGCCCGCCGGACGATAGCCGCGCTGCACAATCATGCCGGCGCCATTGCCCACGCGCGAGTGACAGGGCGCGCAGTAGACGTTGAACCTCTCCTGGCCGCGGGCCAGAACCGTGCCGATGACGGGAAACGGCATCGCATTGCCCTCTTTGCCGTCCACCAGGCCGGTGTAGAAGTACGCGTCTTCGTGGAGTTGTCCACGGGCAACCGTGTTTGCCATCTGCTGCCTGGCGGAACGGCCGTCGGCAAAGAAGTCGGTGCCGCGCTGCGGGATGAACTTGGGCTGGTCCTGCATGTCTTGCCGGCAGCCGGCGAGAAGGCCTGTGGCCGCCAACGCGCAGAGCGCGATCATGCTGCGGACGCTGTTCCCTGTCCTCTGTTTCACAGTTCCACCTCCACAACGGAGACGGGAGCGAACTTCTCCAGAAAGGCGCGCGTCTCGAGGATGGAAAACCGTGGATCTTCCGCTTCCAGGCAGAGGAAGAATTTGTCGGTGGATGCGCCATCGCGAAAGTTGGGCGCATTGAAGAGCGGATGGTAGAGCTGGGGCAGGCCGTTCAGGGCAAGCATTCCGAAGGCGGCGGAGAGTCCAGCGAAGAGGATCGTCCACTCGTACGCAGGAATGATGAACGCAGGCCATGAGAAGAGTGGACGGCCCGCAATGTTCATGGGATAGGACCAGACCGTGATCCACGTCTCCATCAGAAAGGCGGTGGTCATGCCCATGATTCCTCCCATCAGACAGACCAGCGGTACGCGCGTCTTGTGGAAGCGCAGCGCAACCGCGGCCTCTTCCACCGGGTAGGGCGTGTAGCACTCCATGCGCCGGTATCCGGACTGGTGCGCCTGTTCGGTGGCGCGAACCAGCTCAGTCGGAGTGTTGAACTCCGCCAGCAACCCGTAGATTCCCTCGCGCGGCGTCATCAGATCGTCTCCTCAACAACGGTCTCGGCGTCAGAGCCGCCGGGACGGATTTTGGTCTGCGGAAGCATCATGCGAATCTCCGACATCGGGATCATGGGCAGGAAGCGCACAAAGAGCAGGAAGAGGAATGTGAAGAGTCCCCATGTGCCGATAAAGGTCATG
>CAIZFH010000139.1 GCA_903932155.1 uncultured Granulicella sp. | reverse complement strand
TGGGGCGACTTGAAAGCCGATCCGCTCAAACTTCTGGAGAAGTATTTCGATGCATCTGTCTATGTGGCAAATTGGGGCACACGAGAATTCCATCTTCGACTGCCGCAGGAACGGGTCGACTTCAAACAGCTCAAGTCGATTCTGCCAGGCAAGTCCGCGCACGTTCGAAGTGCCGGAAAGTTCGTGATTGTCAGCTTTGAAAGTGAAGTAGAATCCGACGACGACTGGGATGATGGCACTGGCTGGATGGGATCGTTGGTTTCCCTGCGCTCCGATCTGCTTCGGGGCGATCTTCGCTGCTTATATCTCGGATGGCTCATGTGTGCGCAAGATGACGAGTTACCTGGAGATGCGGTGGAGCCCCCGGTGCCAGCCGGCCTGCGGGAATTGTCAGCGCCCCATGATTCGTTGATCGAATTTCTTGGAATCGATGAGGATCTGGTCGAAGTTGCAGCCTCCGCTTCTGCGCCGTTGAAAGACGGGCCGTCGCGGAAGGCCCTTGCAACGTGGGTTCGGGGTTTGCCTGCGAGTGAAAAGGATGACCTGCTCATCGACTTTCTGTCAGAGCCAAGTGAGCGGTGCAGGCTCGAACTTCTGCAGCGCTTTCAACAGGAGAACGCCGTGGCAGCGAACCATGACGCAATCGAACGGCGCACAGTGGAGGATCTCTTGACAGCATCGCGCGTCCGCGCCGAGGAGCGGGCAAGGCAACTGAATGCGAAGCGAGCGGCTGAAGCAGCACGGAAGAAAGCCAAGGACGAGGCGGATCGTGCGGTTTACCTTGAAGGCCTGGCGAATCGCGAGAAGGCGGTCTGGAAGCAGGTAGAGGGGTATATCCAGCAGCGGCAGCCAAAGGACTACGAGAGGGCGGTGAATCTTTTAATGGATCTGCATGACCTGGCTGTTCGCCAAGGAGATGAAACGGGGTTCCAGTTGAGGATGGAGGAGCTTCGCAAGACACATGCCGCCAAGAGCGCCTTCCTGGGACGGCTGGCAAAGGCGAATCTGTAGACGATATGCGCCGTTGTTTTCTCGTTCCCCCTTGTTAAGTCGAATTTGGCGGGGGGAAGCCTGCAAATCGTCGTTCCCCGCCAAAAAATACTTGCAATTGCGAGGGGTAATTTACTTGCAACCGTGCGTCGCCATATACTCGTAATCGCACGGCGCTAAAAACTTGCGTTGTCCCGATGGAGTACATATGGCGGCACCGAACGAAAAGCTCGCGGCATCACTGAGCATCCTTCAGGGACTCCAGAAGGACGGGCGGCGCGTCTTTCAGTCGGGCGAACTGAGCCGCGTTCATCGAGATCGACTGTTGAAGCATGGATTCCTGCTGTCAGTGATGAAAGGCTGGCTTATCTCCTCCAGCCCTGGTGCGCAGACCGGCGACAGCACGCCGTGGTTCGCGTCCTTCTGGGAATTCTGCGCTCAATATTGCAAAAAGCGTTTCGGAGAAGACTGGCATCTCTCTCCGGAACAGTCGCTCTTGGTCCATGCTGAAAACACCACCATTCCGTCTCAGGTCATTGTCTACAGCCCCAAAGGCCATAACAATACGATCAAGCTCCTCTTTCGCACCTCGCTTTACGATCTGAAGGAGCAGCAATTGATCGCACGCGAAGACTTGGTCGTCCGTAGGGGCCTGCGACTCTTTTCTCCTGTCGCCGCCCTGATTCGAGTACCTGAGTCCTTTTTCATTCGAAACCCGATTGAAACCCAAGTTGTGCTAGCGAGCGTCCGCGATGCATCTGAACTGCTCAGACCTCTGCTGGACGGAGGACACTCCGCTATTGCGGGGCGTCTGGCTGGTGCCTTACGGCGTGTGAGCCACGCAGTACAGGCTGACGAAATTCTCTCGACGATGAAGGCCGCAGGGTATGACGTTCGAGAATCAGACCCGTTTGAAACTGCCCAGCGTGTATTCGCAATTGGCAGACCCGCGGACACGCCGATCGTCGGCCGGCTTCAGGCTATTTGGTCAGCATCGCGGGAAGCGGTGCTCGAAGACTTTCCCAAACCACCTCGCTTGCGCATGAACCAGACGGCATATCTGAATTTCGTCGATGGCATTTATCAGAGCGATGCGTATCATTCCCTCTCTATCGAAGGTTACCGCGTAAGCCCTGAGTTGATTGAGAGGGTCATGTCGGGGGCATGGGACCCAGCGCATCACGAGGCAGATCGACAAAGCCGAGATGCGCTTGCCGCACGTGGGTATTGGCAAGCTTTCCAAAAAGTGAAGGGCAGCGTGTCCAAAGTGCTGGTTGGCGGAAACGCGGGGGCGATTGCCAGACTGGACCACAGGGATTGGCACAGAGAACTTTTTGAACCCTGTGTTGTCTCCGGCCTGATCCCGGCCTCGGCCCTGGCTGGCTATCGCAACGATGCTGTCTATCTGCGAAATTCCAGGTTTGTTCCGCCACGTTGGGAAGCGGTGCGCGATGCCATGCCCGCGTTATTCGATTTGATTGAAGCGGAACCTGAGCCGTCGGTTCGGGCAGTACTCGGCCATTGGCTCTTTGGCTACATTCATCCATATCCCGATGGGAATGGCCGCATGGCACGCTTTCTGATGAATGTCCTTCTGGCATCTGGCGGGTATCCATGGACGGTGGTTCGCGTTGAGGATCGCGCAGCGTATTTGAACGCTTTGGACCGCGCGAGCATCGATGTGGATGCGAGTTCGTTCGCCAAGTTCATTGCAGAGCGAGTGCGATGGTCGCTCAAAATGGCAAAGCTCTCTGCCGAAGGCTAAATCCAAGCGCAAGGCCGATCAATGCGGACATCCTGAGTCCGCCGCGCATTCCGAAATCAACAGTAATTTGGGTTAGGATAGCGTAGGTCGCATCATCCAATCGAGGGGGCGTCTCACTTAACGCTGAAAACAAACGAGATACGCTCTGTACCTGAATTTGTACCCAGAAATCAGAGTGTTGTCTCACTGACCTGATCAGGGAAACAGAATCGTTCTCCTAAACAACACAATAAAAAGGAGATAACATTAGCTCAAGTGGTGCCGGGAGGGGGGGTCGAACCCCCACGACCTTGCGATCGGCGGATTTTGAGTCCGCTGCGTCTGCCAGTTCCGCCATCCCGGC
>CAIZFH010000138.1 GCA_903932155.1 uncultured Granulicella sp. | reverse complement strand
GTGCATCCGCCAAAGCCTCCTCCGGTGATGCGCGCGCCATAGCAGCCCGGCAGTTTGCCAGCCAGTTCCACCATGGTATCGACCTCCTTGCACGACGCCTCAAAGTCGTCGCGCATGCTGATGTGGGCCTGGCGCATCAACTCGCCGAAGTGGTTCAGGTTGGAGGAGTGAAAGGCATCGGCGGCGGCCAGCACGCGCGCATTCTCCGTAATCACATGACGGCAGCGCTTGAGCACATTGGCGGGCAACTCATGGCCCCACTTGGTGAGGTCGGCCACGTTGGCGTCGCGTAGCGCCATGATCTCCGGACGGTGTGCGCGCAGAATCTCCGTGCCCTGTTCAATCTCCGCGCGGCGATTGTTATACTCGCCCCTGGCAACCGTGTGCTTCACCATGGTGTTGCATATGACGATGCGGACGGTCCGTGGGATGGGTGCCAGCGTGTACTCCAGCCAACGGCAGTCGATCATGACGGCATTGTCCTGCTGCCCAAAGCAGCTGACGAACTGGTCCATGATGCCGCAGTTGGCGCCGACGAAGGCATTCTCCGCGCGCTGGCAAAGCAGTGCAATCTTGGTCAGATGCAAGTCGAAGCTGGTGGTGCCCAGCACAGCGATCGCCGTGGCAACCTCGATCGAGGCCGATGAACTGAGTCCGGCCCCCAGGGGAACATTCCCCGCAATCGTCAACGAGAAGCCGTTTTCGATGGGTACGCCATGTTCGCGCAGCGCCCACAGAACACCAGCGGGATAGTCGGACCAATGGACATCGCGCCCGGCGCGCAACGAGGTGAAGCCCTCATCCAGAAGCTCAGATACGCTCTTATCCACGCGCTCGTCGTAGTTCACCGAGTGGATCAGGATGCGGCCGTCTGTGCGAGGAGAGATGGCAACGACGGTGGCGAAGTCGATCGCCGCGGGCATCACAAATCCGTCACTGTAGTCGGTGTGTTCGCCGATCAGATTGACGCGGCCAGGTGCGGCATAGAGCGCGCCAGGAACCTGGTAGGAGGCAAAGTGCAGTGCGGCAACTTCAGCGTTGGTTTGCATGGACTCTTTCTACTGTTCAATGGGCTAAATATGCAACTCAAATTATGGCTTCCGATCCATCTTCCGCTAGTTCTACCAGCCATCAATCAAGATAGTGCTTCTCCGGCAGAGCGCGCAGCCGTTCGGCGGCGGTCTCGGGCGTAAGGTCGCGCTGCGGGCCGCCAAACATCTCAAAGCCGACCATAAACTTGCGAATCTCCGCGGAGCGCAGCAGGGGTGGGAAAAAATGCGCGTGGAAGTGCATGGATTCGTGCGCCTTCCCATCCGTGGGCCGCTGGTGGAATCCCAAACTATAGGGAAAACTGATCTGGAAGAGGTTGTCGTAGCGCGTGGTGACAGCCTTCAGCATCGCCGCGAATGCACAGCGCTCGTCGGCGGTAAAGTCGGTGAAGCTGCCCAGGTGGCGGCGCGGCAGCAGCAGCGTCTCGAAGGGCCATGTGGCCCAGTAAGGCACAATCGCGACAAAATGGTCGTTCTGGGCCACAACGCGCTCCGCCTGTGCCAGTTCTGTGGCCGTATAGTCGCAGAGAAGGCAGCTATGGTGCTCCTCCCGGTACTCCTGCTGTGCGGCCATCTCACGCAGCGGGTCGTCAGGTACATGCTCAGTGGCCCAGATCTGGCAGTGGGGATGTGGATTGCTGGATCCCATCATGGCACCGCGGTTCTCGAATATCTGCACATGGTTGATATACGGCAGATCGCCCAGCGCGGCTGTCTCGCCGGCCCACGCGGCCACCACGGTCGTGATGTCATCCGCCTCCATGCGCGCCAGCGTTAGCGAGTGGTTGGGATGAAAGCAGATCACGCGGCAACGACCGCGCTCCGGCTGGGTCACCAGCAGTGGAGAGGCGTTCGGCTGCGCATCCGGCTGCGCATCACTGAGCAGCGCGGGAAAGTCGTTGTCGAAGGCGAAGACGCCCGTGTAGGCGGGATTGTGTACGCCACCCGAGCGCGCGTTGCCAGGGCACAGGTAGCACACCGGATCGTAATCCAGCCCCTTGCTGGCCGCCGGCTCGCTCGTCTCACCCTGCCACGGACGCTCGGTGCGCTGTGGCGACACAAGAACCCACTGGCGCAGAAGAGGATTGTAGCGTCGGTGCGGAACGAGATGGAGCGGGCGTGGCGAATCGGACAAGGGGGTCCTTATGAGTGAAACTGCAACGCCATCCAGTGTAAGCGATGGGCCGGGTTGCTACTCGGAATTCGTCGTGTCGGGGGCGTCGTTCGTGGTCGCTTTGTTGCCGTTCTCGGCTGCAATTTTCTTCAGGCTGACGTGGTTGATCCTCGCAAACACCAGACCGGGGGGAATGATGCTAAGGAACGTGACCAGTAGCAGCAGCGCACCGCAGGCGGTTGCAGCCTCGATCGGCGCACTGTAAAACTCATGCATCGCAGCCGCGTTGACGGCGATCTGGGTGAACCATCCCACGATGGGCAACTGCAGCAGCGAACCGCCAAGGCTGGCGCCCATCAGCAGCATGGTGCGTGAAAAAGTTATCGTCGCCAGTTGCGGTGTATCCACGAACGCATGCAGTGTCTGTACATACGCGGTGCCGATCATGCCCCACATGGCCAGGGAGATCAGCGAAACGACTACAAAGTCCTGCGCAGAGCGGATCGCGTCGAGGCCATCGCGGAAGCCGCGAATCTTGTCCGCAACGCTCTCCCCGATAGGTTTGGAAAGCCAGCCAAGCGCCGTACCGGCAATCTCTGCCACCGCTCCACCGGCCACGCGGATAACCACGGCAAACATCGCGATCAGCGCGGTCCCGGCAAGCGAGATCAGACCGGTGTGGACGAATATCTCGTGGTGAGGCAGATCGCGTGGCGCAAACAGCAGCGCGCCGGAGAAGATCAGTGCCGCTGCGCCCAGATCGAACATACGCTCGATGGTGTAGACCGCTACCTGCGAGCTGATGGAAAGCTGTATGCGTTTGGCCACCAGCGCGGGACGGATGACGTCTGCCAGCCGTCCGAAGAGCGCAACCGCTGTAAACCCGACGAACTGAGGGCCAAGCAGCACCAGCGGAGACACCTGCTTGGTCGCACTCACAAAGACTGACCAGCGCGCGGCACGCAGCATGAAGGTCGCATAGATCAGAGCGATGCCTGCGGCGATGTGCAGCCAGCTAACACTGCGCAACTGTAGCCAGAAGACCGCCCAGTCGAAGTGCATGCGTCCGCGGTTACTGAGGACCACCAGTGCCAGCACAAGCAAAATTGAGAACCAGACAATGACCCTGCGATTCCTCATCGGTCTGCTCTCCTGTGCGGTGTTCCGGCGTCTATTTTGCGGTCGCCAGCAGGCTTGTGTGCGCCGCCTGCGCGGCGCGCTTTCTGCGATTGAACTCGCGAATCACGCGGGCCACGTAGGCGCGCGTCTCGGCGTAGGGGGGAATACCGTGATAACGGTCCACTGCCGCCGGTCCCGCATTGTAGGCTGCGGCCGCCAGCTTGATGTCGTTGTGGTAGCGCATCAGCAGAGTATCGAGATAGGCGGTGCCGCCGCCGATATTCTCCTCCGGCGCGAACGAGTTGCGTACGCCTAGCTGCGACGCGGTTGCCGGCATCAACTGCATCAGTCCCTCGGCTCCGGCCCGCGAAACAGCGCGGACGTTGCCGTTGCTCTCTGCCTTCACCACGCTGGCCAGCAGATCAGCATCGATGTTGTGCAGTGCTCCGGCGTGCGCCAGCATCTCATCCATCTCCGCCGACGACAACAGCGAAGTTGCTGGCGTCAGGGTAGATGGGCCAGTCCGCGCGGGTTCCAGCAGTACCAGCGGCAAAGTGGTTGGAGCGACGGTTGCCGCAGGAGCGTCGGGAATCTGCTCCACCAGTATCACGGCGCTGGCAGCAACCTCGATGTAGTTCGTGTCCTGAGCACTCTGGCTGGCTGCAGCAGTCAGTAGATACAGCCGGATCCGGTCGCCCGCAACCTCGCGGTGCGAGCAGTCCAGTTCGAAGCCATTGCGCAACGTAATGTGTTCCGCCGCGTACACCCGCAGACACGGCCCCGCGATCACAGCCAGCGTAGTCAGCGTCAGGGTCAGACCCTTGCGAATTGGAGAGCGCCGTTTCATCAATAGTTCCTCTCTCATCCTACGACGCTGCAGCACCGCATGAATAGGTTTCCGCGGATTACCCCACGATCTTTCCTCGCCCGCACTTATCATTCGGCAAGCGTAATGCGCGTGTTCTTCATTACCTTTAGACGTTGTAGAATCTTGCGCGTAAGCCCGGTCAGCGGCAGACTGGCAAGACGCGTGGTGCGCGTCCAATGCAGATTTTGCGTCTCGGTGGGGAGGACACTGCGCAGCGCATGGGCCGAGACAGTGCTGGGTTTGTCCACACTTAAATGGCTGCCGGAACCACTACGTACCAGGCGGCGCGGGGAGTAGACCTGCACATAATAGTTGGTATTTGTGATGGCATGGCGGAGCCGGAGCGCGGGTTCCAGGCCTTCCACCGCCTCCTGCGGCAGTTTGGGCAGCTCATACATCGCGGGCATTACAGCTGCATCCCCAGGCCTGCATTCCAGCAGGACCTCAGTCGCCGGACCGCGTTTGCGAAGGTCCAGCAGGCAGGCTGCTGGCTGGCTGCGCTGCGGTGTGCGTGTAGGCGTCGGATGTTCGCCGCGTGTGCAGCAGAGCGAGTGCACAGGACACTCACTACAGCGCGGTGCATGCGGCAGGCAGACAGTGGCACCCAGCTCCATCATCGCCTGGTTGTGGTCTCCGGCAGGGTTGCCGGAGGGCGGCGAGCCCTCCCCGGATTGTGAATACGGCTTCAAGGTTACTGGTGCGTGCGGGACCAGGGCCTGGGCCTGCTCGCGGACAAACCGGCGCGCGGCAGCCGTAGCGTCGTTGGCGCGACCGGTAAGCCGCAGAATCACCCGCTCCACATTGCCATCCACCACGGCAACGCTCTCCCCAAATGCAATGCTGGCAATGGCCGCCGCCGTGTACTCGCCAATTCCGGGCAGAGTACGCAGCTCCAGCGAGCTGGAGGGCAACTGTCCGCGCCGCTCCGTCATGATGAACTGTGCTGCCTTGTGCAACATGCGAGCGCGCCGGTAGTAGCCCAACCCCGACCACGCGGCAAGAACATCGGCCTCGGGAGCCAGCGCAAGGGACACCAGCGTGGGAAATCGGCGCATGAACTCTGTGTAGTACTCGATCACCGCAGCCACCCGCGTCTGCTGCAACATGATCTCCGAGACCCATATGCCGTATGGGTCGGATGTATCGCGCCAGGGCAGTGCGCGCGCATTGTCGCGGTACCAACGCATCAGCCTGCGGCGGAAGGTGATCGGATTAAGCTCGCCACGCGGACCGTCCGCTGCATCGCCGCCGGTGGTTGATCCCTTCATCTTGTCAGTCTATTCCGCGACTGCATCGGCTGCACGCGTGTGTGCTATCCCTTTGCAGCCACCACGTCTTACACTGGTGCGCATGAACAAGAACCTGCCCCGCCGCGATTTCCTCAGACAGACCGCATTCGCCGCCGCCGCTACTGCAATACCACTCGCCTCGTTCTCCCAGATGCAGCAGCCCTCCGCTCCCCGGCCCCACTTCCCCACGGCGGACCCCGCATGGGCCGCCACATGGGACGCCGCGCTCGCCGTCGTCGCCGGCAACGTCCGCACGATGCCGCGCTACGACCACCCCGTCCTGGTCGAAGGCAGCACCTACGCCGGCATCTGGCAGGAGTGCGCCCCACAGGAGGGCCAGGTCTACGGCACGCTGGAAAAATTCGTTGACGCGCAGCCAGGCGCGCCCACGCCGCTCCAGACCGCCCGCGCCAACCACATGGCCTTCTTCGCACAGCAGAAACCCGACGGCCAACTCCCCGCCTCCATCAAGCTGGCCGACCAGGTGGGTACCAGCGGCGGCTACGGACAGATCCAGATGGTCGTCCCTATCGCCGCCACCGCCTGGGACATCTTCCAAATCACCAAAGATCAGGAACTCCTCGAAACCGCCTACAAATCATGTTCGCTCTGGGACGCATGGCTCCGCCAGTACCGCGACACGCGCAAGACGGGCCTCGTCGAAGGCTTTTGTACCTACGACACCGGCCACGACAACTCGCCGCGATGGAAGGGCATCCCCAACCAGTGCCCCGAAGCCGATGCGCGCAAGTGCCCGCCAATCCCCACCATGCCGCGCCTCTGCCCGGACCTCTCTGCCACGGTCTACGGCGGCCGAATCGCACTGGCTGCCATGGCCAAGGCCCTCGGCAAACGCGATGACGAAGCTCGCTGGCTCGCCGACGCCGAACACATTCGCCACCTGATCCTGACCAAGCTCTACAGCCCCGAGGACGCGGCCTTCTACGACCTCGACGCGCAGAACAACTTCGTGCGCGTGCGCGGCGACCTTATCACACGCGTGCTGGGCGAGCACGTCGTCGACCCACACAAAGAAAAGGCCATCTTTGAAGCCGTCTGGACGCGACAGCTACACAACCCGAAAGCCTTTTGGGCGCCCTACCCGCTCGCCTCCATCGCCATGGACGACCCCACCTTCGTCCGTCCCATTCCGCGCAACAGTTGGGGCGGGGCCAGCCAGGCGCTCACAGCCCTGCGCGCGCCGCGCTGGATGCCCTACTACGGCAAGCAGGCCGAACTCACCCACATGATGCAGCAGTGGTGCTCCGCCATCATGCGCCACACCGAGTTCCGCCAGCAGATGGACCCCCTGACCGGCGACTTCACCCAGCCCGACCCCGGCGGCTACTCCCCCGCCGCACTCACCTTCCTCGACTTCGCCCGCCGCCTCAGCCACGCCTAGCCAGCAACAAAAGTGGGTGCCCCATCCATCGCAGTTTGTTCGCGATGGGTGGGTTTGTACGAAACTCACCCTTGGTACTTCCAGTTGCGCTGCTTCCCTTCGGCGATCCACTCCAGCGCTTGCGCGATGCGCCGCTCGCGCGTCTCGGGCCGCTTGGCCTCAGCGATCCACTCCACGTACTCGCACTTGCAGCTTGGGCTGAATGCTGCATACGCAGCATTCGCAGCTTTGTTCTTCTTGAGCGCAGCGGTAAACTCCGGCGGCGGCTCAATCGGCGGCTTGGGAGCCTTCACCACACGGCGTTGCACCGCAACCCAGGTGTCGCCCTTACCGCTCTCGATCAGCGCCGCAGCATGGCGGATGTAGCCCAGCAACTGCTTCTCCGAGGGCAGGTCCTTCACGCTGGTAATGCGCCCCAGCGACCCCATTCCGCCCGCCTGCAGTACGCCGTCCTTGTGCAGCACCTTGCCAATCTCCGCGCCCCAGAAGCCGAAGCTACAGTGCGCCTTGAACCCGGAAATATTGCACAGAATCGTCCCCCGATGCAGGAAGAACGGCCGACCCCACTTGATCTCTTCCACCACATCCGGGCAAGCCCTGTGTACCAGCGCACGAAGATGTGTCAGCACCGGCTGCGCAAACGGCGCAGACTTGGCGACGTAGGCATCGATACGTGGGTCTGGCTCGGGCTTTCTCACGCCAGCAGTGTACACAAAAACATGCCTTGTAAAACCCAATTTGTGTCGTCGTTGATGGAAATCTGCTACGGACGTGCCTACGATATACCAGGTTGAAACACAAGAGTATCAATCCTAAACTATGTAATTTGTGCGGCTTACAGAAGATGCCAGTTACCCGTCATGTTCCCTGCCCCTTTCAGGGGATGGAACTCTCCCATGAGTGTCATTACTCTGATACGATCACCGCACTCCCCCATTGGTTCCCTCGGATGAGCGCGGTGCGCCAACCGGGAGCATTGGATCGGCGATAGCTTCACCGCACGCTTCGGCCCTCTACTTAGAAAGGACCACCATGAACCTCCGACTTCCTGCGATTCTGTCCGTCCTCGCTCTCTTGCCCGTCACACTCCAGGCCCAGACGTCGGACTCTTCCCCGGTTCTATACGCTGTGTCTGCATCTCCCGCCTCGTTCTCCAGCTCCGTCACCCCCATGACGCTGGCTGCCGCCGTTGCGCAAGCTCCTGGCGCCTCCGCACCCTCCGGAGGCAGTTCGATGCCCTTCTCTGGCCTGGCCGTCGGTTTCAAGATCGGCCTTGGCGGCTTCGGCTTCGACGTCGCCACCCCCCTGATGCAGCAGCGCCTCAACCTGCGCGGTGGGGCCTCCTTCCTCTCCTACTCGCCTAGTACCATCACCACAGATAGCTACAACATCAATGGAAACATCAAGTTCCAGAATGCCGCCGCCATGGTCGACTGGTTCCCGTTCCACGGCAGCTTTCGCCTCAGCGCCGGCGCAACCATCTACAACGACACCGGCCTCACCGCCACGCTCTCCGTCCCTACTGGGCAGAGCTTCACGGTCGGCAACACAACCTACTATAGCGAGCCCTATAACGCCCTCACTAACCCCAACGGGCCTATACAGGGCAATGGAGTCTTCGTCTTCGGCGGTAACAGCGTCGTTCCACGCACTACCATCGGCTTCGGCAACATGCTGCCCAAGACAGGCCATTTCCGCTTCGAGACCGAGATCGGCGTGCAGTACTTCTCCGCGCCTACAGTGAAGTACACCTTCACCGGCACGGGTTGCCAGAACTACGTCGCGGGCATCTACTCCAACTGCGGCCCCATCAACCAGACCGACGTCCTGAACGAGCAGAACAAACTGCAGAACGACCTCACCGACTTAAAGTTCTTCCCCATCCTCTCCTTCGGTCTCAGCTACAAGATCCACTAAGAGATCGGTAAGCAAGCGGGCGAGTCGAAAGAAAGACGAATAGTATAGGGAGAAGCGCTTTGTCTTCTCCTAAGAAAATTACGCTTGCTGCAGACGAGCCCGCAGGTTCGCGCAACCATGCGCAGGATGCCGAGGCCGATCGAGATCTGGCGGTAGCGAGCAGGCTCCCTAGCCTCTTTGACTTCTTCTCGCCCTCGGGATTGCTCTCGCGTTCCGGCCTCGAGTTTGAGCATCGCAAGAGCCAGTATGAGATGGCCCGCGCCATCGAGAAGGCATTCGCCGACAAGCGCCACCTGATTGTCGAGGCAGGTACAGGAACCGGCAAGACGCTCGCCTACCTGCTGCCCGCCCTGCGCATGGCCCGCGAACGCCAGCAGCGCGTCATCATCTCCACCGGAACGAAAAACCTTCAGGAGCAGCTCTTCTTCAAGGACGTTCCATTTCTCGAATCGATCCTTGGCCCGCTCAAGGTCTGCTATATGAAGGGCCGTAACAACTACCTCTGCAAGCACAAGCTGTACGCGTTGCGCGATTCACCGCTGCTGACAGGGCTCGACGAGATCGGCCAATTCCACGCCATCGCCGCCTGGGAGAAGACCACCGCGACCGGCGACCGCGCGGAGATCGACGCGCTGCCGGAGAACTCCGCGCTGTGGCCAAAACTCGACGCGCGCGGCGAGGCCTGCCTCGGCCAATCCTGCCCCGACTGGGAGAACTGCTTCATCACCGCCATGCGACGCAAGGCACTCGATGCGGACATCGTAATTGTCAATCACCACCTCTTCTTCGCAGACATGGCAATCAGGCTGCAAGCCGGCGCAGCGCCCGATGCAGGCGTGCTGCCCGCGGCCGGTGCGGTCATCTTCGATGAGGCGCATGAGATGGAGGACATCGCCAGCAACTTCTTCGGCATAGGGCTCAGCACTCAGCGCTTCGACGAGCTGGCCCGCGATGTGGAGACCATGCTGCGCGCCAGGCAGGCCTCCACCCCCGCAATCGAGAGCGCAACCGCAACCCTGCGCGAACGCGCACGACTGTTCTTCGCCGCCCTGCCATACCACGCATCCAGGGCCACTGTAGACTCCATCGCCGCACTCGACGCACAGCCGAACGCCAGCACATACGCCGGCCTCGGTCGCATGCCCTTCGAGCAGCGCGCGGAGTTCCTCGAAGAACGCGGCGACTCCTACACCGGGGCCCTCAACGCACTATCCCGTCTGGAGAGCGAGCTGGACCACCTGAAGAATATCGACGAGGTGCCCGGCCTACGCAAGCGAACCACCGACATCGCAAACCACCTTAAATTTCTGCTGGAATCTCAGGATCCCAACACCGTCTTCTGGATTGAGCGACGCGCCGCCAGCGGAGTCCGCGCGCTTGCGCAAAAAGGAGTGCGCGGCATCGGCCACTTAAGCCACCACACCCATCTACAGGCCACGCCCATCGATGTCTCCCAACTCCTCGCCGCCGCGCTCTTCGAAACCTATAGCTCGGTCATCCTCACATCCGCAACCCTAACCGTGGCCTCAGGGAGCGACGATACCGGCAATGCCGTCTCCGGCTTCCAGCACATCTCGCGGCGGCTCGGCCTTACCCTGGCGCGCGAGCTGGTCGTCCCATCGCACTTCGACTATCCTCGCCAGGCGCTACTCTATCTACCACCCGGAATGCCCGATCCGCGCGATCCCGAATTCTTCTCCCAGGCCGCGGAACGTACGCGCCGCATGCTGGAGATCACTCGCGGCCGCGCCTTCTGTCTGTTCACCAGCCACGCCCAGATGCGCGCCACACACCAGCGCCTCGCCTGCGAGCTGCCTTATCCGCTGTTGCTGCAAGGAACAGCCCCGCGCACTGTTCTGCTGGAGCAGTTCCGTGACACTCCAGGTGCCGTGCTCTTTGGCACCTCCAGTTTCTGGCAAGGCGTGGATGTTCAGGGCGAACAACTCAGTTGCGTCATTATCGACAAGCTGCCCTTTGCTGTCCCCTCTGACCCTGTCGTCAGGGCCCGCATGGATGCTGTCACCGCCGCCGGCGGCAACGCCTTCTTCGACTACCAGGTCCCCAGTGCCGTCATCACTCTCAAGCAGGGATTCGGCCGCCTCATCCGATCGCTGAAAGACCGAGGCGTTCTCATGCTGCTTGACCCTCGCATCCAGCGCCAGCGTTACGGCCGCATCTTTCTGGACTCGCTGCCCCCCTACCGCCTGACCCAATCCATCGAAGACATTGAAGCATTCTTTGTGCAGAAGTAAAGCAGACCTATGGTTCTGCACTAACAGTACCGTAGGGTCGTGCGATCTCGATCTGCTGAATGCAGCAGGGGTGCCAGAGGCACACTCTCCACAAAAAATCGGGCCGGACAAGACCCCGAAGGATCGTGCCCGGCCCGATCAACAACACTTACTAGTTGATGGTAATCGGCACCACAAACGACCTCGTCGTCGTCGGTTGAGACGGAGTGATGGAGGTGTATGTGGCATTGACGGTTACTGTTTGCGGTCCCGTTGGAACCGGAGTAAAGAACTCCACGTTGGTTCCG
>CAIZFH010000137.1 GCA_903932155.1 uncultured Granulicella sp. | reverse complement strand
GAGCGATTTCACCTAGACATCCTCGGAGCGGAAGACGCTACGTGATCTTCTCGCAAGGAAAACTGCGTCACACAGGATTCCGCAGGTCGCGGCGTTCGGAAACATGCTCTATCCGGAGAAAGAAATGAATCCAACGGAACTAGCATATCGGAGAACCGCAGTTGAGGGCGCCAGCGGTTTCGGCTTGTTGATCGCTCTTTACGACACACTGGTGGGAAATCTGCGGCGCGCCATAGACGCACAGCGCAGTAACGACATCCAGAGGCGGTGTCATGAACTGAACCACGCATTGCTTGTGATCGGTTATCTGGAAGACTGGATCGATCGCGAAAGCGGTGGGGAACTCGCTCAAAAACTGGTCGCATTCTACTCGAACCTGAGGGTTAAATTGATCGAGGCTCAAGCCAAGAATTCAGCCGAGGTTCTGGAACAGGAGATGGCTGTGATCCTGTCTATTAGGGGAACCTGGCAGGACCTTGAACTCCGCGCCTCATCCGCTCTGGTCGATCCGCAAGAGTCCCAAGTGCATAGCTATCCTGGTATCGCGATCTCGCAGGATGAGCGAAGAGTATCCAGTTGGTCGGCTTAGAACCTCTTGAGTCGGCCTATTCCACAGTTATTGCTACATCCTAACCATGGGATCCCGAGATGACATTTATGCTCCGCTACACGTTGAAATTGTAGTCATTATCATTAAGGTTTTAATAGTTTCCACAATATTGTGTGCCTTAATCGCAATGCTTTCTGCTTCATGTTACGACGTAATTGTCAGGTATTGCGGCATGAAAGTGGCAATGCCGTCGCTCTCGGCCACGCGATTGGGTAAAATCTGCACACTTGCCGGCTTCAGGCCCTCGCGTGTTGCCGTGACGACGATGGGCTTCGGAGCCGGATCTGTGGTGCGAACCAGTGTGGAGCGAATTGCAACACGGTTGATGCCGCACTCGGTGTTCAGGTAGAGGTTGTTGGTCGAGTTGATTTTTCCGCTGTTGTAGCCTCCGCGCCAGATGCCCGGCCCAGTACAAGTGAAATCGACGCGGGCGTCGTCCGTAGGGCATCGCTGGCCCTTGGCGTCGACCACCTCAAAGTCGATCAGTGCGATATCCTCGCCGTCAGCCTGCAGGCCCTTCGGCCCCAAAATCGGAGTCAGCTTGATGGCAACAGGTGCACCCACGGTTATAATCTCCTGCTGTGCGACGTTCTTGGTTCCGTTCTTGCCGACAGCCTTGATGCTGCCCGGAGCGAACTCGATGTTGGGAAAGGCGAAGACCCATCCAGTGTCGGGCTTGGAGTTTACTCCAAGAGATTTTCCATTGACGAAGAGCTCGACCGACTCAGTGTTGGCGATAACGTAAACGGTCTTCACCGTCTTTGTCCCGTCGGGCTGCGTCGCCGGATAGCTCCAGTGGCCAAGTATATGCAGATCGGGCTGCTCGTTCTGCATCACACGGTGCGCGAAGTAGAGCTCCTTTGGCAGGCGCATAGCGTCCACCTTGCCGCTGACGCGGCACACTTCGGTGGAGTCCTGGCGCCCGTCGGCATCCTCGTCTGTGAAGTAGATTGAGCAGTATGCAGACCAGCGGGAGTGCTTCGGGTCGGTGTTGGAGATGCGATTGCTCCAATAGTCCCAATACTGCTTGATGCCATCCAGTGCGAAGCTCTCAGAACTGTAAAGATAGTCCGAGCCGTGCATCCAACTGTCGTTGGGGCCCTTCTTCACCTTGTAGTAGGGCGGCGAAAAGTCGTCCCACATGCGGCGCGAGCCCTCCTGGCGGTAGTCTTCCGACTCAATAATGGGCGCGCGATCTCGTCGGTCGGCCGAGTAGGCGCGGAACATCGCCGACGGGGTAGCCAGAGTTTCCACTCCCGTGTCCTGGGCCATCATCACACCAAAGTACTCCGCGATGTTGTTATTCGCTGTGTTGGCCGCGTTATTGGAATCGCCGCGAGAGCCGATGACTCGGCCGCCGGAAGGGTCCCACTGCTTGCGCAGGTCCACCATCTGTTGCATCTGGTCCGGTGCAACCACTGTGTTGCCGGCCTCCCAGAACAGAATGCTGGGGTTATTGCGGAAGTAAATCATGGAAGCATGCATCACTTCGACACGCTGGTCCCACTGGCGGCCGTGTGAGTCGCTTTCGTTGTCGCCGGCCGGACAGACCTGAATAATACCGAAGCGTGCGAAGGTGTCCGCATCCACCTTCTGCGGAGAGATGTGCATCCAGCGCATGTAATTGCCGTGGCATTCGCGGATCAGCCGGGCGGTGTACCCGTGCATCCAATCGGGATAACCTGCACCTACCCCGGCCCATTCGTCGGCCGCGCGCTGGGAAAATCCCTTGAGGTAGACGAATTTGTCGTTGACGTAAACACCGCCGGTACCCGCGCCGCCTTTAAACTCGGTCTTGCGGAATCCGGTCTCAATGCGATAGACATCGACAACCTTGTTGTCCACCTTGAGGATGGAATAGACATCGTACATAGTGGGGTCTTCTACGCTCCAGAAGCGCGCATCCGCCAATGTTCCGCCTGCGGACATCACGCTCTTTTCGCTGTCCACCATGTCCAACGGGTCACCATCGAACTGGACGCAAATGCGGCCATTGCTGTCGACGATGGCTACCGAGAGGCCGACCGTTGCGCGTTCGCCCGACATATTGTGTACCTCGGCATCGACGGTGACATCCGCCGTCTTGCCGGCAATATCGAAGTTGCCGGCATGCACGTACACGCCCTGGCTCTCCAGGCCGTAGTAGAGCGGCAGTGTCTGATGGATCTTCCCGGTCACATGCAGCCATACATGGCGGTTGATGCCGCCATGGTTGGGGTTGAAGCTATTCCCGGACCACTGGTAGCTGGTTCCAACACAGGCGGAGCCATCCGCATTCTTCGGGTTGGCAGCGCAAAAGGCGCGTTCCTTATAGGTGGTGGTGTTGTCCACCTTGACCGCAAGCACATTCTCCTGGCCATTGTGCAGCAAGGCGTCCGTAATATCGATTCCGTACGCGGTGATGCCGTTCTCGTACAGGCCGATCTGTTTTCCGTTGAGGAAGATGTCTCCCGCCTGACGCATACCTTCGAATTCCAGAAACACGCGGTTGCCAGCCAGTGCGGGGGGCAGCTTGAAGTGCTTGCGATACCAAGCGAGTCCCTTATAGGTGCCCATGTCGCCACCCCCGTGGGAGATGAGCATACGGAAGCTATCCACATCGTTGTAACTATGCGGTGTGGCAACCGCGGTCCACTTGGTGTCGTCGAACCCTGGAGCCTCCGCGCCAGGTTCGTCCTGCCGGATGAACCTCCAGTTTAGATTGAAATTCAGCGTAGTGCGTGGGGACTGGGGTGGAACGTAGGTGGCGCCAGCCGCCGCGGGCGCGGCAAACAACGGATAGGAGCGGCCCAGTACGACCGGCAATCCTAGGGCAAGAAAGCTGGAGGCCCCAACAAATTCGCGGCGAGTTACTTTTCGGATTGACACGGGATCGTACCGCCTTTCATAGCTGAAATTGAGATAGAAGACCTGGCGCAGGAGCTGCGCGGCTTATCAACAATAATTCAATGCCTCCCTAGTAGGCCACCAGCTTGACTCCGCCCAGCAGACCGGATGTGGCAGGCGCTGCGGGAGCACCGCGGCCCCCGCCTCCGGCACCAGCAGGAGGAGTTGCAGCAGTAGTGGCAGGCGCACCGGCAGCAGCCCCTCCACGTCCGCCCCGGCCACCACGCCCTCCGCCTCCTCTACCCGGAGCAGCAGCAAGCGCCGTACCGCCAGCTGGTGCAGCAGAAGCCGGCGCAGCGGAAGCAGGCGGAGCGGCCCCACCTCTTCCGCCTCCAGCTGCGTTGGCATACACCTCGATCTTCAGGTCGTTCGCGCCCTTCTTCAGATCGCCGGTTACATCCCAGCGATACGGCTGGAACGATCGCGCGCCCACCTCTTTTCCGTTCAGCGTTACATGCGCAAAGTCATGTACATCGGCGATCTCCAGATAGACATGCTTGCCCTTGGGCGGCGCGGCGGTCGCGGTGAACTGCATGCTGTAGGTCGCAGGTCCGGCAAACGGTGCCGAGCCGAGCTCCTCCCACGGCTTGATTGGTGTGGTGATCTGCTTGCCGTTCAGGTCGATCTTCCAGTCGCCGCTCAGGTCCGCAAATGCTTCGCCCGATACAAACGATGGCTCCGCGGCGGCAGCAATCCCCTTGGCCAGCGGCCCCACCACCACCACCTTCGCCTCATACGGTCCCAGCACCAGCGGTATGGTTACCGAATCGCCCTCGGCCTTCGCAGCCGTCATGGGATGGATCTCGCCCGTCACCAGGTCCCAGTCCTGCGCCGTGCCGTGTCCCGCAATCGTCGCCATGCGCTTCTCTGGCGCAGTGCTCTCGTTGAAGAAGAAGTACAGATCGCCATCGGCGAACTGGCGATGGGTGTAGGTCAGCCTCTGGAACTCGGAGTCCAGCTTCACGTCCGGCTTGGGCAGCGCAGCAATCACCGCCGGCGTAATGTCGCCCGACGACTCGATCAAGGTAGCAAAGCTCAGGTCCGGCTTCTCCTTCGCATCCAGGAATGTCTTATCCAGAATCAGGCTCGGCGTCTTGCCGACGAAGATCACCTTGCCGCCCTGTTTCGCGAACGCCTGCAAGCGCTGCAGTCCGGTGCGAGTGATCACCGTCATCGACGGAAACACGATCGCCTTATAAGTCTGTCCGCTCAGGTTCGTGAACCCGCCGTTTGCCAGCGTCGCCACCGAACTCAGCGACTGATCGTCGAAGTAGTCCCAGTCCACCTGATGCTCGAACAACTGCCAGCCCAGCTTGGTGGTGCTGCGGTCGGCCTCGGTCGCGGCATCGCCGCCCAGCCAGATGGTGTTGCCCGGATGGTATAAAGCCACCTGCGCCGCAGGCCGTCCAATCGCCATCAGATAGCCTCCGCGGTTGGCATACCAGATGGTCTGCG
>CAIZFH010000136.1 GCA_903932155.1 uncultured Granulicella sp. | reverse complement strand
CGGCCTTATCGCGATGGGTGGGATGTATGGCCTGCCCAGTTACCCCGCCCCCAACAACCCCGCCAAATCCATCGGCCGCGTCACCATCGCAATCCCGCCCTCCGCATCGCGCGGCCACTCCGCCTCTGGCCGGTCCCAGTACAGCTCCACCCCATTCCCATCCGGGTCGTGCAGATACAGCGCCTCGCTCACGCCATGGTCCGCCGCGCCATCCAGCTCCACCCCATGCTTTCTCAGAGCCTTCAGCGCCGCGCCCAGCTCTGCCCGTGTCGGATACAGGATCGCCAGATGGTACAGCCCGGTCGTCCCTGGTGCCGGAGGCCCTCCACCCTCGCTCTCCCACGTATTCAGTCCAATGTGATGGTGGTATCCGCCCGCCGATAGGAACGCCGCAGAATTCCCCATCCTTTGCGTCAGATCAAACCCCAGCACGCCGCTATAAAACTCCAGCGCCCGATCCAGGTCCGCCACCTTCAGATGCACATGCCCAATCCGTGCCCCACTTGCAATCGCCATGATGATTAGATGCCCCGCCACAAGTTACGATCTACCACCCCACTTGTACTTTGAACTCACCTCTGTATACTTCACGAAACCTTATAAACGAGCCACGCCTTTGCCTTCGCAACCTAAACACCCGCCGAAAAACCAAATCCGCCCAGACCAGACCTTCGGCCTGTCCCCAAAGGACATGCGCACCTTGCGAGCGCTCAACACTCCCGCCCGAATCCAAAAGTTCCTCGACGCCCTCACCTACCAGTACGCCAACACGGCATCGTCTCCGCAGCGCGCCCTGCGCGAGCGCAAGGGTCACTGCCTGGAGGGAGCGTTGCTGGCCGCTGCCGCCCTCCGTGTCAATGGTCACCCACCCTTGCTGATGGATCTGGAAGCTGTGCACGACGACGACCACGTCATCGCCCTCTATCGCGAACGTGGCCTCTGGGGCAGCATTGCCAAGTCGAACTTCGCCGGCCTGCGCTTCCGCGCGCCCATCTACCGCACCCTGCGCGAGCTGGCGCTCAGCTACTTCGAGAACTACTACAACCTGCGTGGCGAACGCACCTTGCGTTCCTACTCCACACCGGTAAATCTCACCCGCCTGGACAGCCAACACTGGATGACCTCGCAGGAAAACGTCTGGTGTGTCGCGGACCTCCTCATCGCCGCGCGCCACTACCCGCTCATTTCCGACAAAGTGGCCAGCGCGCTGCCCCGCCTCGACCGCCGCAGCTTCGAAGCAGGAATGCACGGCTGGACCAGGCACTGAAGCAGAATCGCACGGTTCCCTACTTTTTCCCCGCTTAAGGAATATTCCCTGGGGTCGTCAGCGTCAACTTCTCACCGCCACCCTCCGCTTGCACCCGGTCGTTCGATAGCTGACTCGCTGCGCCCAGCATTTTTTCGGCCTGTTCATCCGGCGGATGCCGCATCTGCATGAATTCGTCTCTCGTGATCGACGGAGAAAAATCGGGGAATGCGGTTGCCAGGTCCCACATGCCGACGCCCTCCTGATATTGTTTGGCCAGCACTTTCCTCGTCAGCTCAAGCTCCTCGGCAACCTGCGCGGGGCTGAGGTGCGTTGGATTGCTGTCAAGAAGGTTGTACTCCTCGGCATCGTTCACCGCCAGCCATGTCTGCTCCGTCAGATCGCCGACATTTTGCAGATGTCTGTACAGCCATGCGTCCGCCTCCAATTCGTCACGCGGCATCAGGGCCGCGACTCCGTTCTGCTGGGTCGTGTCCCACTCGGCATGGATGTCCACCCTGCCACCGTGCCCCCACAGCAGCCGTCCGGGCAGCTTCTCCTGCTGCGTGCCGGGATGTTTCTGCAGGTACTGAAAGACCAGCAGGTCGTTCTCGTAACGGGCGGTCTCCAAACGCCACTCGCGGCTGGCATGAGCCATATTTTCGCGATTGTGCTCGCGCTCCTGGCGCAGCAGTTCGTGCGTCTCCGCCACCTCCCGCCGATGGTTTACATACTCCACCGCTTGCTCCAGCTCCACCGCAATGCATAGACCAAGAACGATCGTCGCAATATGGATAAAAAACTCGCGCCAGCTACTGGCCGCATGGTGCGCGTCATGGATATCAATCACGGTCTCGTCCTCCCTCGCAGTCTCCGCTACCTCTTCAATCGCAGCAATCTCCACTGTCTCACCCTTGTGCGCGGTCGTCGTCGCCTCAGCGATCACCTCTGCCTTACCGATAAGCGGCATCTCTTCCGGGATCTCCGGTGTCTCGGGCATAAGTTTTCCTTGGGGGACCGTAATCAAGCTAGAGTATCAACCATAAGCGCGCCAAGGAAGGCGCAACGTCGAGAAGCTACAATATTTCCGCCGCCATCAAATCACGCAGCGTCTCCCGCCGCCGGATCAGCCGCGCCTCATCCTCATCCACCAACACCTCCGCCGCCCGCACTCGCGTGTTGTAGTTCGAAGCCTGACTCATCCCATACGCTCCCGCATCCAGCAGCAGCAGCAGATCACCCGCCTTCACCCGCTCCATCACACGGTCATGCGCAAAAAAATCGCCCGATTCGCAGATCGGCCCCACCACATCCACCTTCGTGCTCGCACCGCGCCCTCGCCTCACTGGCAGAATCTCATGGTGAGCCTGGTAAAGTGCTGGCCGAATCAGGTCGTTCATCGCTGCATCCGTAATCACAAACGTCTTCGCTCCGTTCTGCTTCACCCCGATCACCCGCGTCATCAGCCCGCCCGCCTGCGCTGCCACAAATCGTCCCGGCTCCACCAGCAGATGCACTGCGCCCAGCCTCTCCGCCGCCTTCGCCAGTGCCGCCGCATACTCCCTCACCTTGCGCGCTGCATCGAACTTCGGCTCCGTCGGCGAATCCAGGTAATCAATCCCCAACCCGCCACCTGCGTCCACAACCCGAATCTTGTGCCCATCCTCGCGCAGCTCGCCAACCAGTCCCGCCACCCGCGCCAACGCAGCCGCAAATGGCTCCACCGCGCGTATCTGCGACCCGATGTGAACGCTCACCCCCGCCGCATCCAGCCACTTCGACCGCGCCGTCCGTCGATAGATCCCCCGCGCCAGTCCAATCTCAACGCCAAACTTGTGACTCCCCAATCCAGTCGAAATATACGGATGCGTCTCCGCGAATACATCCGGATTCACACGCAGCGCGAACCGCGCCCGTACGCCCAGCGCCTCGGCCCGCGTCGCCAGCAGTCCAAGTTCTGCCTCCGACTCCACGTTGAACATCAGGATTCCGGCCTTCAGCGCCGCGTCGATCTCCCATTCCTGCTTGCCCGCGCCGGAAAATACAACCCGTTTCAGTGCGGTCTTGCTCGCCAGCCGCACCCGTTCCAGTTCGCCGCCGCTCACAATATCGAACCCCGCGCCCATCTCCGCCAGCATCCGCAGAATCGCCAGCGACGAGTTCGCCTTCACCGCATAACACACGGTCGCCTCTCGCCCCGCGAACGCCTCCTGAAACAATCCGAAGCGATACCGTATCTGTTTCGCCGAGTAGACATACAGCGGAGTCCCATGCGCCTCCGCCAGCTGCGCCAGCGAAACGCCGTCGCAATACAACACTCGTCCTCGATAGTGGAATGGGCGCGCCGCCACAGCCACCGCGCCTTTGCCCGTCCCCTTCGCTGTGCGAGCGTTCAAACCCCGCTCCCTATATTGCTCTCAGGCAGTACATACGGAGCTTCGGGAATCACAATCCATGCAATGATGTACGCTAGCACCCCGGTCCCTCCCAGAATCACGCATAGTACCCACAACAGGCGCACCGTCGTGATGTCCCACCCGTAGTGCAACGCCAGCCCGGAGCACACGCCGCCAAAGACGCGCGGATAGCGCGGCCGCGTCAGTTGTCCGAACACAGGCACACGAACGAAACCCGTCGGCTGCACAACCGCGCCGCAGGCTGGGCAATACCGTGCCGCCGTATCCACTGGTCTTCCACAATGAGAGCAATACATCGCACGCCTCCGGGAGTCTCTTATTTTGCCACATCCCAGTCTTCTATACGCACGCACCCGCTCACCGGTTCCGCGGAAACCCCCACCTACTTCCCCGTATATGGAGTTTTCATCAACCGCCGCGCTGATTCTGCCTGAGTCTGGTCGCCGCCGCCCGACGACGCCATCTGGTACAGCCCCACGGCCTTCGCCCTCTGCTGCAGCAGATCGTACATCTCACCCGCGTTCAACTGCGCGCGCTTCCGTAGCCAGTCGCTGCAATTAGGTTGATCCGCGGCCTTCAGGTAGTTCTCCGCAGCGTCCGCAATGTCATTCTGTCCGCGCTGCGTGTCCGCCAGCCCGAACCACGCCATCTGCACCCGCGGGTCGGCGTAGTATCCTGGCCTCGCCACATCTGCCAGCACCGCCTTATATAGCGCAATCGCCCCCGGCCCATTGCCTTCGTCCTTGGTCAGGTTGGCCTCTTCCAATCGAAATAAATAATTGTGCGGATACTCCACCGCCAGTCCGTGCTGCTCCGCCAGGGCCTCCGGGTATCGCCCATCATGGCGCAGAAATAGCGATAGCACCGTCCTCGATTCGACCTTTGTCACCACGCCATGCTCGGCAGATTCTCGCAATAGGGCCAGCCCACGCTCCTTGTTGCCGCCCACTCCCATGATCCCCACCATCATGCGAACCCAGTGCGGCAGGCTGGCTACCGCAAACTGCTGGATCCCCACCGCCATCTTGGCGTCCGCGTACTCTGGATCGAGCTTCAATACCTGCTCCGAGTCGCCACGTGCCGCATAGCCCTGTCGTGCCGCCGCCACATAGCTGTGGTCCACCAGCGTAATGAACACAGCGTGCATCCCACGAATGTACCCGCGCGCAAAGTAAGTATTCTTGTCATTCGGGTTGGCCCGGATGCGGTCGTCGCATAGCTTGATGCCCGTGTTAGTCAGAAATTCGATCCTCTGACGCGTGGTATCGGGTACAGGCACATTCCGCTTCGAGGTCAAAAACGAATCGTGCGCATAGTATGTCGTGTCTAGAAGATCCTGGTGGTACAGTTCGCGGAACACCGTCACCATCAACTCATATCCATAGGCCATGGGCTCCTGCGGATGCTCCTTTAGCACCACCTCCGACCGGCTCAGCGAGCCATCGAAGTCGAGAATATAAAAATGCTCATAGAGTTCGCGCACTATTGGGTCAAGGTTCAAAGGATTGGTGTGCTGCGCCGTATCCACCTTCGTCTGCGCAGCGGCGGTGGCGGCGCGGGCCTGTGCATCAACACCAACCAGCATCAGAAGCCCCACCACAAGGACCAGCCCGGCGCTTCGTACGCTGCGTCCGCTTCTCCGCTGGCTGTCGTTGACCGCGACACAAAAATCAACCGAGCGCATTGTTTCCCTTCGGCGCAAAGATTTGAACTCCCCTTCCCGCGGCTTGTTCATCCCGCTGTACCATACTCTTCACTATATCTTCGATGCATCCTGGGCTGGATGGCCTCGCCTTACGCCACATGTCTTCAACTGAGCAGATCCGTCCCACGCCGCCACGCAAATCGACGGAAAATGGGAAGCATAAAGCTCTTCCCCAAAGGGTGTGATCAGCTTCGTAGGCTTCTGCGAAACCGGTAGAAACGGTGTTCGCAGACATTGCAGCGCATCGGAACCATGCCGATGCTGCGTAGAATGAAGTCGATCAATCGGCGATGCGACCTACGCACATCGGGTTCATGACACTTTGGACACTTAATAGCCATTGCTGGCAATCTCCCGAACACTCCTGGGCCAGGCATACAATATGTTTCTTGCGCCTTCACCACTTGCAGTGCTGCACGGTCGTTGCTATCCCATGGTAGCTGCACACTCCCAAAGTGTGTACCAATAGGATGCACCCGGCACGACAAATCCGCAATCCTATGGAACCATTCGAGGTACAGTTCATTTGGGCGCTTCGTTCGATTCTTGCCCCCGTACTATGCATCTATTAACTCGGTAGTCAGCACGCTATGACCCGCTTCGAACTGCTTCAGCTGCTTGTCTCGCAAGCCAGGGCCAATGGCTTCGAGTTCCGCAAGTGGTACATCGCAAAGCTTGGTCTGCCGTGGGAGACAACTCACAAGGCAGTCGAAATTCTGTGTGCCGAGCGGCGATACTACGCCCTCCTCTTCTCGCATGAATTCGCCTCCACATTCTGGAAGGCCGGAGAGCACATCACCTTTCAGGTGGACAATCAAACCTTCACCCGGCGCAAGGCAGATGGCACCATCGCCACCGTAACCCGCAAGGGATACACCCGGCGCAGCACCCGTCCCGATGCTTGGCGCTACCATCTGCGCGAGCTCGCCCTCGCCGAAGAGCCTCTGCGCTACATGCGCAGATACCTGCGCGTCGACGAGGAGCTCGACCCCGAGGACGACCAGCCCTCGCCGCCCATCGCCAACGATCAGGCACCTCTACCCGCACCACACATTGATCCCGTCCCCACCAAGATCGCCCTGGTCCGCAATCGCCTCACTTAAGCCCTACGGATTAAACCGCTCCAGAGCCTTGCGCGCCTCTTTTGCCTCTTTGTCCACCGGATCCAGCTTCAGGCACGCCTTGTATTCGGCAATCGCTTCTTCCCTCTTGTTCAACCGCGCAGCAGCTTCGGCCAGCGCAAAGTGTGCATCCGGATCGTCGGGCGTGGTCTGCACCGCATCCTGGCTGCGCAGATACGCCCCCTGCAGATTGCCTGAATCCGTATAGAACTTGGCCACGCTCAGGTCCTCCGCCACGCGTTCGTCTGCGGTCTGCAACTTCGTCCCCACTGGATTTACCCGATGCAGCAGGTGCCTGCCCGTTGTGCCTTCGCTGCCTTTGTCCTGCAGACCCGCCTCATCCGGCGTACCGTCCTGTCCGGCCGAGGCCGCATCGTCGCCCCCGCTGCTGGTACCGCTGCTGGAACTGCTGCTCGAACCACCCGCTCCCGTGCCTCCGCCCGCATTCGTGCTTCCGTTCACTGCTGCGCTCTTTTCCTCTTCGCCAGGAAATGGAAATGCTGTAGTCGTCATTCCTGACGCCGCCGCGTCCGGATTCGCTCCCGAGCTTGCGCCGCCAGCCGTACCGGAAATTGTGCTGGGTACACCAGGCACCTGCGCAACACCGCTCAGAGTCGGGTCACTCGCCCCCTGGGTCAGCGGGATACTGCTGCCAGTCTGCTCGCCGGGAAAAGGAAACTGCTCTGACGCGTTTGGCTTGCCCGCCACCCTAGGAGTCGCGCTGCATGGGACAGGCTGCGCTGCCACGGAACACGGCGCTGGGACGTTGCCAGACTTTGGCAACGGGTCAGGTACCGTAGTGCTCTGCGCGCCGCAGACGACCGCGGCCCACACCAATGCAACCAGCACCACACCAGCTTCTCTCCGCATCTCGGTCCCCTTCCTCTTCAGTTTAGACGATGCGCTCTCGTCAAACGTCTGCGCAAACGTCTTGCACAGGGTTCGCCTCGCTCTTTTGTTATAGTCAGGCCAGCATGATGCTTCCCGGACTCATCGTTCGTTCCTCCTCCATACACGCCGCCGGATGTTATACCACGCGCCCCATCCGCAAGGGTACCCGCGTCTGCGAGTACGATGGCCAGCGCATGTCCAAGGCTGTCGCCGACGCCCGCTACGAGGGCCGCTCCGTCACCTATCTCTTCTCCTGCGGAGGCAACACAGTCATCGACGGCTTCGGTATGGCCATGTTCCTCAATCACAGTTGCGACCCCAACTGTGAGACCGAGCAGGACGCCGGCGACCGCATCTACATCTCCACCCTGCGCGACGTCGCGGCCGGCGAAGAACTCACCTACGAGTACAACCTCTACGACTCCGATGAAGAGCACCAGCACTGTTTCTGCCCAGCACCCAACTGCCGAGCCACCATGTTCTCCGACCTCGAACTCAAGCGCCGCGCACGCATCGCCAGACGCAAAAACTCCGCAGCCCCCTGATGCATTTCGGCTTACTCATCGCTCAGCACATCCGAGTTGTAGTTGATCAGCATCGCCTTCCCTGGCGAGGGCAGCTTGCCCAGGTTGATCACCTGGTCAACATTTCCGTTGCCGTGGATCACCACATTAAACATCCGCTTCACCTCGCCGTTCTTCAACTCCATATACATCGGAATCAGCATCACAAAACTCGGCGATACGTTGCTCTGAGCCATCTTCAGATGCACACTCGTCATGCCTTTGCTGTCTACTATGAAATCCGAGCTGATCGTGTAGTGAGGTAGTTCCGTACCATACACATACTCATTGAAAAACCAGTCCAGCTTACCGTTGCCTTGTAGGTCCAGCGTGTGCGACATGGAGCGTTCCATCGCAGCCTTGAAATCTTCGGTCCGAGCCGCTTTGCCCGTGAAATCTCTAACAAACTTCTGCATCGCCAGCTTGAACGGCTTGTCGCCAAACGCAGGTGTCCAGTAAATCAGGTCCAGCATGTGGACCACATACGCCCCCTTACTGGTCATCAGCACACGCCAGGCGTCTTCCCCCGGCTTGCTGTTCGTGCCCCGCTCCCCCATGGTCAGCGGCCCCAGGTCCAGAGGCCGCACTCCTTGTGCGTTTTTCAGCAGAAGTTGTTCATGCTGATTCTTCCAGAAGTCTCGGTAGTCCTGCGGCTTCACCGATGTTCCATTCAGGAACATGCCCACCGAGTAGCTGGCCAGACCATCCCGCAGCCACTGGTCGCGATAATTATAGAAACCCAGCAGCCCACCCCACCATTGGCGCGCCACCTCAGTCGCCGTCACTTCGCCCCAATAAGTGCTATCGAACATCCCCAGCTTGTTTTGTACCGACGGGTCCATAAAACCGCAGATTGGCTGTGATACCAGCATCGGCCAGATCGCTCCATAGCTGCACCCGCTCTGCTGAACCAGCGCAATGTGGTCGTAAGGCAGTTTGCCGTAGAAGTCCGCGTACAACTGCAATGCCGCTTTCCCCTGCGACAGCTCAGTCTTCAGAGCCTGTGCCGTAGTCTGGTTGCCTGCCGCCGCGGTCTGTAGCAACGGCTTGTACAGATCTGGAACATCCACATCGCTGAAGGCTTCCACCATCGGTCCCACGGCAGCCTTCTCCTCAATTGTCTTGAAGTCGCCCAGGGTGAAGCCTGCTGCGGCAATCGGCCCCTGTGTCTCCCAAACTGTCTTGACCATGGCATCGCCCTCCGCGGCCTGGCTCATCTGCTTTCCGCTGGCTACCAGTTGCAGGTTCTTCGGCAGATGGAAGGTCATATGGAAATTCGCAGAATCGGCGATCCCTCCCGTACCCGACGGATACCAGTCATACTGCGCGCCGGAGTCAAGATGAAACGTATTGTTGCCATCCGCGTGCAGCGCGTCTCCGCCGCCGTACACCGTCAGCAGCCGCAACGTATCGCCCGCCTTCGCACCCTCTGGCAACACCGCTGCAAACTCCGCATCGTTCTCCTTCGCCTCCTGCACAAAGTCCAGCGGTGCCCCGCTCTCGCTATACACCCCAGAAACACGTAATGTCGGATACAGGTTCAGCCGCACAACACGCATTCCGTCTCGCAGCACCTTCATCGTTGTCTCGGCCGAACCCTTCATCGTGCCCGCAAGGTCGAACGTCACGTCCACGCTCTCGCCCGTCACCTGCACCCGGTTGCCCAGGTCGTCCTCCTTTGCGTTCTGCATCAGGTACGAAATCCACGGATCAACCTCGCTGTCGTTCCAGGTAGACAGCTCCACCTCGTCGGGCGCGGCGTGGAACGTCCCCTCCGGGTCGATCAGGAACAACACATTTTTCCCTGTCGCCGCATCGCCCATCCGGAAAGATGCCAGGAAAAAATCTCCCATGCCGTCTGTACCGTCTCCCAGCACATCCGCCAGCAAGCGCAGATCTAGGTTGTTGCGCATCTTATTCCTGAATCCGTTCGCCAGCTCCTCGGCTGTCGTTCGCGCTTCCGCAGGCGGCGCTTTCGCAATAAGGGTTCCCGCGGACGCCTTGCGAATCTCATCCGCCGTGTCGTCTGCAAATCGCAGAACCAGTGTGCTGAACTCCTGTTGCATAGAACTCTGCTTGGTCAGCAGGGCCAGCGAACGCTGCTGGTATATATCCTGTCCCGCCAGTTCGAACCGGCCCTTCCCCACAAATACCGCGCCCGTCTCCCGCCCCTGCACCGGTGTGTAAAAGTAAAAATCGCCCTGTTCAAAGGTGAACTTCCCGCCCTCTCGCTCCAAAGTGAAGTTCTTCACCGTCACGCCCTCGGTGCCAAGCACGTCAGCCCGCAACTCCTTGTAGGCGCTCAGCGCATTGGGGGCCTTCGCCGTCCCACTCGGCTCAATCGGTTTTGTCGCGGTCTGCGCACACACACTGGCCGCCGTAAGCAGCACAGGGAGAAAAATAGCCCTGAATCTCATACTGCCAAATTACAGCGACTACACCGCACTACGCAATGAATACCGACCGGGCTTCCCATATCTCGGTTCTGAGATGTGGGAGATTGCCTAGTTGTCGCTCAGCACATCCGCGTTGTAGTTCACTAGCATCGTCTTGGCCGGCGACGGCAGCTTGCCGATTGCAAACGCCTGGTCAACCGTGTCGCTTCCATGGATCACCACGTTGGCGATGCACGCAACCTGCCCGTTCTTCAGTTGCAGATACAGAGGAATCCGCATCACAAAGTCCTTTGATACGTTGCTCTGCGACAACTTCATATGCACAGATGTCACGCCATCGGCTCCCACCGTGAAGTCCGAGATGATCGTATAGTGCGGCAAATCAGTCCCATACACGTACTCATTGAAGAACCAGTCCAGCTTGCTGTCGCCGCGCAGGTCCATCCACTTTGGCATCGTCTTCTCCATCGAAGCCTTCCAGTCCTCCGTGGTCGCCGCCTTGCCTGAGTAATCCTTCACAAACTCTTGCATCGCGTTCTTGAAGGTGGTCTCCTGGTCAGCCGTCGACCAATACATCATCTCCAGCATGTGAAGAACGTATGCGCCCTTGCTGTAGATCAGCATCTGGTACACATTGCCGTTCTTCTCATTCGATACACGGTCGCCCATAGTCAGTGAGCCAACGTCTATTGGGCGCTTGCCTTCCCTGTTCTTCTGCAACAGGTTCTTCTGCTGCTCCTTCCAGAACGCGCGATACAGGTCCATCGTGGGCGATGTGTGTCTTA
The DNA here is from genome assembly GCA_903932155.1 of uncultured Granulicella sp. Taxonomy (GTDB): domain Bacteria; phylum Acidobacteriota; class Terriglobia; order Terriglobales; family Acidobacteriaceae; genus Edaphobacter. Next base: position 9,229 of record CAIZFH010000136.1, on the reverse strand, counting down.
GAAATACGCCCACAGAGAAGTTCGCAAAGCCTTCGCTCATCCACTGGTCGCGATAGCTCTTGAACCCTACCAGCTGTCCCCACCACTGGTGCGACACCTCATGCGGCGTCACCTCGCGCCAGTAGCTGGCGTCTCCGTCCAGGAGCCCCAACCGGTTCTGCACCGTCTCATCCCAGAATCCGCAGATCGGCAGATACACCAGCATCGGCCAGCTCTGTCCGAAATTGCATGCAGTCTGCTCGGTCAGCGACACATGGTCATACGGCAGCTTGCCAAAGTAATCCGAATAGAGCTGGATCGCCGCCGACCCCTGCGACACCTCGCCCTTCAGCGCGGTCACTGCCGACAGGTTCCCCACGTCAGCCAGTTCCACCAGCGATTTATACGCGTCCGGCAGCCCAACATCGGCATATGCGTCCACCCCGAATCCGTCCGGAGTCTTCACCCCCTGCGTCTTGAAATCCCCCAGGTTAAAGCCCGCTACCGCGATCGGCACGCCCGTCTCCCACACTTCCTTCACCGTGCCTGCATCTTCGGGAGTTCGTGTCACCTGCTTCCCAGTAGCAACGATCTGTAGATTCTTGGGAATGTGGAACGTCATATGGTAGCTAGCGAAATCGCCCAACTCCCCCTGACCCGATGGGTACCAGCTCTCGCGCGCGCCCGGCATCAAGTAGTACGTCTCCTGGCCTTCGGCGCGCAGCGCGTCGTTGCCACCGTATACCGTCAGCAGTCGCAACGTATCGCCCTTCTTTGCCGCCGCCGGCAGGATCACCCCGAAATCCGAATCCAGTTTCTTGTCCTCCTGCACGAAATCAAGCGGTGCGCCGTTCTCGCTGTACACGCCCGTCACCCGCAGCGACGGATACAGGTTCAGCCGCACCACGCGCACGCCATCGCGCAGCACCTTCATCGTTGTCTCCGCCGAGGTCTTCATCGAGGCACTGGTCTCGATCGTCACATCCAGCCTCTGATCGGTCACTTTAATGCGTTTGCCGCTCTCATCCTCGTTGGCCTGATCCATCTTGTAGGCCACCCACGGCTGCAACTCCATGTCGCTCCAGGTCGTCAGTTCAACCTGATCGGGCGCGGCGTGCGCGGTGCCCTCGGGATCCACAAGAAACAGCACATTCCGCCCTGTCAGCAGATTGCCCATGTGGAAAGACGCTAGAAAATAATCGCCTTCGCTCCCGCGCAGTACATCCTGCAGCATGCGCAGTTCAACATTGTCGCTCATATCCTTGCGATAGTTCGTCGCCAGATCTTTGGCGGCCTCCTCCACATGCTTCTCTGGCGCGCCCGCCGCCCCGGAAGACGCCTTGCGGATCGTATCCGCTGCCCCGTCCGTGAAGCGAAGCACCAGTGTGCTGAACTCCTCCGACATTGTCTCGCTCTTGGTCAGCAGAGCCAGTGACCGCTTCTCGCCCACACCCTTCGGAGTTAGGGAGAACCGTCCCGTCCCCACAAACACCGCGCCCGTCACCCGGCCTTCCACCGGCGCGTAAAAATAAAAGCTTCCCTGTTCGAAGGTGAACTTTCCACCCTCACGCTCCAGCGTAAAACCCTTCACTGTCACGCCATCGCTTCCCGGCAGGTCCGCCCGCAGAGCCGCGTAGATGCTCAAAGCATTGGGGGCCTTCGCTGCTCCGTTTGGCTCAATCGGTTTTAATGCTGTTTGAGCGCTTGCACTAAACACAAGAAGGAGTGCGAGTAGCAAAAAGGGCCGGGAACTCATGCGTGCCAACTTACTCCCATGTCATGCCATGTTCAATGAATAATTTGTCTCCGTGCAAGTACCGACCAGACCGCACTAATAACGTCCAACCTCGGAAATACCCCCGTATATTTAGCCGGATGTCTGGCATACCCCGCTGACTCGCTGACACAGCTGACTGGCTAACTCGCTACCCTCTTAGGCGGTACAATCAATCTCGTCCATGGCCTATCAGGTTCTAGCTCGAAAGTATCGCCCTCAGCGCTTTGCCGACGTCGTCGGTCAGGACCATGTCACCGTCACCCTCTGTAACGCGCTCAACCAGAACCGCATCGCCCACGGATACATCTTCAGCGGCCATCGCGGCATTGGCAAAACCACCATCGCGCGCATCCTGGCCATGGCCCTCAACTGCCGCAATGCCATCGGTTCCACCACGCGCCCCACCGCCGAACCCTGTGAGGTCTGCGAATCCTGCACCGAAATCCGAGCCGGCAACGCCGTCGATGTCATTGAGATCGACGCCGCCACAAACCGTGGCATCGACGAGATTCGAGAGCTACGCGACGCCGCCCGCTACGCCCCAGCACGCGACCGCTACAAGATATACATCCTCGACGAGGCCCACCAAATCACGGACGCCGCCTTCAACGCACTCCTTAAGACCCTCGAAGAGCCGCCTCCACACATCATCTTCATGATGGCTACAACCCAGCCCGAGGACCTTCCACAGACCATCCGCTCCCGCTGTCAGCACTTCAGCTTTCACGCCGTCAAGTTGGTCGACATCCTCGGCCAGCTCCGCTCCATCGCAGCCAGCGAGGCCGTTCTCGCGGACGACTCCGCACTCGCCCTCCTCGCCGAGGCAGGTGACGGCTCCATGCGTGACGCCCTCTCCATCATGGATCAGGCCATCGCCTCAGCCCCTACAAGTGACGACGGCCACCCTCGCCTCGACGCAGCACAGATTCGCGAGCTCATGGGTACCGTCCCCAACGCAGTCTTCGAGCGCATTCTTGAGGCCGTCAACGCCAACAACTCCGCCGAGGTCATGACCGCCGCCAACCAACTACTCGACGCTGGCAACTCCCCAGCCCAGCTTGCCCGCCAGTGCGTGCGCTACCTGCGCAACGCCCTCATCGCCAAAATCGCTGACCTCTCGCCCGAAGGCGAATCCGCCGAAGGCATCGGCAACGAACTCCTCCAAATCTCCCCAGACGAGCAGCGACGCGCAGCCCGCACAGCAGCCCTCTTCAGCGAAGAAGAGCTCTCCCGCTTCCTCCAGGTCATGCTCCGCACCTTCGACGAACTGGGCTACCGACAAGAGCAGCGCTTCCACTTTGAGCTCGGCTTGCTCAAGCTTGTCCATCTCCGCCGCCTCCTCCCCATCGAAGAGGCCCTCAGCCAGCTTCCTGTTGCAAAACCAGCTGCCCCATCCGCCAGCAAAGTGGGTACCCCATCCTCGCCGCGCACGGCTGCCCCATCTATCACAAAATCGGGTACCCCATTCATGCCGGAGCTTCATCCCCGCATGAGTGGGAAATCCGACACCACACCAGCCTTCTCCCCCTTCGAGCAGGACAAGGCCTGTCGCCGCCCAGAGATGTCCGCACCCATCCCCATCTCCTCCGCTGTACCGCAACCCATCCCCGAAACCCGCGGCGCAACCGCACTTGCCCCCGCCCCAGCACCCGCCGCTGAACTGGGTGCCCCACCAATGCCGGAGTCTCATCCCGGCATGAGTGGGATAGTAGCTCCCGCAGATCCCCAGCTCGCCGCCGTCCAGGCTCTCACCGCGGCCGCGCTAACCTCCGCCGCCGAAGCTCTCGACGATGCCGACTGGACCATCGCCGACGGCGAAGCCCGAATCCAAACCACTCTCACCAAAACCATGCTCCCCGTCGTCCTCAATCCCGATGCTGAAAAAATCCTCCGCTCTGTCTTGCGCGGCGCCGGCATCCTCAAGCTCACCCTGCTCCCTGCCGCCGACGTTCCCGCTGCAAAAAAACCTCGCCCCGCCCGTACTGGCACGGTCCAGGCCCGTGCCCTCGAGCATCCAATGGTGCAGCAGGCCCAAAAACTCTTCTCCGCCGAACTCCAAACCGTCATCGACCTGCGCGAGCCCGACTAATACTTCACGTTGTTCCTCGAACCTCGAACCTTGTACCTTGAACCTATCCCCTATGCCCTTCCCCGACCTCGGCAAGATGAAAGAAATGATGTCGCAAGCCCGCGAGATGCAGGCCCAGATGGAGCAGAAGCTCGCCGCCACCATTATCGAGGCCGAATCCGGCGGCGGCATGGTCTCCGTCCGCATCAACGGTAAAAAAGAAGTCCTCCGCCTCAAGATCGAACCCACCGCTCTCGGCGCAACCACCGGCGACATTGAACTCCTCGAAGACCTCATCGCCGCCGCCATCAACGAAGCAGGTCGCCGAGCCGACGAGGCCATCAAATCCTCCGTGTCCGGCCTCATGAGCGGCCTCAACCTCCCCGGTCTGGAGTAACCCATGGCCCGCTTCGCCGATCCCATCTCCCGCCTTATCGACGAGTTGCGCAAGCTTCCCGGCATCGGATCCAAATCCGCCCAACGCATCGCCTTCCACATCCTTCGCGGCACAGACGACGACGCACGAGCCCTCGCCGACTCCATCCTCGTCCTGCGCGCCAAGCTACGCCTCTGCTCCATCTGCAACAACATCACAGACGTCGATCCCTGTATCTACTGCACTAATCCCGCCCGCGACCAGCACACCGTCTGCGTCCTCGAAGAGCCCACCAACATCGCCACCGTCGAAAAGTCGCGCAGCTACAACGGCGTCTACCACATCCTCCACGGCACCCTCTCACCCATCGGCGGCGTCGGCCCGGAGCAGCTCCGCATCAGCAGTCTCCTCACCCGCCTCGCTCCCACCGACATCGCGGACGGCTCACAGGATGGCTCGTTCGACCGCACCATCCACGAAGTCATCCTCGCCACCTCGCCCACCACCGAAGGCGAAGCCACCGCCGCCTACCTCGCCGATGAGATTCGCCGCATCGCGCCCACCCTGCACATCACCCGCATCGCCACCGGTGTCCCCGCCGGCTCCGACATCGAGTACGCCGACGAAGTCACCCTCTCCCGCGCCCTCGAAGGCCGCCGCGACTTCTAGTCTTCACCATCACAAACTCCTCACCTCGTTTTTTCCCTCCCTATGTAATCCCCCCACCCCATACGCCCGTCATACCCTGCAATCTCGACTCTCTCCCGCGTTCCGGGCCCGGGAGTATTTTCACAGTAAGTGTAGAGTGTGGCGAAAGAAGCCTGCGTGGTTTTCTCTCAAAGAAAACCACATCGCACAAGCTTTCCGACACCACGGTAACTGTGAAAATGCTCCATTCGACACGGTGAGAGCAATGCATCACTGAAAGGACAAGCGCATGAACGCTCTTGCTCATGTGGCCCAGGGCCCCGGCCGCAAGTTCTCCCTATTCCGTGTTCTGGCAGGATGTTTATCCGGCGCAATCATCGCCATCGGTTGCGGAAGCAGCGCCACCTCGGCCTCCTCCACGGTATCCTCTTCGTCCGTAGGCTCGCCCAACCAGTACACCGCCGTCTACAAATCCTTGTCCTTCGGCTCTACCGTCTCCGTCAGCTTTCCCAGCGCCTGTCAGATGACCCTCACCACCAGCGGCAAGCCCGATTACACACCCAACCCTTACTATCTTGCCCCCGCCAACATGGGCCAGACGCCTGTGGCCTACACCGCCGTCACCAACACTCCTCTGGCCGTCATCTCCTACGCCAGCGTCATCGCGCCTTCGCTGCGCGGCTCCTCCGCCACCCTCAACATCTGCCCCACTCAGGCCAGCGCCACCACGGTCACTAGCCGAGGTGCCATCGGATATCTCATCTCAGGCACCGCCATGTTCAATCCATACGAGATGGACCAAAGCACGCCCGCCGTCTCCGACAACGCCTCCTACACCTTCACCGACGGTTCAGGCACCCAGCAAACCGCTTGGTTCCTCGATCAGTGCAACTCCCACAGCAATGGCATGACATGGCACGCACACGGCACACCCAACTGCGTCACGTCGCAGGTCGACACCGCCTCCGGCCCTTCGCACATCATCGGCATCGCGCTCGACGGCTTCCCCATCTATGGCGGCCACGACATCAACGGCAGCGTCATCAGCGTCTCCCAGTTGGACGCCTGCAACGGCATCACCAGCCCCACGCAGGAGTTTCCCGCCGGTGCCTACCACTATGTCCTGCCCATCGGCGTCACCACCAAGAACGCCTCCATCAACTGCTATCGCGGCTCCGTTTCCTCATCCACCCTGGCCTCCGCCGGCAAGCTCGCCTGTAACATGAAGACTATGTTCGCAATGATTGAAAAACAGCATGATAGCCCGATTCAGCAGTCCCATCAGAAAGCCAAACCCACCCTCGCCGTCATGAGCATGCACGACGGCACCACCGTGCCCGCCGGTTCCATGTAGGAATCCTCGGGTACCCCATTCATGCGCGCTTTTGCGCATGGGTGGGGGCCGGACTGTTGCCTTTGCCTGAAAGCGCCAACGGCGCGTCCCATACCAGCCATGGGCGAAGCCCAAGGTCAGAAGCCCGGACAAGCCCCTGATGGCTGAAAGCCTGACCTATGCTGTGCTAGGGATGCGCAAATCGCCCCCCGTCATATCCTTCGGCTTCTCCAACCGCAGCAGTCCAAGCATCGTCGGCGAAATGTCCCGCAAACTCCCATCCTCCCGCAGGCTCAGCGTCCCCTTCGCCGCATCCGTCACCAGGATCAGTGGCACCGGGTTCGTGGTATGCGCGGTATGCGGCCCACCCGTCACCGGGTCGATCAGCATCTCCGCGTTCCCATGGTCCGCCGTCACCAGCAAGCTTCCACCCCGTTGTTTCACTGCCTGGTACACGCGGCCCAGTTGTGAATCCACCGTCTCCACCGCCCGCACCGTCGGCTCGATCTTCCCCGAGTGGCCCACCATGTCCGCATTCGCAAAATTGACAATGATCACGTCGAACGCCGTGTCCGCCACTGCCTTGATCACCGCATCTGCAATCCCCGCCGCAGACATCTCCGGAGCCAGATCATACGTCGCCACCCGCTGCGACGGCACCAGTACGCGGTCTTCCCCTCCGAACGGCTTCTCGATCCCGCCGTTGAAGAAGTACGTCACATGCGCATACTTCTCCGTCTCCGCCACGCGCAGGTTGCGCAGGTTGCCTTGCGCCATCAGGTTCGCCAGCAGGTTGTCCATAGACTCTGCCGGAATCACAATCGGCAACTTGTAGTTCTTGTCGTACTGCGTCATGCAAACATAGTGGATGCCCATCGGCACCGTATTGCGCGGAATCTCCGCGTCCAGCTCCGCCGCCTTCGGCAGGTCCATCCCGCCGTTAGCCGTCAACCCCGAATTCCTCGCCAGCACCCGCGTAATCTGCCGCGCCCTGTCCGCTCGGTAGTTGAAGTTGATCACCACATCGTTATCCCGAATTGGCCCCACGGCCTTGCCCGCCGCATCCACCACCGTGAACGGCGGAATGAACTCATCGGTCGTCCCGCTGTTGTATAGTTCCTTCACTCGCGCAACTGCATCCGTATAAGTCCCGCCCACCGGATGCCCCGTTACCAGCGCGTCGAAGGCCTGGTGCTCCTTCTCCCATCGCAGGTCGCGGTCCATTGCAAAGTAGCGACCACTCACGCTGGCCAGTTGGCCCACGCCGTACTCGCGGAAATGCGACAGTAACTCTTCGATATATCCCACGCCGCCCGTCGGCGACGTGTCGCGTCCATCCATGAACGCATGAACATATACCCGTTTCAGTCTCTTCTGTGCCGCCAGACGCAGCAGCGCATACAGATGCCGCACATGCGAATGCACCCCGCCGTCACTTAGCAGCCCGATGATATGCAGCGCGCTTCCCTTCTCCTGCGCATGCGCCACCGCCGCCAGCAGCGTCGGATCGCTGAAGAAGCTCCCATCCGCAATCGCCGCGTCGATACGCGTAATGTCCATGCGCACAATCCGTCCCGCGCCCAGGTTCAGGTGCCCGACTTCGCTATTGCCCATCTGCCCGTCCGGCAGCCCTACAAAGTGGTCGCTCGCATGCAGCAGCGTGTTGGGATAATCCCGCAGCAGTGCGTCGTACACCGGCTTGCGCGCCATTGCAATCGCATTGCCGTTGGTCGCGGCTCGATAGCCCCACCCATCAAGAATCGTCAGAACAATTGGTTTCGCCATATAGGCTCAAGAATACCAATCCCTGTGCACACAAAGTGTGAGGCCGGTCACTAGACCGGCCTCATCTCGAACATTGAACCATGAACCTCGAACCTGCCTTTACGCGTAGCTGCTTACGCTGTTCGCGTTCTTGGCTCCACGTTCCTGGCTGATCTTCTCCACGTATCCGCTCGCCTTCAGTGCAGCCAGCGGCTCGGAGGGCAGTTTGCGAGCCTCGCGCCACTCCTTCACCATCGGACGAACATCGACCCAGAACGCGCCGCGGAACAGTTCCTCGGCCTCTACCAGGCTGCATGACTGCTGTGCCGCTGCAAGCTTCTCGTGGTCGATCAAAGCAGCCTTGGCAAACAGCTCCTGTGCCGTCACCACCGACTGAACCATCGCCTCCATCTTGCCCTTCAGGTTGTGGCTCTGATCAATCATGTACGCAATCCCCGCAACCGCCGGCGAATCGCTGGCCAGTATCTCGTGGAAGATGCGGAACAGTTGGTATGGATCGATCGATCCCAGCGTCAGATCGTCATCCGCAAACTTCCGGTCATTGAAGTGGAATCCGCCCAGTGCATTCAGGTGCAGCAGCCACGCCACAATCTGTTCGATATTGCATCCCTGTAGATGGTGTCCTGTATCCACCAGCACCTTAGCTTTAGGCCCTGCGTTCCGTGCGAAAGACAGTGCCATGCCCCAGTCCGCGATGTCCGTGTGGTAGAAGGCCGGCTCAAATGGCTTGTACTCCACCAGCATCCGCTGGTTCTCGCCCAGTGCCGCGTGCGTGGCCGCAAATGCATGCTCCAGCCACTCAATCCGCTTGTGCATCGACTGCGTCCCCGGATAGTTCGATCCATCGGCCAACCAGATCGACACGTCCTTCGATCCCAGTGCGCGTCCAATCTCTACCGAGTCCAGCAGATGGGCCAGCGCATTGCCGCGAATCTCCGCGCTCGGGTTGGCAATCGATCCGTATTTGTACTCCTGAGACTGGAACAGGTTCGGGTTGATCGATCCAGACTTCACGCCATACTTCTTCTCCAGCCGCTGCAACTCCGGCACGTCGCCCTTGCCGTTGGGCAGGTCCCACAGCACATGCAGCGCCACCGTCGGGCTCGCGCCCGTCAAGTTGTTCACCTCGCCCGCGTCGCTGAACTTTTCCTCCAGCGTCGTCGCCGCGGCAGCCTGAGAAAATTTGCCGAACCGAGTTCCTGTATTGGCAAAGCCCCACGATGGGACCTCAATCCGGAATCCATCCAACGCCTTAAATACCTT
>CAIZFH010000135.1 GCA_903932155.1 uncultured Granulicella sp. | reverse complement strand
GCAGCCGGATGGCGGCTTTGCCCAGAACTTCTGGATAGACGGAACTCCCTACTGGCGTGGCAAGCAACTGGATGAAGTTGCTTTTCCCATTCTTCTCGCCTGGCGCTTGTGGAAGGCCAATGGCCTTGGGGAGCTGGACATCTTTTCCTTCGTTGAGCGTGCGGCCGGTTGCCTCGTGCAGCAAGCCCCCATTACGCAGCAGGAGCGCTGGGAAGAAAACTCAGGCTATTCGCCCTCTACCTTAGCCGTTGTGATTGCCTCCCTTATCTGCGCCGCTGAGATGATGCGAGCACATGAGTCACACGAGCTAGCCACCTTCCTTGAGGAGTTTGCCGACTGGATTGAAAGTCACCTCGAAGCCTGGACTGTCACCAACGACGGCATCCTCCACCTCGACGTAAAACGCCACTTCATGCGCATTCGTCCGCCGGAGTGTGGCGAATCCTATGCCCACGAGGGGTGCGGCAGTGAGCGTCTCAACCTCGCCAACCGACCTCCCGGCACGAGATACCAATTTGAAGCGCGCGAGATCATCGATGCCGGATTCCTTGAGCTTGTTCGCTATGGTGTTCGTCGCGCAGACGATCCACTCATCGTGGACTCCCTCAAAGTAGTCGATACAGTGCTCAAGCGAGATCTTCCCCAGGGTCCGGGATGGCTCCGATACAACTGGGACGGGTACGGCAACAGGCTAGACGGCGGCCCATTTGAAGGCTGGGGTCAGGGTCGCGTCTGGCCGCTGCTGGGTGGCGAGCGCGCGCACTACGAACTTTCGGCGTGTCATGACATCTCCTCCTTCATCGCCACATACGAGGCCTCCTCCTGCTGCGGTCAAATGATGCCGGAACAGGTATGGGACGACCAGGACCTTCCAAGTCGCGAACTGTTCCTTGGGCGTCCCGCAGGCTCTGCCATGCCCCTCGTCTGGGCACATGCGGAATACCTCAAGCTCCTTCGCTCCGCGCACGATGGTAAAGTCTTTGACCGCATCGACCCAGTCTACGAGCGCTATTGTGAGCAGCACGGCTATACCCAACGCCGCCGAAACCTCGAAATCCACACTCGCAGCCGCCCTATCCGTACCATCCAGGCAGACGAATCACTCCGCATTCTGGAGCCACAGGAATTTGAGGTAGTGTGGACCAGCGACAACTGGCAGACCAGGCAGTCCACCCCCGCACGCGCGCTGGGCTGCGCTGGCTTCTTTGCAGATATCACCCCTGCTATCGGAAGTGCCGAGGTCGAGTGGACACTCCGCTGGCCGCAGTCAGATACCTGGCTTGGATACAATATGAAAGTCAGGATCGCTTCGGTCTAGTCGCTTTCTCTTCGTTATCAGGGTTCCCTGAAGGCTCTAAACGGGGACCGGATGAAATCTGCACGACAGGTCGCTACTCAGGAAAGGATCCACCCAAAACTTATGACCACCAGCCCAGCCACTTCATCCCTTGACCAGCTGTCCGTAAACACCCTGCGCCTCCTGGCCGTCGACACGGTTCAGAAGGCGAATAGCGGACACCCCGGTGCGCCGCTCGGCTGTGCCCCCATGGCATACCTGCTCTTCAACAAGCTCATGAAGCATAACCCGGGCCACTCAAAGTGGGTGGATCGGGATCGCTTTGTCCTGTCGAATGGTCATGCCT
>CAIZFH010000134.1 GCA_903932155.1 uncultured Granulicella sp. | reverse complement strand
GAGAATGTCGGCGTGCAACTCCTCGTTGCCGACGCTCTCGGCGTGCTGGGTGGAGATGACCACGGCGTCAATGCGGGCAGGCTTGCCGTTTTCGTCGTACTCCACGGTGACCTGGCTCTTGCCGTCGGGGCGGAGATAGGCGAGCTTGCCGCTCTTGCGCACTTCGGTCAGCCGCCGGCAGAGCTTGTGGGCCAGCGAGATGGGTGCCGGCATCAGCTCCGGAGTTTCGTTGGAGGCATAGCCGAACATCATGCCCTGATCGCCGGCGCCGCCTGTGTCTACGCCCTGGGCAATGTCGCCGGACTGCTTGTTGATGGTGGAGATGACGGCGCAGGTGTTGGAGTCGAAGCCATAGGCCGCGTTGTCGTAGCCGATGGAGGCGACGACGCCGCGGACCAGAGATTGAAAATCGACGTAGGCTTTGGTGGTGATTTCGCCGGCTATGACCACCAGGCCGGTGGCCGTCAGTGTCTCGGCGGCGACGCGGCTGTAGGGATCCTGCTCCAGGCAGGCATCCAGAATGGCGTCAGAAACCTGGTCGGCTATCTTGTCGGGATGGCCTTCGGTGACGCTCTCAGAGGTAAACAAGAAACGGTCGCTCAACTTAACTCTCCTCCCATTGCAGGGAATTCAATTTGGGCAGTCTGCCGCGAGGACCGGTACATGCTGGATCACCGGCGCGGAAAGCTGGATACACTCACCGCATCGGACCCACTCTCGCACAGGTACTGCCAGCACCGTCGGACATGCGCCCTGGGATGCATTCTTCTATGGTAATTGCCGCGAGTGGATGGGAGCAAAGGCTTGCAGTAAACGGGGAGTAGAGACAGGTGAGGAGCAATTTCCGCACGCCAAGCTGTGAATTGAGAGTCTGGGTTTTATTACGCGCTATGCTTCTGCGCTTCAACGTAAGCTCGGAGAACGGCATTCATGCGGGTCAGGTGTCCTTTGCCGCGCTCTTTGAACCACTCGACCACATCGCTGTCGAGGCGCAGGTGAACAGAAGTTTTTACCTGCGGCATCACCACCCGCGCGGAGTTCCAGAATGCCGCGCCAAGAGATTCCGCCTCGGGAGCATCCGCGCTAGTACGATCCTTACCGCGCTCACGCTTTGCTTTGATCTCGCTAAGCGAATGTCTCACGATAGTAGATTTCCCGTTCATCTTTGCTCGCTTTCTGCGCACTGATGAGGCGAATCAGATTCTCACCGCGCCAAGTAAACACAACACAATAGACCTCGCTATCGACGCGGCCCAGAGCAATCCAGCGGAGTTCGCCATACTCCTTGCGGTCGTCGATGCGCTCCAATCTCGCGTTCAAAAAGATCGCAGCGGCAGTCAGAAACGAAACTCTGTGCTTTTCCAGGTTGGTTCGGGCCTTGGCTTCATCCCACTCGAATTCGAGTTCCTTGCCAGCCATAACACACCAATTATTATGTACACAAATGTGGACACAGGTCAACTCGCTGATGTGGATGATACCTGGAAATCACAGAAACACAACTTGTATCTAGTCCAGATTCGTCGGCAGCAGTGTCGTCCACCAGCCATAGCGCATGCCAAAGTAGCGCACCGCCAGGAAAGCGGCCGCCATCCCCACCAGCAGCAACAGGATCACGCCTACCCAGCGCAGACGCCTCTCCATTGTGTCGCTTCGCTGGGAGCGAGCCCTGCCCACGTTGGCGGCAAACTCCAGCCAACTGCGGTCGTCGTCGAGCATCTGCCCGCTGGCGGCATAGGCTTTGAGAAATCGCTCCGTCCACTCGTTGGGGTCAAGGCCCACAGCGTCCGCGTAGCCGCGGACAATACCCTTGCT
>CAIZFH010000133.1 GCA_903932155.1 uncultured Granulicella sp. | reverse complement strand
GCTGCCCCTCGGCGTAGATCGTGTCGAACGCAAGCGACGACTTGCCCGACCCGGAGAGTCCCGTCACCACCGTCAGCGTATTGCGCGGTATCGACACCGAGAGATTGCGCAGGTTGTGCTGCCGCGCGCCGCGTACCGTGATGTGTGTGATTGCCATGCGAATCGGTTTGGCCGCGCACTCCACAGAGCTGCATGGACATGAAACGGCCAATCCTCAGGATACGGCATCCAGCCACACCCAGTCTCGCACCCGCCGCATCTGTAACAGGGCACAGTGCAATGGTTCGGCATGGGAATAGCTTCTCCCCGCAGTCATCGTCTATATAGATGAGGGAACTGTGATGCTCCTGAAAACTCCGTATTGCTTAAGGGCACGGGTTCACGAGCCTGTCCTGAACGAAGTCGAAGGATGCCGTAAATTCATGTTTTGCAATACCGCTTTAGCCGCTGAGGGTGCCAGAACGTACCCCAAAGGGCATTAACCAATTCGTAATAGCCCCGTTGCATCCGCTGCAATCTTTGTAACAATAAATCCGGATCGGCCGCGCCTCAGCGCGCTTCGCATCTAAACCTGGTAGCAAAAGAAAATAGAGGGATGCTTCTGTGAGCGATACAGTAACCCTGGTGTGCGCGGTTCTTGCTTCGATGGCCTTTGGCGTCCTGCTGGCTTACGGCGTCTGCCAGGCCGTCTTCGCTCTCTTCCGCATGCACGCCCTCCGTTCGCCCGCGCCCTCGCAGGTGCGGCTCCCCAGCCGTGCTACCGTCGTCGAAGGTTGAGCTGGTTAAGCTGCCTTCGATAACCCCCCTCACAACAGAAAATTCCCGAATATGGTTCGATCAACAACATTACAGATAACCCAGTTTGTCAGGTAGTTCTTAATGGGCGGACAAAAGGCTCCGAGGCCAAGATTACTTCCGAGTCGTCAACCCGTGCGACCAGACCGCCGCGAAGTGGAAGGTGGTTGCGGTTTGTGGTTGCGACCGGAATGCTGCAATGACCACACCGTCACTATCCTTGACTTCCCCATTACTGCGCGGACGCTCAATCTTGCCCGGCCATGACAGGGTTACGCTCGGATCTCTTGAATCAGGTGTCGACTTAATAGTCGGCCCTCTTTAGGCTCGGTTCTTGCCGAAGACTATCACTCATGTTGGCTCAATAAGACCGAGGCCGATCAGCTGCCGTGATGCGAAGTGATTTCTCGCTTCGCCGATCAGACGGCTGAAAGTCAGATGTCGATCGCAATCACCTCGTGATCGAGGATGGACGGTATCTTCATGTTCACCGTGATACCCAAGCGTTCGATAGCGACGTTCTTGTCGGCAACAAGAAGTCGCGCTCGCTTCACATGAACATCGCCGGGTAGCCGCAATCGGATGGTCTGCGGGCCGACTGGAAAGAAGTCGCGGTAGGGTCCTTTCATTGCCATCGGGTTGGTGAGATTGACAAGGTGGATGGTAACCGAGCCGGAGTTCCGCCAGACGGTGACATCGAGTAGACCGGGGCCATCCACCTCAACTACCGGAGCTTCATTATTCGCCCAGAGAAGGGTGTTGTGCATCATCTTGAGGTGGTCGGCGCAGAGTACCTCCCAGAACGTCCTGTCGAGGTCGAAGGGGAAATACGCGACACGCCCGGCAGGTTGTCGGAGGTATAGACACGAGACATCAGTTCGAGGTACGCGCGGGTAGACCTTCTCCATGGGTAGGTCGGGGTAGCTGGGAATAAGCGTGAAGGGCGTCTCGGCGAACTTGGCTCGCGGTGTGACTTCAAGCCGAGAGACGCCGTTGATGATCCGTGGGGCATCTTCGAGGCCGGTGAACAGAACGTGGCCCGGCAGAGTTTCGTGTTCCAGCCGAATGTAGGAGTTCAGCATCGGCCCCTGAGCTTTGCCTGTCCAATCGACGCCGAAGAGGTCGGCGAGCGCGAAGTTCTTGCGTCGCGTCCCCCACTCGTCGTAGAGGCTGGTCTCGTGCGTTGCTACAATGCTGCCGCCGTTGCTAACAAAGGCGCGGATCTGATCGCACTGCGCGTCGCTGAGTGCGGCGAGGTTGGGCAGGATAAGGGTTTTGTAGGGCGCAAGATGCCCCGGGTCGAGCAAACGGTCATGCACCATTTCAAACGGTATGCGCGATTCGACAAGAGCCTGATACCAGCCGAGCGCATAGTCCTCTACCTTGGTGCCGTAGTACCAGGCGGTCTGCTGCGAATAGACAAGCGCGACGCGGGCAAGCGGCCGGCGGTCGGTGAGGTACGGCTGGTTCTTCTGCGTCCACAGATAGACATCGTCGATCGACTTGAGCCAGCGTTCATCGTGCAGCGTGGCGGAAAACTTGGTGAACCAAGGCCGCATGCCGTTGGCAATGGCGTCGAGCGCCCAGATGCGGATCTCGGCGTTGCTGGTGACGCTGTCCTTCCAGCGGTACTGCTCTTCGAGTCCGATGCCGAACAGGCCGATCACCGGCTTGTCCCCCATGGTCGCCCGATACTCCTTGGCGGACTTGCCCACGAGCCAGGATGCAGCAAGCCCATGCCGGGCCTGACGGTCGGCGGCCAGCATCGGAGCACGGCGGCTGGTTTCGATCGAGTTCAGCGGGCTGAGCGCGCCGCTGCCGTTATTGGGAATAACGCTGGCCTCAGGGTTGATGACGCGGATCGTGTCGTTCCAAACATCGATCACATCGACCAGTCGTTGCTGACGCCAGAGGATAAACGCCCTGCGGACAGGATCGCGCGGGTCACTCGTACGGGGAAGATCGAAGCCCGTCG
>CAIZFH010000132.1 GCA_903932155.1 uncultured Granulicella sp. | reverse complement strand
TCATCTGGTCCAATCACCCTGCGCTCAAGATCACCTGGTATGACTGCGTGAAGTGGTGCAACGCACGTTCCGAAAAGGCAGGACTCATCCCCGCCTATTATACTAATTCGGCCCAAACGGCGGTCTATCGAACCGGATCGAACGACATCCAGAACGCATGGGTCAAGTGGGACGCAACCGGATACCGTCTCCCAACCGAGGCCGAGTGGGAAAAGGCCGCTCGGGGCGGCCTGACCTCACGGATCTATCCGTGGGGCGACACGATCGACGGAAGTCAGGCCAATTTTGCCAACAGCGGCGATGCGTATGACAATGGGACGACTCCGGTTGGATACTACAACGGGAGCCAACAACCCGCCGGTTGCGACATGGCCAACGGGTACGGGTTATACGACATGGCCGGCAACGTCTGGGAATGGTGCTGGGACTGGCGGGGCGCTCCGCTGTCGAATGGATCTGTTGACCCACGCGGGCTCGACAGCAGCCCTAATACCAACCGTGTGCTACATGGTGGACCTTGGCTCAATGGAGCCGAGAGCGTCTATGCCAAGACGGACTGTAGAAGCGGATGCGAGCCATACGTGCCGAGCACAATCGACGGATTCCGCTGTGCCCGTAGCTTCTGATCATACCGGTATACATGTAGGCGCAACATACTCTCACTGTAATCACAAGGATGTCAGACGATGACAACGAAACGAGCAACAAGGTACGGCATCACGTTCGCGTGTTGGATAATAGGCGTGTACGATGTGCCGGCGCAATCACCGGATATTGTATCCTATCAGGGGAATGGGGCACTGACGTGGACCAACAGCAACACGAACCTGTTCTACCAGATTCAATGGGCGGCATCGCTAACCGGCACTGGCGTTTGGCAGTCCAGTTTTGCGCAATTGACAGACATTGTCTCAACCAACCCTACCCCCACCATCCCGGTTCCGATGTTCTATCGAGTCGCGGCGTTCAGCAACCGAGCCTGCTTCGCAGCTCCGGTACCGAAGACCCGGCAGGGCGTAGATTCGGCTGGAGACGATGGTACATTCGCCAAAGGCGTGGCATGGCCCACCCCGCGTTTTACGGTGGGGACCGGCATATCGTCGAACTGTGTCACGGACAATCTCACGGGGTTAATGTGGCTCAAGAACCCCGATGCCACGTTGCGAGGGTGGTGGGTCGCGCTGAGTTACTGCACGAATCTTGACGGTTCGGTGGGACTGGGGGGGTACAAAGACTGGCGGCTGCCAAATGTGCGGGAACTACTGAGCCTGGTTGATTTTCGCTACGCTGCTCCTTGCGTGCCAAATACGGCTGGAACTGGACAGTGGACGACAGGAAACCCATTCATGGGTATCCAGACGAACCGCAACTACTGGTCCAGCACTACGTACAAGAACAATGCGAACTTCACCTGGGGGGTGGACATGTCACTCGGCGTCACAACTTCACTCAATAAGTTTGATGGCACGGGTTTCTACACGTGGCCGGTTCGCGGTGGGCAATAATCGCTGACGCTTTACAACCTGACCATTCGCCACCCAGGCGCCTTGCCAGATGACAAAGGGACCTAATCTAGTCGGCTCGCCGAGACCTGTGAACCATGCACCACGGGAGGTTGCGCTATGACATAACCTATGATCGCAGTTCACGTGAAGTCCGCCCCATCTTCTCTGGTGGGCCGAGGGGCGGTTACTTCGACCAAATGACCCACCCACGAAACGTAGCGTAACGACAAACCATAGAGTAGGAGTCTCAATGAAGGTGCATTTCGTAGGACCGGATGGCATGACAACGGATATCGACGTCGGTGACATAACCCCGGAAGACCTGGCAGCAAGACTGGCCCCCACTGTGGGCGAGGCTCGCCTGAAAGCGTTACTTGCTTCACTGAAACTTAGCAGGTCTGTAAAGGATCGTCTGCTGTTGGTGAAGAAGTGCACACTGAAGCTGGGGAAACGGGTGATTCATGTGGGCATCAAAGTGTTGGAACTCATTGTGTTGATAGCAATGCAGTTTCGCGAAATACCGGTCGCTCTGCTGATTGGCACTATTCTGTACCTGCTGCTATCGAGCATCCCGATAATCGGCCATTTGCTTGGTGCTTTGGCCTTCACGGTGGCGATGGCTCTCGGGTTCTCGAAGGTGCTAGTCCGTCCGGATGACGTCAGCAAACCTACCGCAGAGCGGATTCAGGCCAAGATCGATGAGCTGTTCAAGGATTTCAAGTCGTGGTGTGTACCGGAGCCCGCGTCGGCTACCGTGTGATCGTTCCTCTGGCCGCGGGATGCGCTCCTCAATGTGAAGCAGCGCATCCCGGTCTGGTCAACCAGCGCAGTATTGGCACTCAATACGGAGGACATCTATGACGTCAAATAGCACTCTAGTTGAGGATTTGGATGCTATTGAACTTTGGGTTGAAGATGTAGACAAATTCACAAAAGGCATCGGTACCAGCAAGAGCATGGTGGATCGGATTCTGTTCCGACCAGCGACTTTCCCCAAGAAGTCCACTGAAGTACTTGGCCCGGCAGTTGCGCGTTTGCTCATCCTGCCAGTTGTAGCCGCGTGGCGCGATGCAGGGCGCGACCCCGCCGCATTGTCCAAAATCAAAGACGACTTGGTGGATACGTGGGGTTACGGCGAAGCATGCGTGAAAACGTATCTCGATACTGCATGCGCGCGTGCAGCCCAAATTCGGCTTAGCATATGCGCAGGGTGGTTGCTGAGGACATCAGAACTGTATTCGGGTGACGTTAACGCAAAGACGGTTGCCGTAGGAATTGAGAGGGCCGTGCGCCAGGTCATCTCTGCGGCAGGGCTGACGCTAATCGACGTCGCCAAATACAATGCCTTTTTTGCCGCATTGAAAAGTAGTGAAGAGCGAAGCCACCTTCAGATCTACGATGATCTTTCTCGGCTTGAGGCTACGTGCGAACAGATCGACGTCAACGTGACTGCCGCAATGGGAACACAGCGTGAGCGCCTTGCAGTTGTTGACAGCCAGTGCAACGAAAATAGCCGGACGATCACGACCCTGGACGCTCGGGTCGCGAAGGTTGCGACCGATAATGTTCGCACGACTGAGGAATTGCACGCGGTCAAAGCCGACCTGCAGTCTCTGTCTCAAAGGCACGAGCAGTCGGCATCAACCACAGCCGGGAGCATACGCCAGCTCGGTGAACGGATTGACCAACTCCAGTCTGGGGTACAGGAGCACCAACAAGTGCACGCGACGCTATCTCAAAGCGTCGACACGTTCCGGCAGGACTGCCAGAGCCTAAGGACCAGCGTGACGAACTCAGCAAACGAAACGTCCTCTTTGCGTGCGCAGATAGCTGGGCTCCAGAAGAGCTTCCGGTCGATG
>CAIZFH010000131.1 GCA_903932155.1 uncultured Granulicella sp. | reverse complement strand
TTGCCTCAGCCACACCGCGCAACCCGAACCCGCGCGCGTCCGCGCTATCTTCGCCAAGGCCCGAGAAATGCAGGGCCTCACCTTCGACGAGGTTGCCACCCTCATCGCCCTGCAGGATCCCGAGCTGACCGCCGAGCTTTTTGCCACCGCGCGTGCCGTCAAGGAGGAGATCTACGGCTCCCGCCTGGTTATGTTCGCGCCGCTCTATATCAGCAACCGCTGCACCAACGAGTGCAACTACTGCGCCTATCGCGCCAGCAACCATGAGCTGCACCGCATCACCCTCACACAGGAGCAGATCGCCGCCGAGATCAAGGTCATCATCGAGCAGGGACACAAGCGCATCCTCATGGTCGCCGGTGAGGCCTATCCCAACTCCAACAGCCTCGACTACGTCTACGAGGCCATCAAGACAATCTATGCCACACACAGCGGCAATGGTGAGATTCGCCGTGTCAACGTCAACATCGCACCTCTCCCGGTCGAAGACTTCCGCAAACTCAAGGCCTGCGGCATCGGCACCTATCAGTGCTTTCAGGAGACGTACCACCGCAAGACCTACGCCCAGGTCCATCCCCGAGGCAGAAAGTCCGATTACGACTGGCGCGCCACCGTCATGGACCGCGCCATGGAGGCCGGCATCGATGATGTAGGTATCGGCCCGCTCTTCGGCATCTACGACTGGCGCTTCGAAGTCCTGGCAATGTTGCAGCACATCCATCATCTGGAGGAGCGCTTCGGCTGCGGTCCACACACCATCAGCGTTCCCCGCCTGGAGCCCGCCGCCGGAACCGACTTCACCGCAACCACGCCGTGGAAGGTCTCCGACGTCGACTTCCTCAAGCTCATCGCCATCCTCCGCCTCACGGTTCCCTATACCGGAATGATCATGTCCACGCGCGAGTCCGCTGAGGTCCGTCACAAGAGCTTCCAGATCGGCATCTCTCAGACCTCCGCCGGAAGTCGCACAGATCCCGGCGGCTACGAGCTCGCCCAGGGCGACTTCAACAGCAGCCAGTTCGCCGTCGGAGACACCCGCCCAGTCGACGAGGTCGTCCGCGAGATCGCAGAGATGGGCTTCACACCCTCCTTCTGCACCGCCTGCTACCGCCTCGGTCGCACCGGCTCCGACTTCATGGATGTCGCCAAACCGGGCTCCATCAAATACCACTGCGAGCCAAACGCGCTCTCCACCTTCACGGAGTATCTGGAGGACTACGCCACCCCCGAGACCAAGGCCGTCGGCGAGCAGCACATGCTTACCCACATCGCGCAGATGGACGCCAAGCAGCAGCGTATCGCCAAGCCCATGATCGCCGCCGTCCGCTCCGGCAAGCGCGACGTATATGTCTAATTCGGAGCCGCCGCAATGCCACGTATCGCCCATGACGAACTCGTAGGCTGGCTGCGCGAAGACCATCCCATCGCGCTGGAGCAGCTCTTCGCCAGAGCCGACGAGACCCGCCGCAACCATGTCGGCGACGACGTCCACCTGCGCGGCCTCATCGAGATATCCAGCTATTGCGTCCGCCAGTGCCACTACTGCGGCCTGCGCGCCGCCCGCTCCATGCCACGCTACCGCATGTCGCGTGAAGAGATTCTCACTGGCGCGCGCAATGCAGTCGAACTCGGCTTCGGCACGGTCGTCCTCCAGGCCGGCGAGGATTATGGCATCGAAGCCGCGTGGCTCGCCGAAATCCTGCGCACCATTAAAAGCGAAACCCCGCTCGCCATTACCCTCAGTCTCGGCGAGCGCAGCCCGGACGAGCTCCACCTCTGGCGCCAGGCAGGAGCCGATCGCTATCTCATCCGTTTCGAGACCTCTGACCCAACTCTCTACGCCGCAATTCACCCTCAACGCGGTGCAGCTATCAGCGACCGTATTGCCCTGCTGCGCGAATTGCGCTCCCTCGGCTATGAGATCGGAAGCGGCGTCATGGTTGGAATCCCCGGCCAATCCTACGAGATGCTGGCCCGCGACATCGAGCTCTTTGAATCCCTCGACCTCGACATGGTCGGCATCGGCCCCTTCCTAGCCCACCCCGACACGCCGCTTGGCGCGCCCGATGTCCCAACCGCTGGTACCGATCAGGTTCCCAGCAACGAGCTGATGGTCCTCAAAGCAGTCGCCCTCACCCGCCTTGTCTGTCCGGAGGCCAACCTGCCCAGTACCACCGCGCTGGCCACCATCAACACCATCGACGGCCGTGAACACGGACTGCAGAGCGGTGCCAACGTCTTCATGCCGGTCCTCACTCCTGCGCCTTATCGCCAGATGTACCAGATTTATCCCGGCAAGGCATGTCTCGACGAAGATGCCATCCAGTGCAACCACTGCCTGCGCAATCGAATAGAGAACCTCGGTCGCAGTGTCGGCACGGGCCCCGGCGGCCGTTACACTCGCACCGCCTCAAGCTACACGCCTACTCTCCGCAGCCAGCCCCGCTTCAGCCCGCAACATAATCCACCCTCGCCGCTGGTTGTCCTGCCCTGACCGCGTCCAGGTAAGCTTTTGCAACGTTATAGATTCAGTGATTTAGCCTGACTCTGTAGTCATTTCAGAGTTTCCATGCAACGCTCAGTCTGCTATCAAGATGTACTGTTGAATCGCTCAGTGTGCGCAATGCCCCGATATCGTCGATTAAGCTCCCAGCACTCCGTCTCGTTTCTGGGGCATATGCAGGGACTCCAGCAAAGATCGACATAATTGCCAGAATTGTTGCTGCATGCAAAGTGCGCATGACTCGTTCCCTAGAAGACGCCATTCTCGTGAAGGAACTGCATCCACAAGATGGTGCCTTTCTGGTTTTCGGCTGGAGAGAAGTTGCCATGGCCGCCGCCGACCACGATGTCCTCTTCGTTAGGAACGTGGGCAGCGTCAAGCGCGGCCTTGAGCTTGTAGGACTGGGTTGGATTATAGGTAGTGTCGTGGTCGCCGTTGATGATGAACGTGGGCGGCAGGCCTGGATGAATGTAGGTTAGCGGCGATACCTCGCGGGCTCGGGCGAGTACGGCCTCGGTGGGATCAGGCCAGCGCGGGGCCTGCGGGCGTGTGCGTGGCATGCCGTCTGGGTTGGCGGGCTCGGTGGAGGTGGTAGCCGGCGCCGTGCCGGGAGTAACCGGGGTGGATGCTGCGGCAAGCGCAGGATCGGACGGGAGCGGGAGATCGAGCCCGATCCACTGGTGGGTAAAGCCCATGCTGCCATGGAAGGTTAGGGACTCTGCGACGTCGCTGGCACCGTACATATCGATGACGGCAACTACCTTCGGCTGGTCAGTGCAACCGGGTGGGTACATGGAGGCGGGTGCGTACCCGGCCATGAGTGCGAGGTGGCCTCCGGCAGATCCTCCCCAGGTTATGACCCGGTTAGGATCGAAGTTATATTTCGCGGCATTCTTCTTGACCCAGGACATGGCGCACAGAACATCCTGGACGGCTGCGGGAGCAGGAGCGTCGATGGCGTTGCGGTACTGGACGGCAACAACGCTCATGCCGGCGGCAAAGAAGGAGCCGAAGCTGCCGGAACCGCTGGGGCGGTCACCACGTATCCAGCCGCCGCCGTGAATCTGGATGACGACGGGCGTGGGTTTGTCGGAGGGCACCTGGTAGACATCGAGGTGCATGTCCATTGTTCCCGGAGGGCCGGTATTGGGCAAGGCAGGACGGATGCCGTTGGGTGTACCCGGGTTCGGAGACGCCTGCGCGCTGGGGTTGTTGATATGCGGCACGGTGGCATAAACGATGTTGTCCGTTTCGATGGGCTTGACGGTGCGCCAGTTGGCGGGATCGGCCCAGGAAGGGCCCGTAGCAGCAGGTGCGGCCGCAGCTGGAGCGGCAGCGGTGGCCGGAGCCTGGGCGAGTGCGGTAGCGGACGGACCAGCGGTCAGAAAAGCAGCGACAGTGGTTACAAAAGCGGCTGTAAAAGGTTTGCGCATCGCGTTACCTCGCAGTTCGGAGTGGCGACAATCGTATCGGACAGCGCGCGGAAATGCCAAATCGGAAACAATTCCCGGATGACAGAGGAATCGCGATACTGATACGCTTCTGGCGATGATTTACTCAACTAAGATTTCCTCTTGTGCCGTTGCGGCGGCGGTCTTGGCGTTTGCGCTGCCGACATTTGCCCAGACTCCGGTAGCCGGGACGCCGGGTCCGAACCTTCCCGTACCTGACCAGACCAACGTGCGTCATGATGCTCCGCTGGACCCGAATCTGCCGACGATCTTTATTGTCGGCGATTCGACGGCACGCAACGGCGCGGATCTGGGATGGGGCGACCACTTCGCGCATTACTTCGTCACCAGTAAGGTAAATGTCGCCAACCGTGCGATTGCTGGACGAAGTGCGCGCTCGTACATGAATGAGGGCGCGTGGGACCGGGTGCTGGCAGAGATGAAGCCAGGCGACTATGTGCTGCTGCAGTGGGGACACAACGACGGCGGAGGACCGCTGACGCCCACTTTCAACGCGCGCGGCGAGGGCAAGGGCATTGGCGAAGAGTCGGTCGACATTCCCATCACCAGACCTTTTACCACTGGGCCGCTAGCGGGAAAAACGGTCGAGACGGTCCACACCTACGGCTGGTACAACCGCAAGTACATTGCCGACACGCGGGCCAAGGGAGCGAATCCCATCCTGCTTACAGTAACAGTACGCAACATCTGGCCGAAGGGGGCGGATGGGCAGCCCCACATGGAGCGCGATATGGGCTACCGCGACTATGACCTGCAAATTGCCGCTGCGGAACACGTTCCGCTGGTCGACATGGCGACCGTGGCGGCGGACAAATTCGAGATGCTGGGAGTGCAAACGACGGCGCTTCTCTTCCCAATCGATCACACGCACACCAGCGCAGTGGGAGCGGAGATGAACGCTGCTTCTGTAGTCACAGCACTGAAGAATGCGAATTCGCCACTGGTGCAGGATCTGGCACCCATTATCGGCCCAACAAGATAATTCCGCTATTTACTCGTCAATAAGGAGATGTTGCCGCTATGTTCCGTTCCCTACCCCGCATTATGACCGCTCTGCTTCTCGCTTTCACCGCCTCGCTTGTGGCGCAGGCACCATCCGCGACGCCCGCGGTGCCGCCCCCACCCCCGCAGACGAACCTGCCTCCACGCGCTCCGCTCAATCCTAGCCTGCCGACAATCTTCGTTGTGGGCGATTCGACTGCGAGCAATGGAGCCGACCTGGGCTGGGGCTCCCATCTGGGGGACTACTTTGACCTGACGAAGGTCAATGTGGCGAACCGCGCGATCGCCGGACGCAGCAGCCGCAGTTTTATGGACGAGGGCCACTGGGACAGCATGCTGGCAGAGTTGAAGGCGGGCGACTATGTGATGCTGCAGTGGGGGCAGAATGACGGCAGCGACCTGGGAGGCCAGGGAAGCAGGAACGCACGCGGTGACCTGAAGGGCGACGGCGATGCCACCCAGGATGTAATGCAGACGACAGGAGCAAAGTCAGGACAGCTCGAGACAATTCATACCTTCGGTTGGTACAACCGCAAATACGTCGCGGATATTCTGGCGAAGCGCGCGACACCAATGTTCCTATCTATGACAATCCACAACAGTTGGAGGCCGGACGCTGCGGGCGTACAGCATGTATCGCTGGACATGCGCTTTGGACCGGTGATGTGGAAGATCGCACAGGAAGACCATCTGGCGTTCATCGATATGGCGCCTGTGGAAGCGACGCGGATGGAGTCGGTTGGCAAGGACAAAGCCTCGCTATGGTTCCCGAAAGACTACGTGCACACCAGCGCGGAGGGTGGGGATTTGAATGCTCAATCGGTGGTGATCGCCCTGGAGATTGCCAAGAGCCCGCTACTGAAGTACCTGAAGGCCCCGCTGCCAATTCCGCCGGATGCGGTTACAGCGACCAAGACGTCAGAGGACTCGCTTGCCGCTAACATGGCGGCCGCTTCGGTTACTCCGCCCCCACGACCGGCTGAGACACCAGCGGCTGCGGCGCCGGCGACACCAACGGCGATGCCCATGGCTGCACCAGCAAAGTAATTTGAAGCGAAAGGTTGTTACGCCCGGCATTCGGAGTGAATGCCGTGAATAAACTCTGCCGCCATGAAGATCGCTTCCACAAAAGAAATGCGCGCGATTGACCGCGCTAGCACCGAACGCTTCGGAGTTGCTTCTTGACTCTGATTGTGAATGCCGGTTCCGCAGTTGATGTTGTCTGTCTCATGCCGGCACCCCGCCGAGCAGCACCGTGTTATCGCTGGCTTGCGTGGTGTGTACCTGGGCCAGGGGCAGGTGGGGATAGTTCTGCATGTCCAGCCGGGCGAGGCGTTGTCATGCTGAAGCTTACAGCGGATCAGCTTTCGAGATTGAAGGGCGTGAATGGGTGATACTTGAACGTCAAGATCACCAGGACGATGGCCGCTGGTCTCTCAGGCCACGTTTGGAACTGTGAAGAGATTGCGTCCTTGGTCTCATAGGTGCGGCAGTGAGGTGCGGTCTCGATTCATCCGGTTGAGATTCACTGGATCGCATACATGGACTGATTCGTGCTGATAGAGTTCTGTTTCACTCCCAACCGTTGCAATGGTCGCAAGGCACTCCATGCAAGTTGTCTCGTGGGTGCCATCTTCATTATGGCTGCGTGCGAACTCTTGAAAGGGCATCGCGTGCCTCTTCCCGACAATATTCCGCCTCGTGTGAGCAAGGGTACCAGCAACCCTAAAGAGAGACTGTTCTATTTTGCTCATGTCTGAGGATTATTCAAACTGAGACATTATTCACTACGCTGATCTCGCCGTTAGGACGGAGGGTATAAGTCGTCGTTGCGTTGCTGTCGCACTTGCGCTCGAAGCGATTGGGGGCCGGAGCCATCATCTAGCTCGGCTCACGACTCGTGACTGATCCTTGCGCCGACTGGGCGCGGGCGGCCAACGGTGCGCTAGCTAGGCCAAGCAGCATTAACACCGCCGCACCTGTCCATCCAGCCGCACTACGCCATCGCTGATGGAGCGCTCATAGTACTGACGGGTGACGGAGTCCATCTGGCGACGGCCTATCTGGTCAGCCGCACCACCATCCACCGCGTGCTGGGCGGGCAAACCCCCGCTGTTACAGAAGGCCTGCAAAAACCGGCTGCCTAAACCCACAGAATCATCGCCGGATCTCACCGATCCGGCTGTTCCGCAAGGTGTGGGTTGGGGAACAGGTTGAAGCTGCGCATTACAGAACCTCTAGGACCTTTTCTCTGAGATCATGCTAGGTCGAAGCGACCAAGGTTCATCACCTTGCTCCAGGCTGCCACGAAGTCACGCAAGAACGCCTGTTGCGAGTCGCCGCACGCATAGACTTCCGCGAGGGCTCGGAGCTGTGAGTTCGAACCGAAGACGAGATCAACGACGGTGCCCGTCCATTTTGGCACACCGGTCGCCCGATCGCGCCCTTCCAAGACGCCTTCAGAGGTAGCGGACTTCTGCCACTTTGTGTTCATGTCGAGGAGATTCACGAAGAAATCATTGGTCAAAGTTTCGGGTTGCTTTGTGAAAACGCCAAGTTCGGACTGCCCGAAATTTGTATTCAGCGCGCGCAGGCCACCAATCAGGACCGTCATCTCAGGAGCGGTCAGCGTCAGCAGGTTCGCCCGGTCCACCAGAAGTTCAGCCGCGAATGCCTCGTGTCCCTCGCGGAGATAGTTGCGGAAGCCGTCTGCGATAGGTTCGAGTACGGCGAATGAGTGGATATCGGTCTGCTCCTGCGTCGCATCGGTGCGCCCTGGCGAGAAGGGAACCTTCACGTCGTGGCCGGCCTTCTTCGCAGCCTGCTCTACCGCTGCGCAGCCGCCCAGAACAATCAGGTCAGCCAAGGAGACCTTCTTCCCACTGGGCATATCAGTAGACTGCGCGCCGTTGAAATCCTTCTGGATCGCTTCCAGCGCCTGAAGTACCTTCGCCAGTTCGGCTGGCTGGTTGACTTCCCAATCCTTCTGTGGCGAGAGGCGAATGCGCGCCCCGTTCGCCCCACCACGCTTGTCGCTGCCGCGGAATGTTGCCGCTGACGCCCATGCCGTCGTGACCAGTTGCGAGATGGTAAGCCCGGATGCCAGGATCTTCGCCTTCAGCGCAGCAACATCCTCGTCCCCAATCAATTCATGATCGACTGCGGGGACAGGGTCCTGCCAGATCAGCGGCTCCTTAGGAACCAGCGGTCCAAGATACCGCGAGAGCGGCCCCATGTCGCGATGCGTCAGCTTGAACCAGGCCTTGGCGAAGGCGTCTGCGAACTCCTGCGGGTTCTCGTAGAAGCGCTTCGAAATCGGCGCATAGTTCGGGTCCAGTCTCAGGGAGAGGTCCGTCGTCAACATGGTCGGAGCGTGTGTCTTCGTTGGGTCGTGAGCATCCGGCACGGTTCCCGCCGCAGCTCCATCCTTGGGCTTCCATTGGTGAGCACTGGCAGGACTCTTGGTGAGTTCCCATTCATAGGCAAACAGGTTTTCGAAGTAGTTGTTGTCCCACTTCACCGGGTTTGTAGTCCACGCGCCCTCCAATCCGCTGGAGATCGTATCGACGCCTTTGCCGCTTCCAAAACTGTTTTTCCAGCCCAGGCCTTGCTCTTCGATGCCGGCACCCTCGGGTTCGGGGCCGACGTACTTGTTCGGATCGGCAGCGCCATGAGTCTTGCCGAACGTGTGTCCACCGGCGATCAGGGCAACTGTCTCCTCGTCATTCATCGCCATCCGAGCAAACGTCTCCCGAATATCCTTGGCTGCGGCGATCGGATCCGGGTTTCCATTAGGTCCTTCCGGGTTCACGTAGATCAGGCCCATCTGAACCGCGGCGAGAGGATTCGCAAGATCGCGATCTCCGCTGTAGCGCTCGTCTCCCAGCCACTTGCCTTCAGGACCCCAGTAAATCGATTCCTCCGGCTCCCAGATGTCTTCGCGCCCACCGCCGAAACCAAAGGCTTTTAGTCCCATCGACTCCAACGCCACGTTTCCAGTAAGAACAATCAGGTCGGCCCAGGAGAGCTTCCTGCCGTACTTCTGCTTGATCGGCCAGATCAGTCGGCGTGCCTTGTCAAGGCTCACGTTGTCCGGCCAGCTGTTGAGGGGAGCAAATCGCTGTGCACCGGAGCCCGCGCCGCCGCGACCATCGGCGATACGGTAGGTGCCTGCGCTATGCCACGCCATACGGATGAAGAACGGCCCATAGTGGCCATAGTCCGCAGGCCACCAGTCCTGCGAGGTCGTCATCAACGCATGGAGGTCCTTGATTACGGCATGCAAGTCGAGGCTCTTAAACTCCTCAGCGTAATTGAATCCCTCGCCCATGGGATTGGACAATGTGCAGTGCTGGTGCAGGGGCTTCAGGTTCAGTTGATTGGGCCACCAGTCTGCGTTCGTAATGGTTCCAGACATTGTGTGTTTGCGGGTGCCACCCGAGAATGGGCACTTTGTTTCGTCTGACATGATTCTCACCTCTGACAGTTTGTGCTTTCCTGCCGTATGTAGTGTAGGTTTTGGGCACTGATCGAACAACTAAATCGTAGTAATAGGATCGGGCAGTCCACAAACTCCAAGCCAGCGAGGACCCGGTTCTTGGAAAGCGGACCGTTAAATCACAGAGGAAGCGGATGCGCTGACAACCTCCGCCGGATGCAGAGGGCACGGCTTGCCTACCGTGGCAGGACTTTGCCACCTCCCGGGCATACACCGCACGATTTCCTGCATCACTCGCGCCACATCGTCTTCTTGGAGTCGCGTCAGAAAGCGATAGAGCGTGGTGTATTCCGGCACCGATCGCAGCTTGAGCGCGGATCGCAGCTTGGCGTGCTCGCTTAGCCGGCGCAGTAGTCTCTCGTGTCTACGAAGGCTCTTCTCATCTCACTTTGCGGTGCGGGGTGTGGAGTATAGGCCAGGATGTTATGGGGTGGGGCCCTCCGCTGTCTGTACGAGGAGGCGCATCTCGGTGGCAGCGGCTTCGATCTCGCTGTTGACCGCACCACCGAGCAGCAGCATCAGGCCGCTGAGATAGAACCAGGTGAGCAGGATGATGACCGCGCCGAGCGAGCCATAGGTGAGTGTGTAGGTGTTGAAGAAGTGCAGGTAAAGGCGCAGTCCGAGGGAGGCGAGTACCCAGCCAAGGATGCCGATGGCGCCTCCCGGCGTGAGCCAGCGCCACTGCCTCTGTTTCACGTTGGGGGCCCAGTAGTAGATGAGTGCGAAGAGCAGGGCGAGCAGTGCAACGGCGACGATCCAGC
The DNA here is from genome assembly GCA_903932155.1 of uncultured Granulicella sp. GTDB lineage: Bacteria > Acidobacteriota > Terriglobia > Terriglobales > Acidobacteriaceae > Edaphobacter. The sequence goes on along the minus strand of CAIZFH010000131.1, from coordinate 11,629 downwards.
CGAGGATGTGGATGAGGACGACGACGGGGTCCGCGATGGAGGGGTGCGCGATGTGCAGGCTTGCCAGGCGGGCGATGACGTCGGCGGCCAGCAACGCGGCGAAGATCGCGGTGATCAGCAGCGAGAGCAGAGTGCTGATGAGGACGGCGGCAGAGCGGGCCTTCCAGTAAGGGCCCGTATCCTTGATCTTGTAGACGGCGTTCATCGAATCCTGAATGGCGGAGAAGCCGGAGGAGGCGGCCCAGAGCGCGATGGCGAAGGCGAAGGTGACCTTCTTGTCGCTGGAAGCGTCGGTGATCTGATTGAAGTTCAGGAGTACGATATTGAAGGCCGAGGGCGGAATAGCCAGGGCCATGTAATGCAGCAGGAGGTCGTAGTTGGCCGAGGCATGGCGCGCGGCGAGCCCAACGATGGACGACGCGCTGACCAGGGTGGGAAAGAGCGCGAAGAGGAACCAGAAGCCGAGTTCAGCGGCGCTGCCGAAGAGGTTGTCATTCAGCAGCGTGTCCCAGGTGCGCCTGGCGATGACGCGGACCGGGACTCCCTCGAGATCCCACAGCGAGCGCAGAGGCCGCCAGGAGACGTAGTCCCAGATCGTCTGCTGAATGGCGTCGGGCGGTTTGGCGAGGGTTGGATTGCTGGGCGGCAAGGGGGCGTTCCTCGAATGAGACTGGTAGACGGTTCCGCCTGCCTCCCGGTGGGTGTACTTATGGCCCCACTCCGGCGAGCGGATGCGCGCCTGATGGTATAGATGCGCGGCGAAGCATTGGGGGCTTTGGGGGATGCGCCTTAGCAACAATCTGCTCAACACTGAATAGCTTCCTCTTCATAAGTAAAATACTCTCCCGCCTTCAAACGGCCCACATGTCAGTTCTCGGCTCCGCAGCTAGCCTATCCCGTTTTCCTTGTGTCATAAACACCACCTTTAGAAAAATAATTCATATTAGATAGTGTTGCATCGACCAGTTGAGCTGGCACCCGTATTTCGGGAAGTTCACCCGCCGCTTGCGCGATCCTCGGAAAAGGGGTGCTTTGGATCATCGCTTGAGATTCATCAGGTGATGCTCACCGGCTTGCAGCGCGTGGACCGCTGCACCACCTGTCATCTGTGCGTCGACGACCCCACCAATCTGATCGCACCGTAGCAACCTCCGTTGGCAAGCCCGGTTCCGGTGCAAACAAAGGCCACTCCCGCCCAGCCGCAATCTCCAACAAACGCTCCATGGGTTGCCGCCAGCCGTGCAGCGCCAAATCAAACAATCCCCAGTGAATCGGCATCAGCAAGCCGGCGCGTTCCAGCCCACCCAGGGCCATATACGCCCGCACTGCTCCATCCGGCCCCATGTGAATGTCTTTCCACAACTCGTTGAACGCGCCGATCTCCAGCATCGTCAGGTCAAACGGTCCATAAGTTGCTCCTATCTCGGCAAACCCTTCCCACCACCCCGAGTCGGCTCCGTACAACACCCTATGGTCTTTGCCTTTGATCACGAACGAAGCCCAGAGAGTTTCAAATCGGTTAAACAAGCTTCGGCCGGAGAAATGCCGTGCTGGTAGCGACGCCACCTCACATGCCCCACCAGCGATGCTCACAGCTTGCGTCCAATCTAGCTCCGTAATTTGTTGCTTTGGCACACCAAACTTTTCCAGCAGCTTACCCACTCCCAACGAAGTCACCCACTGCGACTTCGCCAGCGCTGGCAACTTCGAAAGCCGCTGGACTGTCGCTTTACCCAAATGGTCGTAGTGATCGTGCGATACGAGTACCGCATCGATTGCAGGCATATCTTCCAGCAGGAGCGTCGGCGCAAAAAACCGCTTCGGGCCAACCCATCGTGTCGGCGCTGCGCGCTTGTCCCACACCGGGTCGATCAATATCCGCGTGCCATCGATCTCCAGAAGCATCGACGAGTGCCCGAACCATGTCACACGCAATCCACTTTTCGGTGGCGCGGTATATACCCGCGCATCCGTGTGGAAGGGCCCCAGTGACTCCAGCGGTACCTTCTCTTCCTTACTCGTCAGGTAGAGCGGAACTATCTTGATGATCACAGAAAAGCCGCCTACCCGCGTCGGCACAGGGTTCTGAAACTTCCCGTCCTGCCTCACCGCCCGATGCAATATCGTCATTTCTCTTTGGATGTGCGCTCTCTCAATTCGAATCTTACCCTAGAACAGTAAAGTGAACCGTCGATCAAAGCACCTAAGCTTATTCAACGGCCGCACCAGCCTGCAAATCGGCAACACACGACGGTTGTGTGTGGGGCGTGGAAGCGAGGTCGGTGTTGGTGGTTGGGGTGGGCCGGTTGGGTTTCTGCGGCGGCGTGGCTGTCGCGGACTGATGTCGATTGCAGTGAGTGCTCTCGATGTCTCTAAACTCATTACCAAGAGAGCGGTAACACAGAGATTTCCGCTCGCTATGGATTTCCGCTTAACACCATCGATTCGGGTTAAAAAATAACCGTGTTGGCCAGGATGTTAGCCAGTTCGGCGTCCGTAAACGGGGGCGCGCGAGGTTGCTCAGTGCACGCGTCTAAGTGCTGGGAGCAACGTCACTTATTGAAGGTTCGTCAGCCAAAACACGTCTCGGGATTTATTCGGCTGTCAGGGTCCAGTTTGCCCGCTGCCTCGATATACGCCGCTTTCTGAAGCTTCTCGTTAGACTAAAAAACATGAAGCCTTTCGCACCCGTCACCCTCATGGCGCACATCATCACGTCTAACCATCTGAGAGGCGAATAATGTCAACTTCCACGCTGCTGGCGCCTAGCTCGGCCTGTTCCAGATCCAAAATTGTTATCTGGGCCTCCCTTGGTCTCACCGCGCTCTTCGTCTTGATTACCTCAGAAGTTCTCCTCCTCACCGACTATCCGATGTACCACGCTTACCGTCTACAGGTCATCGCCGACCGTCATCTCCTCATCCCGCATACGCTCTGCGGCGTCATCGCTCTCCTCAGCGGCCCTATCCAGTTCTCCTCGCGATTTCGCCAGCGGCATCTCAAGTTCCATCGCGTCCTCGGCCGCATCTACGTCATCTCCGTCTTTATCGGTGCCGCAACCGGAGTGGCCCTCGCCGCCGGCCGTCCAGGTTTCCCCGGAACCTCCATGCAGGCTGCCGCCTGGATCGTCTGCACCAGCGCCGCCTTCGTCACCGCGCGCAACCGACAAATCATCCAGCACCGCCAATGGATGGTACGCTCCTATGCCGTGACCTTTACCTTCGTCTCCAGCCGCGTGCTCAACCTATGGCCCCGCTACTGGAGCCATCTGGGCGATACCTTTGCCGCCGTCGGGGTGATCGCCTTCACTCTTGCTTCGCTGCTGATCGTGGACATCGGTCTTAACTGGCGCGAACTCACCACCCGTCGTGCCTGATACTGGGTGCCCTGGCCTTCTCTGACCATCGGGCAGAGCAGGCTGTGGCTCACCATTCATGCCTACGCTCCGTCAAACCCTTATGCAGTCGTGTGGGGCACAAACTGCACCGTTGACCAATCGCAGTATGGGTCACGCCATACACAGCAAGAGCAGTACAACTTCACGTTCGGACCTGAACAAGGAGATTCCAGTTACAACGTCCAAGCTGAATCAGATTCCTTTGCAAGACGAAGTTCTCATCCTTGGTGGTGGAGTGGCAGGCTGTGCGGCTTCGATCGCGCTCGCCCGAAAGGGGCGGAGCGTCACGCTGATTGAACGCGAGCCCACACCGCGCCATAAGGTCTGTGGAGAGTTCCTAAGCGGTGAGGCCCTTGTGGACCTGCATGCGCTCGGCATTGACGTGGCCTCACTTGGCGCGGTGCCCATCGACTATGTTCGCCTCGCCGCCTCCAGGCGCGCCGCGGAGGCTCCTTTGCCTTTTTCCGCAGCCTCGCTCACGCGCAAGAGGCTTGATACGGCGCTCATCGCCGAGGCCATCGCCGCGGGAGTCCGGGTAGAGCGCGGTCGCAGTGTGCAGGCGCTCAACCGCACGACAGCCAACGTCTGGCAAGCTACGCTTGATGACGGCACCACCCGTGAAGCCCCAACAGTCTTTCTCGCCACGGGCAAGCACGATCTCCGCGGTTACTCGCGACCGAAGGACCCAGAGCAATGGGTCGCCTTCAAGATGTATTTTCGTTTGACGCCCACGCAGGCCGCCGAGCTCGCGGGCGCATCTGAGTTGATGCTCTATCCCGGAGGCTATGGTGGTATCCAGCCGGTTGAAGGCGGCATTGCAAACCTCTGCTGCGTGGTGCAACAACGGGTTCTCGCACGTGTGGGTCATCGCTGGGAGAACTTCCTCGCGAAGATGCAGCAGGACTGTCCACACCTCGCTATGAGGCTTGCCGGTGCGGAGCCGTTGCTCGCCAAGCCGATCGCCATCACCCATATCCCCTATGGTTACATCCGCCGCACAACGGAGAATGGGCTCTATTGCATCGGCGATCAGGCAGCCGTCATCCCCTCGTTCACTGGCGATGGCATATCCATCGCGCTGCATACTGCACGTTGCGCCGTCGCTGCCTGCCTTGCAGCAGAACCGGCACCGCTCTTCCAGGCTAAACTTCGGTCCGCACTGCTGACGCAAATGCGCCTTGCCGAGTTCGCCGCCGATGGCTTGAACAACTCACTCGCGCGCGCTGTGTTGCCGTTTTGCCTCAGGGTCTGGCCCGGTGTGATGCGCGTGACGGCTAGGCTCACACGCGTCGCCCAGCACGCCACTGTTGCTCCACAGGCAGTCGCCATCTGAAATCGAGCCACGCCAAAACATCTCTTGGTAGTGAAATCTCTCTAGGGGAGACGCAATGAGATCCTTCGCAGTCGTCACTCTCGCGGCAATACTTGCTCCATCCGCACTCGCACAGCATCAGACCTTCGATGTCAATCCCGATGTGAGCGAGATCAAGATAACGCTCAAGACAACCCACGAGCTCGTCAATGGCACCTTTCACGTCCAATCCGGAGCGATTGAGTTTGACCGCAGCAGCCCTAAGATGTCGGGTTCGGTGGTCGTCCTCGCCGGCAGCGGCAAGACTGGCAATGACAGTCGCGACAAGAAGATGAACAAGGAGATCCTGGAGGTCGGACAGCACGCAACGGTCTCGTTTGGGCCGAAGTCCTACGCTGGCGCCATCGCTCCATCAGGAGACTCGACCATCCAGGTAACCGGTATCTTTACACTCCTCGGCACACCTCACGAGATCACCGTTCCATTGCTGGTACATCTTGATGGAACAACCGCATCGGCCAAGGCTCATTTTGCTGTACCGTACATCCAATGGGGACTGAAGGACCCAAGTTTTTTGATCTGGAAAGCGGACAAAGAAGTCGCGATCGACCTCTTTCTGACCGGCCAGCTTTCAAAATAGAGAAACGCCTTCCAACGGTGCAATATGTCGGTCGTCTGCTCCGCGGAAACCTGACTTCGCGCACACTCAGCATCCGCCGGGCGTCGTGAAGAAGTATGTGGGAGATCTGAAGCCGAGGTCCTCTCACCGGGTCCTTCCTCTCTATGAGAGAGTTGGCTAAGGTGCTCGGGGAACACCATGCTGCGTCTCATCACAACCGACCGACCGACTGGGTGTTCGCCAGCACCATGAAGAACGGAAAAGTTCCCATCTGGTCAACCAGCCTGATGGAGGATCATGTCCGTCCTGCCGGTCGCCGGGCCGGGATAACCAAGCAGTTGACCTGGAAGATGTTTAGAACCTCAATCGCCACCCAACTGACGGCAAACGGGGAGAACATCAAAACATCTCAGCTAACCCTTGGCCACGCCAACAGCCAGATAATCGCGGACGTGTATACGGTACCGGTCGCCAGCGTTGTTCGGTCGGCTCACAACCGGCTCGTCGACATGGTCATCGCCTCACACACGCTAGCCGAAGCCAAAATCGGCCTTATTGGCCCCAGAAGGGAGTCTTGCACCGCTAAGTTGTTGAATTTTTGGTGGGCACAGCAGGATTCGAACCTACGACTTCCACCGTGTGAAGGTGGCACTCTACCGCTGAGTTATGCGCCCGGCACCGCGCTTGAGGCAACACCGTACTCATCCAGCATACACGGCGTCAAGCCACTGCACTAGCCTGTCCACTTGCCTTCGCCCCTCTCTTGCCCTCCAAGTACAATAGGCAAGCCAGATGTCTCCTCCGTCGCAGAATCCGGGCCGTCCTCGCTCCCCGTCGTCCGATCACGCCGGAATGCCCCAGCATGGTGCCCTGGATGCCCTACCTGAAGTAGAGCTGGAAGGCCTGTCCGGCGACGAATTTACGGAGGATTTTGCCGCTTCCGCGCAACCTGACGGCAAAAATGGGGTTTCGCAGGATATGGCTACCTTGGCGGTTAATCCCGGACTACTCGATGGCGTGCTTCACCCCGCTGTTGCCCGGGGCTCCGCGCACTTTGCCGAGATGGAAGACTCCACCATCATGCTGGAACTGAGCGCCGGCAATATGGCCGGCTTCGACTTCCTCATCCAGAAGTACCGCAGGCCGATCGCCAACTTCATGTACCGCATGGTGCACAATCAGGCCATCGCGGAGGAACTCGCCCAGGAGGTTTTTCTGCGCGTCTACCGTTCCCGCGAGACCTACCGCGCCGAGGCACGCTTCAGCACATGGCTCTACCGCATCGCAACCAACCTGGGTGTCAACTATGCGCGCGACAACCGCTACGAACGCGCCGCCTCCACCATCTACCTGGATCAGGCAGACCCAGACACTGGCACTACGCCCGACGTTGCCGATACCACCATGAGCGCAGAGGACAGCCTGATACGCCGGGAACGTTTCAACGCTATCCGGCAGCATGTGATCGATTTGCCCGAACGGCAGCGCATGGCCGTGCTCATGCACAAGTACGAAGGCATGGACTACAAACAGATCGGAGACGTGCTCAAGCTCAGCGAGTCCGCCACCAAATCGTTGCTCTTTCGCGCCTACCAGACGCTGCGCGAAAAACTGAAGGAGTTTATGTAGAGGGACTTTTCTCCACGGTTTCTCGTCCATATTGTCGAGAAGCCCGATTGACCGAACACCGGCGGACCAACAACCGCCTGCTTCACACTGAAAGACGCGCAAGGCTGCTACGCGATGCGTCGACGAGGGAAAGGAAGTACCACGATGAACTGCAAAACTTGCAAAGCCGCACTCCCCAATCTGCTCCTCGATCCCGCCGCGCCCGAAAACTCCGCCGCGCGCGCCCACACCGCCGTCTGCTCCGCTTGTGCGCTGGAGCTCACCTCGCTTCAGGCCACTCTCGCTCTGCTCGATACGTGGCAGGCGCCCGCCGTCTCGCCTTACTTCGACCAGAAGCTGGCGGTCCGCCTTCGTGAGCTTCAGTCTGCCCCCGCCGCCGGATGGTTCGAGCAACTCAGGTCGCGCCTGCTCTTCAATACAGGCCGCCAGTTCCGCCCCATGCTTGCCGCAGCCATGGCCCTTGTGCTCATCGCAGGTGGAGGAAGCGTCGGCATCGCCACCTTCCAGCACCCCCACTCGGTATTAGCGTCCGCGACCGTCAACGATCTCCAGCTCCTCGACAAGAACGCGCAGGCGCTGCAGCAGGTAGATCTGCTCCTGCAGGACGATGCGCCCGCCGCCGGCTCTCGCGTCTCGCTGCCTCAGAGCTAGATAAGCTTGTGGATCTTGGCTGACTGCATCGTAATGCGAATGACCAGGAGGTACTCAGTACGGAGGTTTAAAATAGAGTTTGGTAGTTATTGCACCGCGCAGTAGACTTCATCTCAGCTAGGGAACCCGGCGAGTCCGAGCGTGAATAGAAGGTCTCTCCCCTTCGGAAGAACTTCACCCGCAGAACATCGACCTTGGTTGATCTGCAACCGTTCCATAGTGCACTTTCACAGGACGCGTAGCTTACATCATGAAATTGCATCTTCCAACCCGGCTTGGTCTTGGCACGGCATCTGTTCTGCTGTTTGCCGCTGCGCCGGTGTTCGCCCGCGCACCTAAATCTGCACCGCCGCCCCCGGCTCCTAGGGCTCAGCGCGCCCAGCCGAATGCTGCCGCCAGACCCCGCCCGAATATCGCCGCCAGGCCCGCCCAGAACCAGGAACATCTACAGCAATGGATGGACAATCACAACAATCTCTCGCTGCCTGAACAGCAGCGCGCCCTGCAAAATGAGTCAGGCTTTCGCGAACTTCCGCCGCAAGTTCAGCAGCATGAGCTCAACGAGTTGGGCCGGCTCTACAACATGGACCCGCAGCAGCGCAACCGCATGCTCGACCGCAACGAGGCCGTCGAGCGTCTCACGCCGCCCCAGCAACAGCAGTGGCGCGACTCCGTGCAGCAATTGAACACGCTCCCCGTGCCTCGACGCCGCGTTATGGCACGCGTCATCCTCGACCTCCGCGAGATGCCCCCCGATCAGCGCCAGTTGACCATCAACTCCCCGGCCTTCCGCGCCCGGTTCTCCGAGAATGAGCGCGTCATGCTCTCCACCCTCCTCGCGGTCGAACCCTACACCCCCCGCGCTGCCAACCCAGCTCCCTGACGCGTTACCTACGCGCTGGGACTGGCCTTCTCCGGCTTCACCGGAGCGGTCACCATTGTGCTCGTGTCCTTCAGCGCAGCAATGTCGCGGTCATACCGTCCTACAATCGAGTTAATCCGGATCGCCGCAATCTCCTCCAACATCTTCATGCCGTCCCTCAGGTAACTCATCCGGCTGCGATCGTCGTGCCCCCACGTCACGGCGACCTCGCGGATGTTATATCCCAGCTTGCGCGCGATAAACAGAATCTCCGGGTCGAACCCCCATCGCTCAATCCGCTGCAACCGGAAGATCACTTGCGCCGCCGGTCGTCGGAACGCCTTGAACCCGCATTGTGTGTCCTTGAACGGTAGCCCCATCACAGTGCGCGTCACCCAGTTGAAGCATCGCCCAAAGAACCTGCGATACAGCGGCTGGTGCAGCGTCTGCCGGGCGCGATCCATCCAGCGCGATCCGATCGCCACATCCGCGCCCTCCGCGATCGCCGCCATCAGCCGCTCTGCCTCTTCCATCGGGGCAGACAAGTCCGCGTCGGTAAACATCACCACATCGCCCGACGCCTGCAACAGCCCATTGCGCACACTGTAGCCCTTGCCCCGGTTGCCATCGTTCTGCACTAGGTATATCCGCCGTTCCCGCTCCATCCAGCCGCGCACAATCTCCACGGTCGCATCCTTGGAGCCGTCGTCCACCACCAGCACTTCGGCGTCCCAGCCCCGGCCATCGATGCACTCCATCACCCGCTGCAGCGTCCGCTCGATGCGAGCGCTCTCGTTGTATGCCGGAATCACAATGCTCAACTGCGGTGTCGCCATCATTCCCCAAATTTGTCGTTCCGCTCCGCATCCATCGCGCGGATGCGTTACAGGCCGTGTATGCTACGGCAGACCCGTCTCTGCCTGTTGCTCTCTATGGACGGTACTTCAACCAGCTTAGCCGCATAAAATCTACGCTGCGACTCTCATTATCTTCGAACCAAGCTTCCATCCACGAACTTTGCCGCCTGCACCTCTTTAAGTTCTCTGCTATTGCGGGTAATTAATAGTCTAAACTGCAAATTATGCTGGAAGATATCCCCACCCCGCCGCCCACCCCGCTAGAAGCTGCCGCACCGCCCCCCACCCCGCCCGCAGCACCGCCTTACTCCTACGCTCCGCCTTACGCCCAGGCCTCACCGTATGCCGTCTATGGCCAGCCGCCGCGCCGTCGCCACTCAGCATGGTTCTGGATTGCCATCATAGGAGGCTCCCTCGCCGCCATCGTCCTGCTATTCACTGTCATGGTCTGGTCCATCGTCAAGAGCGTCACTGGCGACTCCTCCGCTACCATCGACGGCCTCGGCGGCTCCCGCATCGGCGTCATAGACATCGACGGCGCCATCCTCGACGCCGACAAGATCGACACTCAGATCCGCAAGTTCGGCAACGACTCCTCCATCAAGGCCATCATCCTGCACATCAACTCGCCCGGCGGCGGCGCCGCGGCCAGCCAGGAGATCTACAACGAGGTCATCAACGTCCGCCACGAAAAGAACAAGAAGATCGTCGCCTCGGTCGATTCCGTCGGCGCATCCGGCGCCTACTACATCGCCAGCGGTTGCGACAAAATCTACGCCAACGACGCTTCGGTGGTCGGCTCCATCGGCGTCATCATGGAGTGGACCAACTACGGCGACCTGCTCAAGTGGGCCAAGATGAAGAGCGTCATCATCCACGCCGGCACGCTCAAGGATGCCGGCGATCCAACGCGTGAGATGACGCCCGAAGAGCAGGCCTACTTCCAGTCCGTCGTCGACAACATGTACGGCCAGTTCATCCACGACGTCGCCACCGGCCGCCACACCACCGACGACAAGATCCGCCCACTGGCCACCGGCCAGGTCTGGACCGGCCAGCAGTCCCTCCCGCTCGGTCTCATCGACAAGATCGGAGGCTTCCGCGTCGCCCTCATGGACACCGCCAGCTCGGTCGGCATCTCCGGCGAGCCAACCATCGAACGCCCCGCAGCCGATAAGAAAGGCCTCCTCGCCCTGCTTTCCGACGACTCCACAGACCTCTTCCCCAACCCCTCCAAGCTCCTCGATCAGGCCCCCGGCTTCTACTTCATGTGGAGATAGATCCCGCCGTGCCACAAAATCGGGTGCCCCACCCTAGCCGCAGCCTTATCGCGGTTAGGGTGGGTTATCGTTTGCGGTAGCAAACGACCGCCTTCATCGACAAGCCGGGTGCCCCATTCATGCGGTTTCATCGCATGAGTGGGTATTGAGCGCAGCTCGATCGCTCTGCTTAAGGGCACGGCTTCAGAGCCTGTCCTGAGCGCAGCCGAAGGATGCCATACATGCTAACCTTGCATCGCGGCTTCAGCCGCTGAGGTCAGCGTTTTGATTCGCCCCGCATATCTCCGCCTCATCTCCGCCATTCTTCTCGTCGCCTCCACCTGCCTGGCGCAGACCGCTGCTCCTACCCGCCCGCGCATCACCGGCATCTCGCACGTCGCCTACTACGTCTCCGACATGCCCAAGGCCATGGTCTTCTGGCACGACCTGCTTGGCCTCGACATCTCCTACGACCGCAAGAAGCCCAACTCCACCGACACCAGCGTCGCCTTCCTCAAGGTCAACGACCATCAGTACGTCGAGCTGCTCAGCGACCGCCCCGCGCAAGCCGACCCCAAAAACTTCATGAGCCACCTCTGCTTCCTCACCGACGACGTCGAGCAGATGCGCGCCTACCTCGCCTCCAAAGGCATCGCCGTCCCGCCGCGTGCCGGCAAGACTGGCACCGGCGACCTGGTCTTCTCCGTCAAGGACCCCGACGGCACCCAGATCGAGTTCTCCCAGCCGCAGCTCACCAGCGTGGAGGCCCAGGGAGCGGGCAAGTTCCTGTCGCCCACACGCGTCTCCCAGCGCATCTACCACGCCGGCTTTGTGGTGGGGAATACCCAGCGCGCCCTCGACTTTTACGGCAACATCCTCGGCTTCCAGGAGTTCTGGCGCGGCAGCGGCAGCCCCACCCAGCTCAGTTGGATCAACATGCGCGTGCCGGACGGAACCGACTACGTCGAGCTCATGCTCTATCGCACCCTGCCCGCCACCTTCGGCAGCGACAACCACGTCGCCCTCGAGGTTCCCGACCTCGC
>CAIZFH010000130.1 GCA_903932155.1 uncultured Granulicella sp. | reverse complement strand
TGCACGAGAAGCCCTACCCCATGGGGATCTGAATCCTGCTGCTGTTGCGGCCGAATGCTAGCAGTGCTAGCATTGCTTGCATGGCAACCTTGCACATCAGGAACCTCAAAGATTCAGTCAAGGAGAGCATCCGCATCCGCGCAGCCGTGCATGGCCGCTCGATGGAGGCCGAGGCGCGCGCCATCCTGGAAGAGGCGGGTGCAGGCCGAAAGCCAGAGGAACATCCGTACTACACAATTCGGCGCGCAGTCGCCAAGTACGGTCCGCAGGACATCGAAATCCCGCCGCGTGAAGATTTGACAGGCGCTCAGTTCGTTGCCCTCATGCGTGCAGCGGTAGAAACCTATGGTCCACTGGACATTGAGATTCCTCCGCGAGGACCTTCACATCGCGAAATTCCGGATTTCAGTTAGTGTCAGACACAATTATCCTGGACACCAATGTTATCTCAGCCCTAATGGGTGCGGTTCCAGTTAGTTCCGTGTTGAATTGGTTCACCGGACTTCCTCAGTCGTCTTTTCGGATAACGGCGATTAATGAGGCTGAAATTCGGTATGGTATTGTCCGCTTACCCGAAGGCAGAAAGAAACGTGAACTTGCAGTGCTTGCGGAGCAATTTCTTTTCTCAGTTCTGGAACCGCTCCCATTCGATCGCCTGGCGGCACTCGCTTACGCTGAGATAGCAGCGAGAATAGAGCAGGCGGGTTGTCAAATAGATGTACCAGACGCGCAGATTGCTGCGATCGCTAAAACGGCGGGCGCTGCGGTAGCGACGAGGAATGTCGACGACTTCGAACACTGCGGCGTCAAGCTCATCAATCCGTGGAGTGCGTAGCGTACAGATTTACCCAACGCAGCGAAGCCCGGCTGTTGGCCGGGCCTCGTCGAATTTGCAGCAAGCTGTGCGCGTCCTAGAAACGGATGCCAACTTTCACCGGAATGAAGGTAGTGCGGTTGCTGTTTGCCGGGTATGCATCGTTCCCGTTGTAGGTTGTCGTAGCGATGTTAGCGGCTGTGACACCAATCCGTTGCGAGTTGGCGATGTAGACGTACCGCGCCTCCATGTAGAACCGCTGGTTGGAGAACTTGGAAAACTTGTAGGTGACGCCAAATCCGCCGCTAAACCCGGCTGCATTGCTGGTGTAATGGTCGATCGTCTGGTTGGCCGTGTATGGAAGATAGCAACCGCAATAATAATCGTATTGGTACCCGGTTCCAGGTTCAGTGAAGTTGGTGACCTTGTGATAAAAACCGCCGCCGATCACAGCGTAGGCTCCCAGCGAGCCTTCAGTCGGAAGTGTGAAGGTGGGGTTCAGCGTAAACGACCAGACGTGGTTGCTTCCATCAAGGCCTGAGACGCCGCAAGTGCCATTCGCGATTTGGGCTGCAGGACAGCCGTAGTCGTAGAGATAGGTCTGGTTTGCCAGCGTTGCCCCCTGCAATCCGAAGTGGTCGTAGTCGAATTGGAATATCACGCCGGAGGTCTTGTTGAAGTTGCGTCCGAAGCCAGCCTGGAAGCCGTAGCTGGGCGTCTCGTACTTATGGGTGTTGCCGATCGGCCCGGAGAGTCCCCCGCCAGCCAGGAACGTGTACTTCTCCGATCCGTCGGCGTTGCTGTTGCCGCTGGCGTAGTTGGGCCGTCCATAGCGGCGGCGCGGCGGCGGCTGCGAACTGCCCAGCATATTGAAACGGGCTATGGAATCGGAGGCCGCAGCTACGTCAGAAGAGGACGAACTGCTATATGTGGAGGCCAGGCTCGCCGGCGAGGATTCGGATGCCAGCAAGAGCGGTGCCTTCACCTCAGGCGAGACGGACGAAGCCTGCTGGGCATGCGCCAGCAAGGCCGTTCCCGCCATCACGAAGCTGAGTGCCGCGGCGCGGCAGGCAATACCGAAGAGACGATGGTGGATGTTCATTTGGTAGGACTCCCTCTTGTGTACAAAATCCTTCGCGGTTTCTAACCCGAATCGCCTGAGTTTGTTGTGCCGGGTTCTCCCCGGCACAACCCAATCCTCTCATTGCTAATGTAAGACGCGCTATTGCGCAATTTGGATAACTTTTAATCGGCGATTGTTAGTGGATGTCGAACTGCTCCGGATGCAGGGCAGGGTCGCTCTTCACCAGAATCGTCTTGCCGGCCATCTCCTCCATCTCAAGCAGCCACTTCGCACCCGACGTCTTCAGTTGTTTCACCACCTCGGGATGTACACGCAGCATGATGTCCCCGCGGTCCAGCGTCTTGTGCATCTTGCGCATTTCGATGTAGATATCGTTGCACACTGTCACCGGCGACTTCACCATCCCCGTGCCCTCGCAGACCGTGCAGGGGGTCGACAGCGTCCGCTCCAGCGATTGCTTGACCCGCTTGCGGGTGATGGCGACCAATCCGAAGTCGTTGAACTGAAGCACCTTCGACGGCGCACGGTCGTACTTCAACTCATCTTCCAGCGCGGCCATCACCCGGTTGCGGTTCTTGCGCTCGTCCATGTCGATGAAGTCGATGATGATGATGCCGCCCAGGTCGCGCAGCCGGATCTGCCGCACGATCTCAGGAATTGCATCCAGGTTCGTCTTCACAATCGTGTCTTCCAGCCGTGCCGTCTTACCAACGAACTTGCCGGTATTGATGTCGATCGCAACCAGCGCCTCTGTCTGATTGATCACAATCGATCCGCCCGACTTCAGCCACACCTTCGACCGCAGAGCCTTGTTGATCTCCTCGGTGATACCGAACTGCTCAAACAGCGGCGTCTCCTTGGTGTACAGCTTCACACGCCGGATCAGGCTCGGCTGAAAACGCTGTAGGAAACGCAGAATTCGCTCATAGTCGGCCTCTGTATCGACCCAGATCGCGGAGAAATTATCCGTCACTTGGTCACGCAGAATGCGCTCGACCAGGTTGAGATCGTGATAGATCAGTGCCGGCGACTTGCTCGACTCCGACCGCGTCTTGATGTCCGCCCACAGGTTCAGCAGGAACCGCAGATCGCTGCGCAACTCCTCTTCACTCGCGCCGTCAGCCGCAGTACGGACGATGAAGCCGCCCGACGCCTCACCCTTCTCGCTCAGCAGAATATGCTTCAGCCGTTGCCGTTCTGCGTCCGAAGAGATCTTGCGCGATACGCCGGTGTGATTGACCGTCGGCATAAACACAAGAAACCGTCCTGGCACTGCAATATGGCTGGTCATGCGCGCACCCTTCTTC
>CAIZFH010000129.1 GCA_903932155.1 uncultured Granulicella sp. | reverse complement strand
TGGGCTGTTCTCCTTCACTACGTCTGGTGCAACTGCAAAGACGTGGAAGCCGATGCGGTCACCCGCGAGCTTATGGAGCTAATCGCGACATACAGAAATCGCGGGGTGGTTCGGGCGATACTCAACAGCGCTTTCATGGGAATTCCAATGGACACGGCTCGCAGCGCCAAGCTGTGGGCGTCCATCCGACGATGGATGCTTGATGACGATCTCAGGCGCGGATGGCCGTATCCTCTCAATCCCTGGCCACCAATTATCTGGTGAGATCTCAGGGCCGACAGGCGAACAGTATGGCTCGGCGGTCGCAGAGTGTGCGGCAGTCGCAACTTGTCGGAAAGCAGAGGCTGGCGGGTTCACAGCTACCTGCCCGACAGTGTCGGCGCCGACACGCTCCTTTGCGATGAACTCAGCCTGCGAGATCGACATCCTGCAAGGAATAGTATCGCCTCTTGCCCAACCAGCATCCATCGTGACGATTCAGACGCGGCCGCGGGAACCCTCGACTCTTCACGCCGCTGTTTCCGTTCTTTGAACTGATCGAAGTTCGAGTTGGCGAGCATGTTTGAGAATGTCGCGGTAGTTCAATCCTGCCTCGCCGACGGCCCCGACATAACTGCGATAGTAGTGGATCGCGGCGGCATAGAGTGGCACGTGGTTGCGGGCAAAAGCGGCACGCTCTAGGTTCTCGCCCTGCTGGTGCAACTCGCGAAGACGTTGCAGCACCAGCGGCCAAGGCCAGTGGTGCAGCGGTTTCTTGGGTGGATAGCCCAGACCCGCCGCTTGGACGGCTTTGCGATAGGTGCCAAAGCGGCGACGGGCGGAGTAGAGAACACGCCCATGGGCCCGTTTCACCGCCGACAAGCGAAGGTCGTCCCCGCAACTGTCGATTTCCCGCAACGACCGCAATACCTCTTGATGGCGCATCGGGGGCCTGCCAACGGGCACGATCTTCTCATAGTCGAACCCAGCCGCCGTCATCGCGAGCCTGTAGGAGCCAAACCGGGCTTTGCAGGTCGGGACCAAGCGGGCATCGCGGGCTTCCAGTGCAGACGGACGCAAGTTGGATACATCCTGCCGGCCCAACCGCTGCAGTGTCTCGACAATCTGCTCTGCGGTCAGCAGTACCGGGCGGGGCGGCGCCTTGATCGCTGCGGCGTCGATGCCGGCAGCCAAAGCAGCCTTCGCGTAGCTGCCAAAATACTTCCTGGCCATCAGCACCAAATAAGGCTCGCGGCGACGCGTTGCCGCCATCCACAAGTCGGCGCCCTGCTGCTTCAAGGCGTGGAATCGCTCAATAATCCGCTGCCGACTCCACACGTCGCTCGGGACCAGCAGGACGGAGTCATAGTCCAGCCCCAGCGCTTCAATGGCCTTGCGGTAGGACCCAAATATCTCCTTGGCCGCATGGCACAGGCCGCAGTTGTCGTGTTCCACGGCCTTGCAGTTGAGCGGCTTTCCCTGGCGCCTTCTCTGGTCCAGCGCATCCAGAACATCGCAGCGATCCCAGTGCTGGTGGCGGCGGATCTTCTTGTAGTCCATTCCAGCCGCCTCGATGGCAGCCCGGTACGATGGGAAGCACCTGACTATCGCGGCATGCAGCTTCGGGCTGTGCTTTCGCAGGGCGCGATCCCATAGTGG
>CAIZFH010000128.1 GCA_903932155.1 uncultured Granulicella sp. | reverse complement strand
TGACCGATGTTCCCGGCGTGAAGGGAGCGGACGGCGAGGTGATGCGCTGGCTGTCGTTGAAGGACGTTCCGGAGTTGGAACGGCAGGGGGTTGTTACCGGCGGTATGCTGCCGAAGCTGAACGCTTGCCGCGACGCGCTGACCCACGGCGTAAAGCGGGTGCGCATTCTGCCGGCTGAAGTGGCGTATTTATTACCAGACCTATGCTCGACCAAGGTCAACGATGGAACGGAGGTCATGGTGGCATGAGCGATCCTATGCAGGAAGGTCAACTGAAGCTGGCATCGATCCAGGCGGCAGAACAGAAGCTGATGCTGCAGACGTACCAACGCATCCCACTGCTTTTTATGGGTGGCAGCGGCGTGACTCTGCGCGACGAGCAGGGCGACGAGTACCTGGACCTGTTGAGTGGGATCGGCGTGATGGCGCTGGGCTACGCGCATCCTGCAGTGGATGCGGCGATTGCGTCGCAGAGCAAGCGGTTGCTGCATACCTCAAACCTGTTCTATCACGAGCACACGGCGGAGTTGGCGCTGCGGTTGACGGAGATGAGCGGGCTGGACCGCGTGTTCTTCTGCAACTCCGGCACGGAGGCGTGGGAGGCTGCGCTGAAGCTGGCACGGGCGCATGCCGGGCTGCTGCGAGCCGAAGGGAAGAGGGTTGGGACGCGATTCCTGGCGGTGGAGCAGAGCTTCCACGGACGGACAATGGGCGCGGTGGCGACGACGCACAAGGAAAAATATCGCGTGCCATTTGAGCCGGTGATGGGGGGCGTGGAGTTTGTGCGCTTCAACGATGTGGCCGACCTGCGCGCGAAGTTTAGCGAGGCGCACGCCGAAGCTGTTTGCGGCATCTGCATCGAGGCGGTGCAGGGCGAGGGTGGAGTGCGTCCGGTTAGCAAGGAGTTTATAACGGCGGCACGGGAACTGTGCGATTCGACCGGAGCGCTGCTGCTGGCCGACGAGATCCAGTCTGGCATGGGGCGCACGGGAGAGTGGTTTGCCTACCAGCACTACGGGATTCTGCCGGACATTACGACGGTGGCCAAGCCGATGGCGAGCGGATTGCCGATCGGAGCGATGTTGTGCACGGATGAGGCTGCGCGCGCATTTACGCCTGGCATGCATGGGACGACGTTTGGCGGCGGGCCGCTGGTGTGCGCGGTTGCTATTGCAGTGATCGATACCATGAAGCAGACGAACCTGCTGACACACATACGCGATGTGGGCGGCTACTTCAAGGAACGGCTGGAGTGGTTGCGAAAGCAGCATGATTGCATTACCGCGGTGCGCGGCATGGGGCTGATGCTGGGCATCGAGCTTGACTCGGAGGAGTTGGCCAAGCGCGCGGCTGCGGCGATGCTGGACCAGCATATTATTGTGAATCGCACCAGCGAGACAGTGTTGCGATTTTTGCCGCCATTCATCGTTGAGCGCACGCATGTAGACCGTGCCATTGCGGCGCTGGATGGAATTCTGACCACGCTTACATTGAACAGTGCAGCATTGGCCGGTCGAGCGCCGGCAGGAGAAAATTCCCATGGGTAGTAAAACCGTCATGATGAATCCGAAGCCGGACGCCAACGCGGAGACGTCGCGTTCCTCCAAGCAACTAGGCATCCAGTCTGACAGCGCATTTTCCGAGGCATCCAAGCGTTTAAGCGGGCGCGACCTGTGTTCCATCGCCGACCTGACGGTAGAGGAGATGGCGGCCATCATGGAGCTTTCGCATGCGGTGAAGGGCAATCCCGAGGACTTTCGCCACTCTCTGGACGGACGGCAGATGGTGCTGTTCTTTGAGAAGGCATCGCTACGCACACGACTGACCTTTGAGGCGGCGATTAACACGCTGGGGGGCAATGCGCTGTTCGTGGACCAGACGCAGTCTCCGCTGGGCGAGCGCGAGTCGCTGCCTGACATGGCGCACAATGTGGAACGCTGGATGAGTGTGATCGTACTACGCACCTACTCGCACGATACGATTACGGAGATGGCAGCGTGCTCTCGCATCCCGGTGATCAATGCGCTGTCTGACCTGGAGCATCCGTGCCAGGCGATTGCGGACTTCTTCACGCTGGAGGAGCGCTTCGGCTCGGCGGAGGGACTGCACTTTACCTACGTGGGCGACGGCAACAACGTATGCCATTCGCTGATGCTGACGGCGGCGCAGCTTGGCGTACACTGCACGGTTGCCACTCCCAAGGGATTCGCACCCAAGCTGGAGATCATCCACAAGGCGATCGAGATCAGTGAGCAGACCGGCGGCAGCATCACGCTGATGCAGGACCCGGTGAAGGCGGTGACAGGAGCGGACGCAGTGTACACGGACGTATGCAC
>CAIZFH010000127.1 GCA_903932155.1 uncultured Granulicella sp. | reverse complement strand
CAGCGCAGGCGGGAGTCCTTGTCGGTGTGGGCGCGGTATGCGCCGAACTCATTGCAGAGGAGCGGGACGTTGTTGGCCTTGCCCCATTCGGCGGCGGCGTCGATCATGAGGCGGATGCGGTGGGCGTCCCAGTGGTCGAGGAAGTAGCTCTCGGCCTCGTAGCGGGAGAACGCGTCGGGTAGTTGGGCGAGGACGGCGGGCATGGAGTCTTCGGTGGCCGGGTAGGGGATGTCGTGGGTGTAGCGGAACCAGGAGGTGCTCCATGTTGCGCCCTGGTGGGTGAAGGTGTGGGGATCGTAGAAGTGAAAGTTGTAGATGAGGTTTTGGTCGGCAAGCGGTTGAAGCGCAAAGAAATCGGGGAGCGAGGACCAGTTAGCGCCGGATACGATGATGGTGTGTTGGGGGGCGGCTTTGCGGATGACTTCGACGGCGCGGGATTGGACGAGGGCCCAGTGGGTGCGGTCGGTGAGCTCGGGCTCGTTCATGACTTCAAAGAAGGTGAGGTCGGGCGAGCGTGTGGCGTAGTGGGTGGCGAGGCGTTGCCAGAGGTTGAGGAAGCGCGTGACGGCCTCGTCGCTGGTGCGGATGTCCTTTTTGTAATCGCCTTCGGGGTGGATGTCGATCTGGATGGCCATGTTGTGGGAGAGGACGGTGTCGACGACGTGGTCGAGGCGGGCGAGGAAATCGGGGTTGAAGCCTTCGGCGTTGTGTGGGTCGGCTTCGAGGGGGACGGGGTCGATGCTGAGGCGGACGCTGTCAAAGCCGAGCTTGGCCATGAGGGCGAGGTCGGCGTCGTCGGTGTACTTGGCGGTGCGCGCGGCGGAGTAGTCGGACGGGTGCTGAGAGAACCACTCGGAGGCGTTGATGCCGTGGCGGAGATGCTTGACGCGCTCGAAGGCGATGGAGGGCTGTTGTGCGGAGGCGATGATGCAGGTGACGGCGACGAGCAGGAATGAAAGGAGCGAATGACGACGGTTCATGCGGAGTTTTCTCCCGATGACAGTTTAGTAGATGAAGGGAATCAATCGCTTGGTGCGCTTTGAGTATTCGATGTACTCTGCGCCGAAGCCTTCGCGGAGGGCGAGCTCTTCGACGTGGATGCGGTAGAGGAGCGCGACGATGATGGGGATGAGGATGATGGCGATGGAGTAGTAGTTGCGCTCGTTGAGGGCGGTGGCGAAGAAGATGATGAGCATACCGAGATAGGAAGGGTGGCGGATGAAGTGGAAGAGGCCGGATTGGATGACGTGCTGGTCTTTGTGGAGGGCGACGTTGATGCTGAAGGCGCGGCCCATTTTGATGATGGCTCCCCAACGGATGATGATGCCGAGGATGAGTATGGCGAGGGCGATGGCTCGGAGAGTGTGTTGTGCGCCGGGGATGTTGTGGGGAAGGCTCTCGCCGACGAAGATGCCGATGAACATGGAGATGGAGATGGTAGCCCAGAGGATGGCGAGGGAGCCGCGGTCGCGGAGTTGATGGCCGGTTTTCTTTTGGGCGCGGGAGCGGATGACGAGCAGAATCTCGGAGGCGCACCAGGTGTAGAAGAGAACGAGCCAGATTGTGTGCATCATATGACCTCCGAAGGTTAGTTTATCTGTTCTACAGTTGATTAAGGCAAAAAGAGAGAGTTTTGATCAAAAGCAGCGAGTTGGCCACTGCTTCGCAGTGATGGCAAGTTGGCAAGTTGGCGCGATGATTATGACATTTAGAGTTGAGCGTGAGTATAGATATATCAACATACGTACAAGGGAAAGCCCACCCGATAAATTTATCTGGGTGGGCTGAGGTTGTGCAGCAAAAGACTGCGAACTAGTTGTCGGAGAGCATGCCGGGCATCTCCGGGGTGCGGAGCCGGACGAGGCGCTCGATGGCGTAGGGGACGCGGTGGTCTGTGGTGTAGTAGTGGCGTACCTGGAGCTCGCCGAGGAGGCCGATGGCGAGGAGCTGAATGCCGGCGACGATGAGTACGGCTCCCATGACGAGCAAGGGGCCGTGCGCATCCATGATGTT
>CAIZFH010000126.1 GCA_903932155.1 uncultured Granulicella sp. | reverse complement strand
TTCTCGCGGGCTTCGCGCAGCCGGTCGGCATAGCGTTTGGTGTCGCGGAATTTCAGCGGATCGACCAGGCTTTTGGGCAGCTCTATGCGCGTGTAGGCGTTTTCGTCGAACGTCCAGTCCAGCCGTTCGGTGGAGCCGATCCGCATATGGTGGCCGCAATGCGGGCACACCTTGCGGTTGGTCGTCAGGTCGCGGTGGAAGATCATCTGCTGGCACGCTGGGCACTGGTGCCACAGGTTGTCCGGCACGGATGAGCGCGCGAACAGGGTGCGAATCTTCGGCCGGACGTATTCGGTGAGCCAGTTCATGCCGGGGGCATAGCGGGGGACGGCGGACGGAGCAAGTTGCGTCGGCGGTGTCGGCTTCGATCACGAGTGCGCCGGGTTTCGCTGCCTCGGCAGGATGTGATCGGCTTTGCTGGTCCACGCGGTATGCCCACGGGACGCCGTTGGGCTACAGCCGGATGTTAACAAAGGTTCACGCATCCGGTTGAAGTTGTTTGTTTGATTGCGGGATTCAGACCTCCGGGAGCCTGTCATGAATCTTGTGTGAGGGGTCGGTTTCAAATCAGTCCCTCACTCGCCGGTGAATCGTTCGCCGAACAGAACGGCGAATTGTGTTTTCGCGGCGGTCCACTCACGTTGCGGCATTTTCCAGTCTTTGCTTACGCCGCGCAAGACTAAGTACAGGAGCTTGGTGGCCGCCTCGTCGGTCGGGAAGTGACCGCGGCTTCGTACGGCGGAGCGTATCTTGCTGTTGAGGCTTTCGATCGCGTTCGTCGTGTAGATGATCTTTCTCACCTCTGCGGGGAAGACAAAGAACGGAATTACCTGCTCCCACTGCCGTCGCCAGGCCGGCGCGATGGTGGGGTATTTCTTGCCCCAGGGGCCGGTTTCGAAGGCATCCAGGGCCTCCAGCGCAGCTTTCTCGGTTGGGGCGGTGTAGATCGGTTTCAGCGCCGCCACCACCTCGCGCCGGTCGCTCCACGAAACATACGACAACGAATTGCGGATCAGGTGCACGATGCAGGTCTGCACCTGCGCTTTCGGGTAGGCGGCGGCGATCGCCTCGGGGAAGCCCTTCAGGCCATCGACCACCGCGATCAGGATGTCGGTCAGCCCGCGGTTGCGGAGCTCGTTGAGCATCCGCAGCCAGAATTTGGCCCCTTCCGTCTGCTCGATCCAAAGCCCCAGCACGACCTTGCGGCCATCAGGCGTGATCGCCAATGCAAGGTAGACCGCTTTGTTGCGCACCATACCCTCGTCGCGCACCTTCACACGGATGGCGTCGAAGAACACCACCGGATACATCGGGTCCAACGGCCGCGACTGCCATTCTGACACTTCGGCAGACACCGCGTCGGTCACGGTACTGATCAACTGCGGCGACACCTCCGCGCCATAAATCTCCTGTAGATGACCTTGGATTTCGCGTGTGCTCATGCCGCGCGCGTAAAGCGAGATCACCTTATCGTCGAAGCCGGGCAGCCGGCGCTGATATTTGCCAATCAATACAGGGTCGAAGCGGGCTGCCCGGTCGCGAGGGATCGTCACCTCCACATGCCCGTCATCCGTCAGGACACGCTTACGCGTCGCGCCGTTGCGGTGGTTCCCGATCTTACCTGACGCGACCTCCTCGGACATGTGCAGATCGAATTCCGAGGCCATCAAGCGGTTCAGCAACGCCTTTTTCAGGTCGCCAAGCAAACCGTCATGGCGCATCACAGAGGCCGGGTCGCGCCCAGCCAATAGCTCGTCAAGCAACTCTTCACGGATCGTCATAACGCTCTCCTGCCCAACTCAACGGGCTTCGTTATGACCCCTCACACAAGATTCGTGACAGGCTCGCCTTCCGGGCTTATCGGACCGTCTCGGCAACCCGAGCCAACGCTGTTGGCGTGAACTGTAACCGCTATCTAATCTGTCCAGCTCCATCCACTGGTAAGAGCGAATGCCTACCCTACAGTAGTCCATCCGCTGTGAATTAGAGCCAGTGGCTACCCTACGGTAACCCATTCGCCGCGAATTGGAGCCAGTGGCTACCCTGCAGTAGCCCATCCGCTGTGAATTGGAGCAAGCGGCTACCCTGCAGCAGCCCATCCACCGTGAATTGGAGCCAGCGTCTACCCTGCAGCAGCCCATCCACCGCGAATAGGAGCCAGCGGCTACCCTGCAGCAGCC
>CAIZFH010000125.1 GCA_903932155.1 uncultured Granulicella sp. | reverse complement strand
GTGGGGACGAAGGCCTTGTTCAAAGGGGCAATCGATGGACGACCTGTTAGCACGCTGGTGGGCCTCGCGCACAATAACGGACCACAGCGCGGGGTAGCCTGGAAAGTGGATTTCACGAAAGAACTCGGTCACGCTGTGTGGTAACGACCAACCGGTGGCAAGCCTGAGTCCAATCAGCGCGGCATCTGACCCGCTGGGTTCTTTCCATCCCAGAAGCTCTGGCAGCAAACCCATCGCATGAAACAGGCCGGCCGTGTAGGCCTCCTCGGGATATCCATCAAGCATCTCTTCTGCAACCTGCCGGGAAAGCTGCGCAATCTCCCTGGAATGGTCCCAGAATTCAGCGATAGCATACTGCCTGCCATCTTGAGCGATAGTTTGCGCCGATACTGCCTTCAGGCAAGCCTCCAGACCTAGAGCCGAGATGCAATCCTCAATTCGAGTGGGGTGGTCTTCCGTGTTGCGATATTCCAGACTAACCTTCCGCATTATCTGCAAGGTAGCGCCGAGGTCGGAGAGCACCAGTTGAGAAATCTCACGAAGATCGACACAGGGTTCCTGAACCATAAGTTCCAGCAGAAGTAGTGTTTTAGACAGTACAGGTATATCGGGATGATCCTGGACAAACTCAGCCTGCAACGGCTGGAGCTCAACCAACTGATTCCGTCGAGTTTGGTTCCTGGAAACTATCCTTGTCGGCACTGTGCGACCACCTGGCACAGATATCGGCAAGTTGCGGCAGTATTTTTAGCCGAAAGAGCGGATGTTCTCCATCGGCACGAGGAAATTTCTCTTTTTTCCAGTTTCGGCCATATTTTTGACACGAAACAGCACGTCGATCTTCCGTCGCTTGCCGGTGAGTCTTGTCCAGGCATATTCCCGGCATTGTGTGAAGGTCGCTTCCCTTGCGGCGACTTCAACGGCAAAACCGGCCACCATATTTGCCATTTCCACCGGCGAATTTGGATCGTCGAAGACCACTTCTTCGCAACCGTGCACAGTCGTCAGACGCCTCATTTGTTCTCGGAACTCCGTTGCTGTGATGAAGCATGGCTCTGCCCTGAAGCCCGTGATCTGCTCCAAAGAATTAAGAAGAGTGTGTTCTACCCTATACACAAAACCCAGGAGGAAACGCTTCGCCGCCTCGGAACAGTGCAGCGGCACCGCCGTGCATGTATGCAGCAAGGTTGGGGGTATATCTGCCTCGACTGGTTGTCCCATACGATCCTGTCCAAGAATTGGATACCCCCACTGCGCAGCCCTCGCCGTAGCCAGCTGCCTCTCGCTGACCAGTCCAAGACGGATCAGGACAGCCTCCAATTCTTCACCGTGCAAACGGCTCTCAGCCATGGCACATCGAAGCTGATCGTCCGTTAGATAGCCTTTGGAAAGCATTACAAGACCGATGGACAGACGCGGGTGATGCGGCATCTCCAGGATGCTTGCACCCGAAAGCATGGAGAACCGTTTGCGTGCGGCCGTAGCAAAGCAATCCACACTGCAGTACCAGAGTTGACCGACGTTGATGCCGACGCGACTTTGGATGCTTCGCATAAGGAGCGTGTTCTGGCACGTCTGGAGAGCACATATCGAGTACATACTCTTCCATCCGCGATCAACGCCCGGCAGCAAGGATCCAAGTGAGAATTTCATCGTGCATACCCCCTGAAAGGTCAACTTCTAAATATGGGCCGCTATCGGATGCGGTACTTCCGTGACTCGTAACCCATAGTTGCCGTCCACTATAACGGCCTCCCCTCGGGCAATTACTTTTCCATCCAGGAGCAGTTCAACGGGGTCGTCCACCTGGCGATCCAGATCGATCACCGATCCGCTTGCCAATTCCAGGACTTCACGCAGCGGCAACTGACGCTGACCAAATCGAAGCGACACATTCAACTCAACATCCATCACCATCTTGAGATTGACTGGATCGATAGGAGTCACTCCGTTTTCGGCAGGATCATTTGTGTATCCATGGGATGTCAGGGCCTCGAGAAATTCGCCGTCGAAATAGAGCAGCAAAGACACATCTGGCCGTTCCTCCATAGAGGCTGAAAGTGGCACAACCAGCATGCCGCCGAACGCCAGGTCCGCAATACGATCCACTTTAAAGTTGAGCTCGCCGAACTTATCCGAGAGAGAGATCGTGAGTCCCGCGGCGGCTGTGGAGATGACCTCTGCCAGCGCCTCTGCATGATCCTCACGGAAGGCCGCTGCCGGCTGCTTCAATATCTTCGAACCGAGTTCCGCAGCTTGCGGTTCGTATACCTCGACAAAGCATTCCCCGTGCAGCGCGCCGTCGGCAGTCAGCCGAAAATGGATCGGCTGCCCTTGCCGAATGCCGAGGTCAGGATTATCCAGGACCTTGAGTTGTGAGGGTAACCCCGCCGCTTTGGTCAGCGCATCGGCCAGAGAGGAGGCAAGAGCCTCAGCAAATATCCGCGCCATCATTTTGTTGCTCTTATTGTCCATAATCCCTATTCCTTTCCCCAGCCTAATGGTTGTACCCGGCGGCCGACCTGTGCTGCCTTTTGCGCGCCGTTTCTAACCGGATTTGCTTCAAATATCTCTCGTCCACCTACGGTCAGCATCCCCGGCGTACGGACGGGTGCCCGCAGTTTCAGAACGCATCCTGGCTGTAGCCCCACTAGGTCGCGCACGGAAACCTTCATGCTGGGAAGATCGGCAGCCACCGACACATCACAATCCAGTATGCGTTCCCGGATTGTTGCGGTCGGGAAGTACTTCAATTCCCCTTTTTTTTGCGGCTGCTCGACTTTGCTCTGCTTGATAAGAAAATTGACAAAGGAGGTAGGAAATATCAGTTGAAAGTACCCGGTAGTGTCAACCATATCGATCTCGAATTTAACCAGAGTGACCTTTTCGTTCGGCGGACAGAACTGATGCATGGCCGAGGAGTCGAGACGCCGGTTTGCCACCAGGGACATGTCCGGTATCTCCCATGCGTATTCGGCTTGCCGGGCAATCATCGACGTCAGATCCTGTATGAGTTCTTCTTCAATCTCCGAGAGTTCACGGGCTTCGTTCACTGACATACCTGAACCTCCCAGAAGCAGCTCGATTGTCGGAAAGATGAGATCGATGCCGCACTCGACAAGCATGGTACCTGGAATCGTGTTGAGGTAAAACGGTGAGATGTAGCTGAAAGGCGGTATGTCTGCTATGTGGTCCTTGAAAGAGATCTGGTCCAACATTAATAGCTTTATCTTCAGGTTTGTTCCCAGATAAGCTTCCAGGGAACTGGCAAGATGCCGCGCGAACGTCTCATGAATCGCGGTTAGCGCGCGCGCATTCTCATTGGATAAACGTCCAGCCGATCGAAAATTGCAGGGATATATGGAGCGCTGCATCTTTCCCCCATTCTGCGTCCTTTCGGGTCGCGACTCCTGAACCGATGACTCAACTTGTTGCTGACTAGGCTCGCCCAAAGTGTCCTCCTGCTGCCATACTTGTGACGGCCGGTCGCTCGCGAAGGTGGGCGAGCGACTCTCTAAGTTTGTTCATCATCGCTTGGCGAATCTGGGATACCCGCGATAGAGACATCCCCACGACTTCTGCAATCTCCTTCATAGTGAGCTCTTCCCGGTAATAGAGGGAGAGGATGAGCTGCTCCCTCTCGCTGAGCTTTGCAATGGCTTCAGCAAGATGAGCTTTTCTTTCTCCCTGCAGGCATAGATCGAATGGATCGGGATCGTCCAGGTTGGGTGCGGATTCGATCACATCCAACGATTCCGAGCTGTCGTTGGAAACCGCCATCTGCTGGCCTGCCAAATGAAGCCCATCGAGCTGCTGCATGATTTTGCGCAGACGATCAATCTCTATATGCATCTCCTCTGCGATCTCGGTATCGACAGGATGCCGTCCGAGTCTGCCTTCGAGTTGCGAGGTAACATCCGCAATCTCGCGTCCCCTCTTGCGCAGGTAACGTGAACCCCAATCGGCATCGCGCAGGCTATCCAGGATTGCGCCGCGGATGCGGAACTTGGCAAAGGTCTTGAACTGGGCATTTTTAGAACAATCAAAGGTCCGGCTAGCTTCGAGCAGGCCGAGAACGCCCGCATTCACAAGGTCTTCCAGCTCCACGTGCTGTGGAAGCCTCTCGCGAATTCGAGAGGCAATGTAGTAGACCTGGGAAAGCTCCTGCATCACAAGTTCATTGCGATCATTGACTTCCTCCGCGCTTGTCTTATAGGCCACTTCTGCTTGCGTCATAGGTTCACCTCATCGAGCGTGTAAGTATTCAGTCTTTTCATCCAACCGAGCCTAGGGACTGCACTTGCGTCATCGGAGGAATCTCCGACGGCGATATCACAACAATTTTGGGAAGAAATGGCTCCAGCAAACGCTTCAGATAAAACCGTCCGGGTGACGCGCATAACAGAACGGGAGGCGCCATCGCGATCTGGTCGCCCAGCATGGCACGTAATCCGTCCAGAACCCTGCGCGCCACGGACACCTGCATCGCCCCGCCCGAGGACAGTTGCGGGTGTTGTGAAGAAGTACCGGAACACTCCTCTTCGATCGCGCGATTCAGTGTGACTACATTTAGCTGGCCACGCTCGTTCAGCAACGGCCGAATCAGCGCACGTCCAAGCGAGTGCCTGGCGGCCTCCACAAGGTGAACCGGATTCTTGTTGATGGCGGCCGCTTCCACAAGCGCTTCCAGAATTGTGCCGAGGTCCCGAATCGAGACTTGCTCTCGCAGCAACTGCTGCAGCACCTTCTGCACCTCTCCCAGGCTCATCAGCTTCGGGGTCAACTCCTCCACCAGCTTCGGATGGGAGTCCGAGAGGCGATCCACCAGCCGCTTGGTTTCGTGACGCGTCAATAGGTCGTGTGCGTTCTGCTTGATCAGTTCGGCGAGATGGGCTGCCAATACCGATGTGTGGTCGACCACGGCGTAACCCGCGGTAATGGCCTGTGCCTGCATGTCGGGCGCAATCCACTTGGCGGGAGAGTCGAACGCAGGCTCGCGTGTTTCCTGGCCCGGTATATCGCCGGGCTTTGGATTGGAATTTACGGCCAGCAGACGGTCGCGCCGCATCTCCCACCGTGCAATTTCCACACCTCGCAGGTAGACGACATACTCTCTTTCCTTGAGCGATAGATTGTCCGTAATATGGATAGACGGCACCAGGAAGCCCAGTTGTTGTGCCAGGTTCTTGCGCAGCGATTTCACCCGCGCCAGCAGTTGGCCTCCCTGCTTTGCGTCAACCAGCGGCACCAGGCCGATGCCCACTTCCAGCATTAGATCGTCCAGTTTTAGCACCGCATCCATAGGGTCCATGGACGGTGTTCCTGGTTTAGCCGCGGCAGCCTTGGCTCCAGCGGCGGGCTCGTCGGCGGTACCGGGCTTCTTCTTCCAAGCCGCCAACATCGTGATTCCGCCCAGGGAGAAGAAGGCGAACTTCGGCATACCGGGAATGAGGGCGAGAGCCAGTAACACTCCGCTGACAATCCACAGCGGACGTGAGGTCTTGAACATCTGCTTGCGAATGTCCACGCCGAGGGACTGGTCAGAGGAAGCGCGCGTGACCACGATGCCGCCCGCCACGGAAACCAGCAGCGCCGGGATAATCGCCACCAGTCCGTCGCCCACGGTCAGGATGGTGTATGTCTTTACGGCTTGGGCAAAGTCCATGCCCTGCTGAAATACTCCGATGAGCAATCCAGCAACGATATTAATGACCATGATGAGGATAGTGGCCAACGAATCTCGTTGACTGAAGCGGGCTGCGCCATCCATAGAGCCACAGAACTCTGCTTCGGCGGCCACTGCATCGCGACGCGCGCGGGCCTGGTCCGCGGTGATGAGCCCGGTATTCAGGTCAGAGTCGATGGCCATCTGCTTGCCCGGCATGGCGTCGAGTGTGAATCGGGCTGACACCTCGGCGGTACGAACAGCGCCGTGGCTGACCACAAGATATTGAATCGCAATGAGCGCCAAAAAGATGACAAAGCCAACGATATAGTTGCCGCCAACCACAAACTGGCCGAATGCCTCAATCACCTTTCCAGCGGCTGAAGTCCCTTCGTTTCCGTGCAGCAGGATTCGTCGCGTACTGGCCAAATCCAGCGACAAACGCATCAATGTCAATAAAAGGATGAGACTGGGAAACACAGAGAACTGCACTGGACGCAGAATTTGTATTGCTGTCAGCAGGACCAGCACTGAAGCTGTAATGCTTACTGTCAGCAACAGGTCGAGGACGATGCTTGGCAAGGGCACAAGCATCACAAACACCAGGGCCACCGCAGCGGTTGGAATAATCCAATCGCCGGATGCGCGGAGCGAGGTTATTAGTCCGGACTTGTTGCTCACAGGGATCTCATTTCTCCTTGAAGGTTAGCGGATGCTCTCCTTTGAGCCTCGCGTTGTTTTACTTCAGCCTGGGCCTTGTAGACCATGACCAGAATCTCTGCGACTGCGTGGTACAGAGTCGATGGGATAGAATCTCCCACTTCAGCGCCTTTGTAGAGCGCTTGCGCAAGCGGCCGGTTTTCCATCACCGGGATGTCGTGATTCCATGCGATCTCCTTAATCTTCTGCGCCAGCAGGTTCATACCCTTTGCAACCACGATGGGGGCGGACATAGCCATCTCATAGCGCAGTGCGACCGCGTAGTGGGTGGGGTTGGTGATAACCACTGTCGCGGTTTCCGCCGCCTTGATCATCTGCCTGCGCCTCGATTGTCGCTGCAGCCTGCGGATTTTGGCCTTGTTCGCCGGATTGCCTTCCGACTGCTTGATCTCGTCGCGGATTTCCTGGCGGCTCATCTTCAGATCGCCTTCGCTCTTTAGCCAGAGCATGAGGTAGTCCGCGCCGGCCCATATGACAAGAACAATGCCGGACTTCCAACAGACCTCCAGCAGCATACTGCTGACCATATGGACGAAGGAGTGCGAGTTGGAATAGGAACTCGATAATATCTCTCCCCAGTGGTCTCGGATGCACGCATATCCAATCCAGCCAATGGCGAAGAATGGCAGTAGAGACTTGAGAGTGGTGCTGACCCCTGTAAGGGAGAACAGCTGCTTGAGTTTTGCTGCAGGACTCATCCTGTCCGGTTTGATCGATAAGGCCTCTGGGGCAAAGACGAAGCCTCCCTGCGCATACCCTGCCGCAAGTGAAGCAGCCAACGCGGCGGCAAGGATTGGAACCGTCCAGCGCAGCGTCTCCACACTGGTCCAGAAGAGAAGCGGCCCACCTGCCTGGATCGATTCGGTACTTGCAGAATCCAGCGCATTGCGGAAGAAATCCGTCCAGTGATAGATCGCCTGCTGGGCCGTGAGTGCCACTACGCCTGCGACCGCGACCATAGACAAAGCGCTGGTCAGTTCGCGAGAACGCGTGACCATGCCCTTTTCCCGCGACTTTTGCCGGTGCTGGGGTGTCGCTTGTTCGGTCTTGTTCGATTCAGCCATTGTGCCTCATCGTGCCAGGTGGAGAATGCGTTCGCCGTCCGCCAGCGTACTAAGGAACAGCCCACGGAAAAGGTCGGGCCAGTATTTCAACGTCGCGATCAATATGGTGAGACCCAAAAGACTTTTGATTGCCGGTCCAAGCAGCATGAGTGGCAATTGCGGGGATGCCTTGCCAAGCAGGCCAAGCACAATATCCGCGACCAGCGTAGCCGAGAGCACCGGCGCTGCAATCTGAACCCCCAGGCCGAAGATCTCACCACCCAACTTCAGGACGGCCATGGTGAACAGGCTGCTTAGATGGGTAGTGCCAAGCGGCATGTAGACGAAACTGTTGCCGATCGCGCGCAGAAGCCAGTAATGGACATCCATTCGAAGAAACAACAACATGACGATGCTTTGATAGAAAACCGAGATCACCGTGGTATCGACCTGGGTCTGCGGATCGAGGATATTTACAAGAGAGTAGCCCATCTGGACGCCCAGCACCTGTCCGGAGAGTTGGACCGCCTCGAAGACAATGTTGGTTGCGATCCCCATACCCACTCCGATTAGAAATTCCATGAAGATCAGCAGCGGCCACTGGGCCATATTGTAGGTGCCGATGTCGTGACCCACCGTTGGGTACAACAGAAGCGTAATCGCCAGCACCAGGATCGCCTTTACCCGCGTAGGAATTGCGACGCTTCCGAAGAATGGCGCGAAGAGCATCAGCCCCGTCAGGCGCACACTGATGGTTAGTACTCCGCTGATGATCGTGAGCAAGGGTATCTGAATCATTGAAGGTACCCATGAAAGTCGGAGAAGACATTCAGCGTGTATTGCACCAGATGACGCCACATCCACGGCATCATGAGGAAGAGAGCACTTCCCGTGGCAAGCAAACGGGACACCGTGGAGACTGTTGTGTCTTGCAGCGATGTAAGCACCTGAACCACGTTCACCGCCAGGCTGACGGTGATCGCCACGATCAGGATCGGGCCGACCAGGATCATTACCTCCTGCATCATCATTCTTCCCAGCATGACTACTTGATCGACGCCCATAGTATTAGTTGAAACTCCTCATTAGCGAGCCGATTAGAAGGTGCCATCCATCTACCATCAGGAAGAGCAGAAGCTTGAGTGGGGTTGAAATGACGACAGGCGGCAACTGCAACATGCCCACGGACGTTGTGATGGAAGCCACCACCATGTCCACAATCAGAAAGGGTAGAAACAAAACGGTGCCGATCTGAAAGCCGGCTTTTAATTCCGACAAGATGTAAGCAGGTAGCAAAACACGCATTGATACGTCGTTCATGGATGCGGGATGGGGTTCCTTGGCCAGATCGACAAACAGCGCTACATCCTTGTCTCGTACATAGTGAGCCATGAAATGGCGTATCGGGTCTTCCGCGCGGCCCAGAGCATCGATGGAGGTTATTTGGCCTGCCTGCATCGGGATGTAGGATTCCTGATATATCTGGTTGGCTACAGGCTGCATGAGAAAGAAGGTTAGGATGAGCGAAAGCCCAATCAGCGTCTGGTTGGAAGGCGTCGTCTGAAGCCCCAGGGCTTGACGTAGAAAATGAAAGACAATCAGCAAGCGCGCAAACGGGGTCATGCAAACGAGGACGGAAGGGATCAGGGTGAGAGCAGTGAGCAGTACAACCACCGACCACGGCACCGATCCGCCGGTTGTTCCTGGAAACTGCAATACTCCGCCAATGTCGGCCGGAGCAGGAGGCACTGGGTTTTTTGTGATCCTCGGTGATGTGTTGGAGATAGTATGCTTCGGGACAACCGTCGCTGCGGAAGTTGTATGAAGCTGCCTGCCGGTGAACTGTGAAGTGCCGCTTCCAGGAGTAGCAACACGAGTTTGCGCGGCCACGGGGGCCACGCTGCCCAGCAGCAGAGATAGCAGCATTGCGAGACTTCGCAACAGGCGGTGGGTCATTGCGAATCCCCCTCAACGCCCAAGTCCGATTGCAGTGCATTGGTCGCACCTGACACCTTCCCTAACTGGGTAAGCAGCGACACGCCAGATGCGCCTCCTCCAATCAGGAACTCGCAGTCCTCGACACGGACGAGCGCAACAAATCGCTTTTCTCCGAGCGAGACGGTCTCGGCGACTCGCAATCGCTTGGTTCCGGTCAGTGCGTATTTTCTATGCAGCCAGGACCACGCGCTCTGCATCATTCCGGGAGCTGGCCGCTGCAGTTGTCGCGTAATTGCACGCTCAGGAAGCGTTGCCGCACGGGGTGAATGATGCACCACCCAATCCTCAGCACAGTCCGTGAGCATGGCATGAAACGACGCACCTGCAGGCGCTGGAGTCAACGCCAGCGCGGTCGGACCAGCCGGAAAGCTGGGAAGTGAGAAGCGCGGAATTCGAATCTTTACAATCATGCCTGGTCCGTAATACGCACGGCAATTCTGTCGCCGATGACTTCAAACTCCGTCCAACCGATCAAAATGTGGTTGACGCGCAGTGGTACGTCACTGGTATGGTGACAGGCTGTCTCCACGATCGAGCCCTGAGATAGCGTCAGCAGGTCGCCAATCGTAAACCGCGCCACGGGCAGTTCCAGGCTGAGGGTAAACGGCAACCATGGCATGAGGTCGAGCGGATCCTGCTCACTCGGCGTCGGGACCGAGAGGGTCGTCGAAATAGGAGTAGCTTCCGGTTCCAGCTTCTGGGCTGTTGCGTTCATTGAACCCTCGAGCGCTCCTGGTTCCATGCATCCGACATGAATATGCCAAAACCTCTGGCGCCGATCTGCCGGTATGACAATGGGTGGAGCGATTGCACAAAATCTAAATGCAATCGAAGGGCCGGAATGCAAGACGCTACTACAACTATCGGCGCGCCGTCCTAGGCAGAGGCTAGATGATTGTTTTTACATGGGTTAAACACGAGCACGAGCTGGCCACGCAACTCTCTTGGCTGGTGAGACAGCCATGAGAGACGGCAACCGGCTAGTGCCTTCCCGCCAGGAGAGGTTTCCCCTGACGGGAGGCTCTAATCGTAAGCTAACAACTCGATCAGCCAATCAAACGAATCTAGGTCATCATCTGGATTGTTGCCTGGGATACCTGGTTAAGCGTCGTCAACGCCTTCGCGTTGGCTTCATACCCCTGCTGTGCGACGATCATGTTGGCAAATTCCTTGGAGAGATCCACATTGGACCCTTCGACCGATCCACCAGTGATTGTGCCGTTACCGCCGGCACCAGCCTGCCCAACTACTGCAGATCCGGAGGCGAAAGTGGCTTGATAATCACTTTGTCCCGACTGCGCCAATCCTTGGGCGTTGGCGAAACTAGCCACTGCCACCTTACCGAGCGCCAGTGTCTGATTGTTGCTGAACTGCCCCTGTACTGTACCGTCAGGAAGCACAGAGTAGCTGCTGAGAGTGCCAACCCCATAGCCGTTCTGGGTGGTCGTGGTCGTTGCACTGGCTGAGTTTTGCTGCTTGATGCTCGGACTCCCCGAAGCGTTGTTCAGATTCCAGGTAAGGTTCATATCGGCTGCGCCGTCAGCTAGGCCGGTGAGTTTGACGCCAGTTACCGTCCCGGTGGGTGCCGTCAGATTTCCCGACGAGTCGAAGGTGAGCTTGCCAGAAGCGACGGTTGTTGGATTACCAGTACCACCTGTGGCCGCTGCTGGTAGCGTGATGGTGTAGTTCCAGGCATTTGCAGCCGTGTTGGTGTACTGAACATTCAGCGTTTGCGGCGTACCCAAGGAGTCATAGACCGTGATGGGCGTGCTGAACGAAGCGCCAACGCCAGCGCTAGAGTCAAGATTCGTGTTCATCTGGAAGGTAGTGCTGGCGACGGCGGGTATCGTGCTTGCCTGATTGACGGAGATCGGCGCAAGCGTATCGCTGCTCGAAATCACGCCATTGGTAGCCGAATATCCCATCACCAGTTCCCCGTTCGCCGTAGTCAGTTGTCCTGAGGAATTCACTGTGAAATTGCCCGAGCGAGTGTAGTCCGTTTGACTGCCGTTTTGAACCACAAAGAATCCGTTGCCCTGGAGGGCCATGTTCGATGAAACACCCGTCGAATTGACGCTGCCATTGGTGAAGTTAGAGGATGTGCTTGCGACCTTTACTCCCGATCCTGACTGGATCGGGTTCCCGTTCCCTGAAGTCCCCTGCATCTGGTTGAATATGTCACCAAAGTTAAGGGTTTCGTCTTTGTAGCCGTCCGTGTTTAGGTTCGCCAAGTTATTCGCAATCACATTCATTGATTGAGAAGTGGCTTCTAAGCCTGATAGTGGAATCGAAAATGCTGGCATTTATCTACCTCCTGTGAGTGTTGGATTTAAATTCGCTGCTGGAGTCCCTAAGCTTCCATACAAATTCATGAGCGCATTCGGGGCTGTCGTGGGGGTATATACCGTTTGCAGTTGGCTGAGCGCCGTTGCACCCGCCAAACTTAGGCTGGCTGTAGTTGCAGCCGCTGTTGTGCTATCAGTCGCCGCCGTAGTGCCGGCAACTGCCGCAATGTTTGGGCTAACGCTCGACGTATGTGCAGTGCTCGACGTTCCCGACGTCCCGCTGGACATAGTACTCAGCGTCTGGTTGATGGAAATTAGTTGATCCAACTGGTTCAGTGACACCATCTGACCGACCATAGCAGTGGGGTCGACCGGAGAAGTTGGGTCCTGATTTTGCAGCTCCGTCACCAGCAGGTTCAGAAACGTGCCCTGGAGACTGGCTGCCGAGCCCCCTAAAGAGCTGTTGGACGTACTCGAACTGCCGGTGCTGCCCGACGTGCCCGCTGCCCTTGGTGCACTGGAATTCTGCGCCATCAAAGGTGCTGCCACGCTTGGCGTAAATCCTTGAATATTCATCTGGTCTTCCCTTCTTGAAACGATTTGTTTCTATGCCCTGATGTCCAACCGAACTCCACCACTTACGCTTACCGTCGCTCCCTGGCCCAAACCGGGTTCGGGCTCAGTGGCAATCACTGGATCCGCGATCCTTCCAGAACGAACAAACTCCTGTTGTTTCTGTTGCGAGTAATTACCTGTATCGCCCGAAGATAAGGCCCCTTGGGTATTGACCTCGATCATGGTGTGCAGCCCATATTCGTTTTCCAGTTTGGTCTGCATCGAGGAGACATGGGATGATAGGGCCTGACTCAGGTCACCATGATCCAGTGATATTTGGGCCAGCATCTGTCGCTGCGAGACAGAAGTACGAATCGAGATGTTGCCAAATTCACTGGAACGCATTCCAACCCTCATCTCCGTCTGCCCCATCGTCTGGATAAGCTTTGCAGCATTGATGCCGGATGTCACCGCAGCATCGCCACTCTCCACTTCGTTAGAAGCGGGGTTGCCATGCTGCAAGCCACGGTTAGATCCATCTACAACTCCGCCTCCGCTGCGAAGGGTCGTAGCCGCTTCGTGGGAGACCAGATGCATCGCAGCCGCTTGTGCTTGAGTTGTGCCACCGTCTATAACATTCGCTCGTACTGCTGCTGCCTGAACGGTTCCCGTCTGCGAGTGCTGAGTAGACTGGCCGTTGTTCTGAGTTCCATGAGATGTACCGTCGCTCACTCTACTCAAAGCTTCCGTGGACTTGCTCTTTCCTGCTTCCGTTGGGCTGCTCAGTTCCGTGTTCTTTGCTACATCAATGTCGTTGATCTTCTTCGCAGCTGCTTTTCCCGCCGGCTGCGTCCATTCTCCATTGCTTGGGGACGCGGCAGACTTTGGCATCTCCATCGGCACCGTGAGATTCTGTACTGCAATTTGAGCGGCTATGCCGGCTTCGGCTTGTGGCGCCCCGTTTGGAATTGCTGGTACGGATGCATAAACCACTTGGGCAACTCTTCCATCAGAAGGCACTGCGGAATTCAACTGCTGCATGTTGATTGCGGTCTGTTCCGGTGAATCAGCCATCGACTGTAAGGCGGGTGGCTGCTGCTTCGGGTCTTGCGCAGTGGTGGGAACAGAAACATCGGAGGTCTGCGGAAGGGTTGCGGAGGATCCATCGGCAGGCCGATTGAATCTGTCTTGTCCACTTGACTGATCCGCTGCCCCGGCCGCCGGTAGATCTGCGGTTGGAGCCGGGGCAGTTGTAAGGGCATTGACATCGCTTACGGTAGAGGACGCCTGCACCGTTTGAAAGGGAATGTCTGGTTGACTGACCGGCACTGGGGTCGAGGAGGACGTCTTCGCCGTAGATGCGATTCGTATACCTGTCCCGGTGTGCGTCGTGTTCCATGATCTTCCATTCGCAAAGACAGCGGATGTGGGCGAAACTGTTGCAGATGTACGATCGCCGGCATCGATTCCGCTTGGACGACTGCCGTACGATTGTCCGCTCGACATACTTTCTGCCGAGACTTTTGCCGTATCAGACAGTGAGACTGTTGCCGTTGTAGGGACACTGGCATCGCTTACGCTGGAGGACGACTGCTCCTTCTGCCTCTGGCTCGACATACCTCTGGCTACGCCAGCACTGGTATCAGACTTTGTAACACTCTCCATTGCGCCGCTGTCAGCATTTGCCTGCTCGGACAAATTCGCCAACGCCGCCCGAAAGGTAATGCCTGACGGAGTGAACGAAAGCAGGGCCGCTGGTTGCGAGGAGGCTGTCGTCAATATGGGTGCAATTCTCACACCCATCTTGTTGCACGTCGCGTGCCAGCATCTTGCCTTCGCAATGATCTGGCCATATGGCGGTGGATGTTGATTACAAACAGCTTTCAGATCGCCAAATCTGAACTGCTCGGAACTGTTCGGTTGCACCGGCAATAGTTGCCGAACATGCTGGGCAATCGTTGCCCACTTGTCAGCTTGGTTTGCATCAGTTTGTTGTGATGAGTTATTGCAGAAGAGGATCCGGTGCATGCAAACACAAGGTCTGGGAGATATGTTCCGCCTTACCGTCGCTGTCGATCTGAAGAGCCTGACGAAGCGGTGGGTTCGATCCCGCGATTGAGGACTGATTTAGATTCGGTGACGACGAGCCATGAAGATGTCATCAAGCAATTTCTGCTGAGTCCGAACCTGCTCCAACTCATATGCAGCTCGTTGCTCACGCTTCATACTGATCAGAGTTTCGTGGTTACGATGGGCCGTCTGGTAAATCTTCAGTTGCTTGTCACGCTGCTGTTCCAAGGTTTGAAGAGCGGACAGCAGAGCCTTCCGTCTCACTTCGACCGCTTGCGCCTCCCACAGTAGACCGTGCAGAATACCCGCTGGACTCGGTTGCTGCAACGCTTCTATCTGTGCGTCGCGCGCTCTTGCAATCTGTGCGCTCAGTTCTTCTATCTGTCGCAATACGCGAGCCATCTCGAGTTGGATTCGTTGCAGAGCGCGCTCCTCGCGCTGTTCGATGCTCTCCCTGACTCGAAGGACCGTCGCAAGTGAAAACCGAAACGCCATTGTGGAACCTTCTCCTGTTACCGTGCACTGAACCAGGGTCGTCCATGCAGTTTTGCTTCGTATCGGAAGAGCGTTACATTATCAGAGTTACTGCTGTGCGCGGCCATACTCCGTTAGCCGGGCAAAGCCATCAGGAGATCGATGGCCTCCTCGTATTTGCTTTGTGTATCCGGCGTCTGTAGCAGGAACGCATTAAGAGCGGGCAAATTCTTAATAGCATTATCCAGAACGGGATCGCTGTCTTTCTGATAAGCGCCGATGCGGATCAGGTCCTCCGAACGCGCATATGCCGCCATCGAGAGGCGCAAGGCAGCCGCCTTTGCAAGATGCTGTTCCGATGCCACACTCGACATCAATCGGCTGAGACTCTCAAGAATGGATATGGGTGGATAGTGGTTGCGCATGGCTAGGTTTCTGTCCAGTACCACATGGCCATCCAGAAGCGAGCGGACCGTATCCACAACCGGGTCCTGTTGATCGTCTCCCTCCATCAGTACCGTATAGAAAGCGGTGATGCTGCCCTGCGAGAAGTTCCCAGCTCGCTCCACCAAGCGAGCTAGCATGTTGAGTACGGAAGGCGTATAGCCTTTGGCGGTGGGCGGTTCGCCGGCCGCCAAACCAATCTCTCGCTGCGCCATGGCGAAGCGCGTCAGCGAGTCCACAATAAGCAGGACGTTCTTTCCCAAGCTTGCAAAATACTCGGCAACCGCTGTCGCCGCCAGAGCCGCGCGGATACGCAGCAGCGGCGACTGATCCGAAGTAGAGGCGAGGACAACGGATCGGCGAAGGCCTTCTTCGCCCAGGACCTCAAGAAACTCGTTAACCTCGCGACCGCGTTCTCCAACCAGAGCCAACACCGTCATATCCGCGGCAGTTCCACGCGCCATCATGCCGATCAACGTGCTCTTTCCAACGCCGCTACCTCCGAAGATGCCGACACGCTGACCTCTACCGCATGTCACAAAAGCATCGATCGCCCGTATGCCGCAACCCAACGGATCACGGGTGGGAACACGCTCAAGAGGCAGTGGGGCTGAACCGTCGATGGTCACCGAATGGGTGGCACGGTAAGCACCTTTTCCATCCAGCGCATTACCAGTGGGATCGATGACCCGCCCAAGCAACTCTGGTCCAACCCTAACCGAGGGTCGCGCTCCCCAGGTCATAATCTGATCGCCGAAGCGAATCCCCTGGGGTTGGTCCGCTGCCATGGACAACATCGTGGAACCGCGAAAGCCGATAATTTCGCCGGAATAACTCCGTCCTCCGTCGCCGACGATCTCGCATGATTCCCCCACAGAACAGAACGGCCCATTCGATTCAATCAGATTGCCAACAACCTGATTGATCCGGCCACTCCATCGCAGTGTTGAACCGGTCTCAAGATAGTGAGTGTAAGGAGCCAGCAGGGGGCGATTCATCGGTTATTCGGCCTCAGCGCCAGCAGATCGAAGAAGCCCTGTTCGACCTCCTTCAACTGCGTGTCCAACCCAAAGTTGGCAGACCCAAGCTCAGTCTCAAGCACGCAATCATGGTCGTTGAGATCCGCATCCTCGGTCACCACGACGTGCGCGACACTGGGTTGCCCTGCAAAGTATTCTTTCCACCGTTTAGAGCGGCCTACTCCGACGCGGACTGTTACGCTCGAACCTTCGCTCATCTTCTCGATCGTCAAGCGTACAAGCGCCGCCACCAGCATGGGATCGATCTGCGCCTCGCGGTGCAGTATCTTAGCGGCAATTGCCAGCGCGAGCTGGACCACCTCCGCTTCCGCACGCGCAAAGTATTCACTGCGTTGCGCCTCAAATGCAGCAAGCGCAGCCACGATAGGCGCACGCGCCTCCTGTAGTTTCGACTCATACTCCTGGCGCAGCCTCTGTTCCGTCAGATGTGTGGCTTCGGCCCGCTCGTGGGTGATTCTATCCGTCAGTTCGCCTTCTACTGAATCAATCTCCGCCCTGCGCCTGCCACCCGCAATGTTGGCTACGGTTCCAGGCCGGGCCAAGCCGTCAGAGACCAGATGACCCGCCATATCGCGGTACTCGAGAGTCGCGATCGGGAGTGAAAACACGCTTCCATAATCCGTGCTAGAGGACATATTCGTCTTCTCCCTCAGCTTTCAGTACCAGCTTTCCTTCAGACTCCAGCTTGCGCGCAATAGCAACAATCTCCGCCTGAGCTTTGGCTACTTCCTTGCCGCGTACTGGTCCCATCATCTCGGAGTCTTCCTTCATCATTTCCACCGCGCGTGTAGACATAGTCCGATAAAAATGACTCTTCAGGTCCTCGCTCGCTCCTTTCAGAGCAATCATCAAGGTCTTCTTCTCAATCGAATTCATGAACTTGCGCAGCTCCTGCTCGGGAACTTCCAGGAAATCATCAAAACGGAACATGAGGTCGCGAATGCTGATGGCCAGTGTTGGCTGCTCTTTTTCTATGCTCTCGAGGATTTCGCGTGCCGTAGTTGAGTCGATGCGGTTCATCAACTCGGCAACATTCCTGGAGCCTGAATCCGCTTGTTTGCTGTGATCGCCTACCGTCTTCAACCGCCGGTTCAGCACCGCAGAAACCTTTGCGGCAACCTCCGGGGAATACTGACCCAGGTTAGCAAGGCGTTTCACGCAATCGGCGCGCACTTCGGGTTCCATGCTCATCAACAGCGCGGATGCACGCTTCGCATCGAGATGTCCAAGCACTAGGGCCTTGGTCTGCGGACGCTCTCCAACCAGAAATTTGGCCAACTGTTGCGGATCGGCCTTCTTCAACGACTTCACTTCCAGGAGACCGGGTGCATCCGTTCCCATCAATCGCTGCACCATACTCTTGGCGCCATTCTCTCCGAACGCCTTGACCAAAAGCCGGGTTGCTACATCCTGTCCTCCTACCGCGATGAAATCCTGTGCGGACATCATCTGCTGGTACTCCTCCAGAACATCCAGGGTTATGTCGAACGGCACTTGACCTAGGCTGGCAACCTCATCGGTGACCCGCTGTAAGTCATGGTCGGGAAGGTTGCGAAGAATCGTGGCAGCCGGTTCATCTCCCAACAGCGACAAGAGAATCGCGGCCTTGCGCGTTCCAGTGAGAGAGGAATTTCCAAGTGCACTCATGATGGCTCCTCGCGCAACCATGCCTGTACCGCTCGCGCTGTATTGACCGGCTTCTGCTTAATTAGTTCAATCGTCTGCTCTTTTAGTTGCGTCGCACGCAACGTGTCGCCATTCATCTCACCGGAACTGATGCCAAGCCGCTCCATCTTTGGCGCACTCGCCAGTACCGGTTGTGCAATCATCTGTCCTGGAGCAAGGGCCTTTTTCTGCACTGGCCGAAGCACAAACAGATAGGCAAGCAGGAAGAGTCCTAGCAGCGAGAGAGGCCGCAAAAGAGAGGCGTAGTCATTCATCGCCTTCTGCGTTTTTTCCATTAGATTCGGAGCCGGCAGGTCAGCCGCCGTAACCGGCGTATCGAAGGACATATCCTGTACGGTAATCGTATCGCCACGCTTTGCGTCAAATCCGATTACTCCCTGGGCAAGCTGCTGGATCCTGTCCAACTCATCCTGCGATCTCTTTTGCCTGGTGTAGCTTGCCTTGCCTCCCGCCATATTGCGTATCACTGCGTCATCCACCACAATGGCTGCCGTTACGCGTTGAATCCTGCCTGCCGGGACTACGGTATGCGTCTCTACCTTATTCACACCGTACTCCGCGCTCTGTGTCGTCGAGGTCTGACCCGAATTTTGCGTAGAGGAACTCGTCTTGTCCTTGTTGCTCGGCACGTTACTGCCGATTCCCGGAACTCCTCCTGCGGAAGGCGATCCTGCCCCAACCTGATCCTGGGTCTTCTGTTCGCTCAACACAACACTTACCGTCGGATCGTATTTCTGCTGTGTCTCTTCGGTCGAGCCCTGATCGTAATCGACGTTCACGCTAGCTCGGATCTTATCCACGCCCACCACCGGCTCCAGTGTGCTGACCAGACGCTGCGCCAGCGTTGCCTCCATGGCCTCGCCATCGGCCTGTCCATCGTGGCCCAGTCCCAGCGAGCGGTCCGAGTCGGCATCGACAATCGAGACATCCTCCGGCTTTAATTCATCCACTGCGCCCGACACCAGCCGCGAGATCGCCAGCACCGCATCCTTTGACAAACTATCGTGACGCAATTTCAGAATCACCGAGGCCTTGGCACCGCGCTGGTTGTCGGCAAAGACAGAATCGGTCGGCATCACAATATGCACACGCGCACTCTGTACATCGGACAGAGTCTGGATTGTCCGCTCAAGTTCGCCTTCCAGAGCACGCTGATAGGTGACCTTTTCGTCGAATTCGGTCTGTCCCCAAGACATCTTGTCGAATAGCTCGAACCCCATCCGCCCACTGTGCGGCGCACCCTGAGTAGCGGTTTGCAGCCGGGCCGCATCCAGTTTGTCCGCAGGCACGCTGATCGTCTTGCCATCGGCGCTGGCCTCATGGGGAATACCTTGAGCATCCAGTTGCGCCGTGAGGGTTTGTGCGTCCGAGTCTTCCAGTCCCGTATACAAAGGCTTGTAGTCCGGTGTGCCGATCAGCCGGACAAAGAGCGCAAGCAACAACACGGTGGTGCCTGCACCGGCCAGAAGAAATCCCTTCTGCCCCGTGCTCCGGCTGTCCCAGAATTGTTTTGCCTGCACAGTTGCGTCGCTAAAGCCTGCCATAATTGTTCAATCCTAGAACTGCATCTTCTCGATATCCTGGTATGCACTCACGATTTTGTTACGAACCTGCATCATGAGCTGAAAGGAAACATCCGCTTTCTCCACAGCGATCATCACGCTGTTCACATCGCTGTTGCCGCCCTGCAATAAGTTGCTGACCTGTGACGTGGCGTTATCGCTCACCTGATCCACGCTGTGTACGGCACTCTTCATCATGTCGCCGAAGTTCAACCCCTCGGTGTCGCTGCCGGTGTCGAGTGCCGGCGAATTCGGCATGGACCAATTTGTAATTCCGCCCAGACT
Organism: uncultured Granulicella sp.; assembly: GCA_903932155.1. GTDB lineage: Bacteria > Acidobacteriota > Terriglobia > Terriglobales > Acidobacteriaceae > Edaphobacter. The sequence continues at coordinate 4,133 of CAIZFH010000125.1, read as the reverse complement.
GACGTTGCTCATTATGTCTCTCCAGACTTACGTGGTTTTCAAAATATCGATCGATTCCTGAATCATTTGCTTCGATGCGTTCACTGCCGACGCATTCAGTTGATAAGCGCGCACCGATCCCATCAGATCCACCATCTCGCTTACAGGATTGATGGCCGGATAATCCACATAGCCGCTCTTGTCCGCATCCGGATTACCCGGCTCGTAGCGCCTGACTGGCGGAGTGGTGTCGTTCACAACCTGGGTCAATTGCACTGAACCCGACGGCGGCTGTGCAAAGCGACCAACTCGGTTAAAGACGGTGCGAAAGGGTGTATTGCTGGTCGCGCTGAAAACAACCTGTTTGCGCACATAGGGACCGCCTGCGTCGGTATGGGTGGTCTCCGCATTGGCAAGGTTCGCAGACGTGACTTCCGCGCGCTGTCGTTCCGCAGCTAGAGCCGACCCGCTGATGGTCAACATGTCAAAGAGGCTCATGACTAGCTCCCTTCCTTGATTGCTGTGAGCAATTTATGAAACTCAGACTTTATTAGCTGGATGCCCATTTGGTACTGAAGCTGTGTCTGTGAGAGCAGAAGGCTTTCACGGTCGATGTTCACATTGTTTCCATCCGGGCGCTCGGGCAGTCCTTCCACTTCGCGTGATGCCGGCAGCATGCGAACACTGCCCTGGTCCACCACCTGTTGCATCGCCCCCTGGAAGTCCAGGTCCTGCGTGTGGTAGCCGGGCGTATCCACATTCGCCATGTTTGACACAATCATTTCCTGTCGCTGGTTGGTGAGTTGTAGATAGCCTTGCAACTGTTGCAACATTGGGATGTCGGCCATGTTACGCATACCTCCGAGGTGGGAGACCATACTCCCGAATTTTGTTCCTTAATGTCCGTAAGCTGATGCCCAGCATTTCGGCTGCATGAGTGCGGTTTCCATCTGTCAAGGCTAGTGTGTTTTCCAGATGCAGCCGCTCTACCTGGCGAATTGGGGTGCCTGCGACCGCCCCCGCAGCAGGCAGATGCGACGACACAGAGGGCCGAGCAGCACTCTCAAACTCCATTTCAAAGCAGCCTGCATCGATCTCCGATGTCCCACTCAAAGTAAGCACCCTTCGCATGAAATTCGCCAACTCTCTGACATTTCCAGGCCACGACTGCAACTGAAGCAGATCGAGAAACTCCTGATGAAGTCGCGGAGGCTTGGTCTGCAACTGGACTGCATATTTTCGGGCGAAGTGCTGTGCAAGGATTGGAATGTCCTCGCGCCGGTCGCGAAGAGGCGGCAGCGATAGCGGAATCACATTCAGCCGGTAATACAGGTCACCGCGGAACTGTCCACGCTCCACCATCGTCGCAAGCGAGACATTAGTGGTAGCAATCACACGTATATCGACATGCACTGACCTCCCTTCGCCAAGCCTCTCGAACTCGCGCTCTTGCAAGGCTCGTAGGAGTTTGGGCTGCAGATGGAGTGGCATTTCGCCAATCTCGTCCAACAGAATTGTGCCTCCGTCCGCTAGTTCGAACTTACCCGGCTTGGCGCTAATAGCGCCGGTAAATGCTCCGCGCCCATGACCGAAGAGCTCGCTTTCCAGCAGAGCATCTGGAACGGCGGCACAGTTCACAGCCACAAAGGGCTTGCGGCAACGGTCGCTGGAGTCGTGAATGAACCGAGCCAGCAGCTCTTTGCCCGTACCACTCTCTGCCTCGATCAGGACATCGGCGCCTGTGCTGGCCGCGGAACGTGCCCTTTGGATAGAACGAAGCAACAGCGGCGAACTGCCCACAATGTCGTTGGCCGGAGCGAGATCTTCTACCTGCATTTGCCGTGCGCGATGCATTACCTTCGCCGCCGCAGCCTGCAATTGATCGAATGAAATTGGCTTGGTCAAATAGTCCAGTGCTCCGTCGCGCATGGCACTGACTGCATCCGGGACGGAACCATAGGCAGTAAGCAAAATGACGGCCGTCTCAGGAGATAGTTCTCGGACAGACCGCATCACTTCCATGCCGCTGCCATCGGGCATGCGAATATCAGTCACGACCAGGTCGAACTCCTTGCCTTCGAAATTACGGATCGCTTCGCGAACACAGCTGGCCGTCTCGACCCGCCATCCATGGCGAAGGAAATTCGCGCGCAGCGCGGTGCGAATGCCAGGTTCGTCATCAACTACCATTACCGAGGATGCAACGTCCCTTGTCATAAGGTTGGAAACTCCAGTTGAAAAGTACTTCCAAAGTTCACACGACTGTAGACTCGAACCTCTCCACCGTGTTGCGTCATGAGCCGTTTGCAGACTGTCAGGCCCAAGCCCGGAGTATTCCCATCCGCGCTGAATCCAGCTTCGAAAAGGTGTTCCATTACTTGCGGCGGAATACCGCAGCCTGTGTCCATAACTTCTACTAGAGCGCGCATGGATCCCGCTTGAGACTCTCCACGGGTTGAGACAGTAATCGTCCCACTCGCCGGAGTATGGCGTATGGCATTGCAGACCAGGTTCAGGATGATCTGACGGAGTCCGTTCTCGTTACCCTGAATCATTAGCCTGTCCGCTGCGCCGATAAAGGACAGCGACACGCCCGCCTGCTCTGCAATGGGTTGCACAAACTCCATGCCGCTTTGCATACAGGCCGTCAGATTCACGGGCATAAACTGTGAAGTATATCCACAGTGCATATTGAGTACGTTATTGACCGTCCCTGAGAGCAGCCGTATTCCTGCACGAAGATTTGAGACCCACTGTGTAGTCTGTTCGGGATCCTCGGCGATCAACCCGGCAAAAAGCTCCATGCTTGCTAATGGGTTTCTAATTTCATGCGCCAAGATGGTTGAAACCTCCGCCAAGGCCATGGCGCTCCGAGCGGCTTCGCGTTCCTGCTCAGCCAGCTTGTTTGCAGTGATATCACGAAGGATCCAGATGCTTTGCAGCGCAGGTCGCTCATTCCCCAGGGTCTGGTGTAGTCGGGCGCAGGACAACTTGCGATTACCGATCGCTAGCCATCGTTTCCCTGTGGTGGATGTAATACACAGTTCATTATCGAGACGACCGTCGGATCCAACCATGAGAGATTCGAAATTGACCAGGCTGATTGCGGAAAGATCGCGCAAGCTTCTGACCGGCGCACTGCCGAGTTCCAGTAGTCTTCGGCCTTCGGGATTGATCATTACGATGGTTTCCGCTGTATCCAACACCAGCACACCGCATGGCATCGAATCAATCATCTGTTGCAGGGCTGCGCGCATCCGGCCGTTTTCCGCAAGGCTCCTGCTAAGTGCGGCGTTGCGCTCAGCCAATTCGAGACCGAGATGCGCAACTTCCTGCTGGAGATCTCGGTAAGAAGCCTCCAGCAGCGACGACGCAGAGATGAACTCCGAGAAGGCGTCCGCCAACATCCGCGGGCTTTGCAAAGCCTCCGTGCCGATCACGTTTATTGGAGCTACATGAGAACTGGGCAGCATCTGCCTATTGCAGATGCACGATGAGTGCCAAACTGGAACCGTATGCCCCAAAATGGGCAGGTAGAACTATAGAATGATGTGTTCGGACTTAATCTCCCGTCCAGACCCTAAAAGAATCGTGGCCCGCTCGATTGCGTTGCGCAACTCACGAACATTTCCCTGCCAAGGATGCTGCTCCAAAACCTGCAACGCCTCCCGGCTAAGCAAAACTCCTGGAATGTATTTTGCTGTAAACGCGACTGCCAACTCTTCCAGGTCACTGATTCTATCCCTGAGGGGAGGCATATGAATGGGAAATACCGCAATACGGTAATACAGATCCTCGCGAAACTTCTGCTCTGCCACAAGTTTCTTGAGGTCGGCATTGGTGGCTGCAATCACCCGGACATCGACCTTGAAATTGTCATTGCCCCCCAGACGCTGCACTTCGCCTTGTTCCAGAAATCTCAGTATTTTGCTTTGCAGCGACAAGGGCATATCCCCGATCTCATCGAGAAAGAGCGTGCCGCCGTGTGCCGCATGAATGCGTCCGATGCGCGACTGTACTGCGCCGGTGAAGGATCCTTTGGTATATCCGAAGAGTTCTGATTCAAGCAGCGTCTCTGGAATAGCGGCGCAATTCACCACCACCAGAGGTTGCTTTCTGCGCGGGCTCAGCCGATGGATCTCTTGCGCGGCCAG
>CAIZFH010000124.1 GCA_903932155.1 uncultured Granulicella sp. | reverse complement strand
TGGGTATCCCGGTCCATGCCGACCGGCATTCCGTTCTGATGCCGACCGCCGTTCCGGTGGGATGCCGACCGGCATTCCGTAGTGAAGCCGACCGGCATTCCGGAGCATGCCGACCGGTCTTTTGATGTAGTAGCGAGGTAACTCAGGTATCTTCCACCCTTCAATCCAATTCGAAGGGGGGCTAGATGCCACAAAAGAGAGTTACCATGCGAAATTTAAGAGAGATTCTTCGTCTTGCCTGGTCATGCGGCCAGAGCAGACTATCGATTGCAAAAAGTTGTGGGATCGGCAAGACCACCGTGACCGATGCCATTGCCAGAGCCACTGTAGCAAAGCTGTCTTGGCCTCTTCCTCCCTTTGACGATGAAGCTTTGGAACGGCTACTGTATCCACCCGTTCCCCATCGCTCTGCCCGCAAGCTGCTTCTTCCTAACTGGAACTCACTCCACGACGAACTCGCATCCCATAAGAACCTGACCCTTATGCTCCTTTGGCAGGAGTACAAGGAACTTGAGCCGGACGGCTATCAGTACAGCTATTTCAGCGACCTCTATCGCCTGTGGCACAAGAAACTCGATATCTCCATGCGACAGGAGCACAGAGCCGGCGAGAAGCTATTTGTCGACTACTGCGGCCAGACGCTTCCGATTGTCGACCCGGCAACGGGTGAAATCCGCGAGGCCCAGGTGTTTGTCGGGGTGCTTGGCGCCAGCAACTACACCTATGCCGAGGCGACCTGGAGCCAGGGGCTTGCCGACTGGACCGGTTCCCACGTCCGCGCCTTTTCCTTCATGGGCGGTGTCAGCAAGGCCGTCGTCCCCGACAATTTGCTCTCCGGCGTGACCAAACCCTGTCGCTACGAGCCGTTGATCAACGCGACATACCAGAAAATGGCAGAGCACTATGGCACCGCAGTGGTGCCCGCCCGCGTCCGCCGTCCCAAGGATAAGCCAAAGGCGGAGGTAGGAGTGCAGATCGTCCAGCGCTTCATCCTGGCGGCTTTGAGGAAACGGACATTCTTCACCCTCGCAGAAGCCAATGCCGCCATCCGTGAGCGTCTCGATCTGCTCAACAATCGCCCCTTCAGGAAGCTGACCGGCACCCGGATGAGTCGGTTCCTTGAACTGGACAAGCCGGCGTTACTCCCGCTGCCGGAATTCCCCTACCAGTATTCCCAGTGGAAGAAGGTCCGTCTGCACATCGACTATCATTTCGAGCTCGACAGCCACTACTACAGCGCCCCTCACCGGCTACGCGGCGAACAACTGGAGGTTTGCTATACCGAGACGACTGTCGAATGCTTTTACAGGAACGAACGCGTGGCCTCCCACGTCAAATCCTTGGTAAAGGGCAAACACACTACAATTCCGGAACACATGCCCAAAGCTCATCGGGAGTATGCCGAATGGTCCTCCGAACGCATCATCTCCTGGGCGGCTACCATCGGAGAAGGAGCGGTGCAGGTAGTAGAAAGCATCCTCTCTCGCAGGGCCTACCCTGAGCATGGCTTCCGCTCCTGCATGGGCATAATCTCCTTGGGTAAACGCTATACCAAGGAGCGGTTGGAAGCCGCCTGTCAAAGAGCACTCTTCATCAAAGGGCTGAGCTACAAAAGCATCAAGTCAATCCTTGACAACGATCTGGACCAGAAGCCGCTCCTACTCCAAAGGGAGCTTCCCGCCGTCACCCATGACAACATCCGGGGAACGGACTACTACAACCGACAAAAGGAGGACGTATGCTGACACAACCAACCATTGAGAAACTTCACGCCATGAGACTATCTGCGATGGCCCGAGCCTTCCTGGAACAGACCGCCAACCCGAACATGGCGCAACTCTCCTTCGAGGAGCGCTTCGGGCTGATCGTCGACCAACAGATGACGGAGATGGAAGACCGGCGCATGCAGAGCCGGCTCAAGTCCGCCAAGCTGAGGCTGTCCGCCACAGTCGAGGACCTTGACTTCAGGCCGAGCCGCAACATGGACCGCTCAATGATAATGTCACTTGCCCAGAATCAGTGGGTCCGAAGCCACCAGAACATCCTTGTCACCGGCCCTACTGGGGCCGGGAAGAGTTATCTTGGTTGCGCCCTGGCCCAGAAGGCATGCAGGGACGGTCACACCACGGTATACCAGCGGCTGCCCAGACTTCTCAACGAACTAGCCGTGGCCCGGCATGACGGCCGTTATCACAAGCTTATGGCTCCGCTTATCAAGTGTGAGGTGTTGCTCTTGGACGATCTGCTGATAGCCCCCATCTCCAGAAACGATCAGCGGGAACTGCTGGAGATTGTAGAGGAGCGCTATGACCGTAAGTCAACCATCGTGACGAGCCAACTGCCGATCAAGGCCTGGCACGATTCTATGGAGGACCCGACTCTTGCCGACGCCATTCTGGACAGATTGGTGCACAACGCTCACAAGGTCAACCTGGATGGCGACTCTATGAGAAAAATCAAAACTACTCTTGACCGCAAAACCAAACCTGTGACACAGTGACCTTCACACCTCGCTACTGCATCATTAGGCGGTCGGCATTCCACCGGAACATCGGTCGGCTTCGCAGCGGAACGCCGGTCGGCATCACCTCAGGGCCATCGGTCGGCATCAACGGTATACCCACCAGCGATCAAACCGGATGATGGGCTCTTTTGGAGCCTTAGTTCGGTAGGGGCTTGCGGCCTTGTCAGGGTGGCTGCGCTTTGCAGTAGAGTTATACCTATTACGTAGCACGCCTATTATGCAAGTCCATAAAAAAGAGCCCCTGCTGATAGAAAGTGCCCCTTTGGTGACGGATGTCACATTGTCGTTACCAGCGATAACTGAGTTCCATTTCATCCTTCGCAGCCGGATAGGTGGGTACTTCGCCAATAGACTGCAGCATGGACGCTACCGGCCCTACAGAACGCATACCGCCCGTATACGTCGCCCCCCTACCCTGTCCTGGTGGAGATGTTCGTGATGCCGGCTACGGATTAGCCTAGTCCAGCAGGCAGGGAGGCAGTGGCAGAGACCTGATTCTCGGGATGACCAGTGATCACCGATGGCAGGACCTTCTTAGCCAGGGCCGGCTAATCGCAGACGACCAGTCTCTTCACCGGGGTTGTGACCTGGGGCACACTCGCAGGACCAGGGTGCGGTGCAGCGGCTGTGAAGGCCTTCGGTGCTGACGGCGACGGTTG
>CAIZFH010000123.1 GCA_903932155.1 uncultured Granulicella sp. | reverse complement strand
GGTCAGTGCCATGCTACCCGGCGGGATCAAGCTGGTGCAAAAAGACGGCAACCTGGTCGCCGAACGGCAGAACGACAAACAGGCGGCGTTTCATGGGCTAGCGCGCGCGCTGGTCGCCAACGCCGTTGCCGGAGTGACCACAGGCTGGAACAAGGAACTTGACATTGTCGGCATCGGATATCGCGCCGAGTTGAAGGGTAAGAACACGGTTGTGTTCACACTTGGGTTTTCGCATCAGATCGAGTTTCCGCTGCCGACCGGCATTGAGGTCGTCATTGACCCCAAACAGACACATTTGACGATTTCTGGAATAGATCGCCAGAAGGTCGGCCAGGTGGCCGCCGATATGCGCTCACTGCGCAAGCCCGATCCTTACAAGAACAAGGGCGTGCGTTACAGCGGCGAGAAGTTGAAGAAGAAGGTCGGTAAGACCGGAGCGAAATAAGACAGTTGTGAGTGAAGAGTAAGTGCTTACAACTCATACATGCAGTTAGAAGCCGAACGTCTCCAGCACTCTGGCGACGCCCCTAGGAAGGAAAAAACTATGCTGAAACCCCGCGAACGCAACGTCATCCGCCAGCGTGTGCATACTCGCATCCGCGAGAAGATGTCCGGCACCGCAGAGCGTCCCCGCCTCAACATATACCGCTCCCTGAACCATATTTATACGCAGCTGATTGACGATCTGAATGGGGTGACTCTGGTTTCGGCCTCTTCGCTTGGCAAGAAGGCTGAAGAAAAACACTACGGCGGCAATGTGACCGCAGCCAAGTCGGTAGGCAAATTGATCGCGGAGCGCGCGCAGGAAAAGGGAATCAAGAAGGTGGTATTCGATCGCGGCGGCTATCTGTATCACGGTCGTGTGAAGGCGCTGGCCGATGCTGCGCGCGAGGCAGGACTCGAGTTCTAAGTTTCAGGATTAGTTGAGCCCCAACGGGTAGCAAGAGAGGAACGAAAGATGGCAATGATGAAGAAAAAGTTCGACGCGAACAGGCTCAACCTGAAGGATGAGGTGGTGTCCATCAATCGCGTTACCAAGGTGGTGAAGGGCGGCAAAAACATGTCATTTGCCGCGCTGGTAGTAGTAGGCGATCCGGGCGAGGGCGTTGTGGGGTACGGTTCGGGCAAAGCCAAGGAGGTTCCCCAGGCCATTCGCAAGGGGATCGAGTCGGCCAAGAAGAACCTGTTCAAGATCAACCTTACCGCGACCACCATTCCGCACCAGGTGCTGGGCCACTACGGAGCTGGCTCTGTGATGCTGAAGCCCGCACCGGAAGGAACGGGCATCATTGCCGGCAAGACGGTGCGCGCTGTGATGACCTCGGCGGGGGTGCAGAATGTGTTGACCAAGTCGCTTGGATCGGCCAACCCGCACAACGTCATCAAGGCCACGTTCGATGCGCTCATCCAACTTCGCAACAAGGCCGAAGTCGCCGCTCTGCGCGGCAAGACTGTAGAGGAGTTCTAGCCATGACTAATACCGCAACCATTGCAAAGATTAAACTGCAATATTTTCGTTCGAAGATATGCACTCCAACGAAGCACAAGCTGGTCATCAAAGGACTTGGGTTTACGCGGCTCAATCAGATCGTCGAGCGCGAGGACACACCATCGGTCCGAGGCATGGTGGCGAAGGTTCCCCATTTAGTCCGCGTCGTGGAATAACGATCAACTGCTTTACCCATATGCGAGTCGGCGAGCCAATGTGCTGCCGGCGTTATAGCGAGGAAATACAAAATGGCAATCCGCAATCTATCCAATCTGCGCGCCCCCAAGAAGGCGAATGAAAACAAGAAGCGTGTCGGACGCGGCATGGGTTCCGGCATGGGTAAGACATCCACCCGTGGCCACAAGGGACAGGGATCGCGCTCTGGCTCGTCGCTGATGCGCGGCTTCGAGGGTGGCCAGATGCCACTGCATCGCCGTCTGCCCAAGCGCGGCTTCAACAATATCTTCCGCGTGGAGTACACCGTCCTCGGTCTGGACCGCGTTACCGAGATTTTGGCGACTGCACCGGGCACTGAATTCACATTGGACGCAATTATTTCGTTTGGGCTGCTACGCAAAAAAGGCGGACTGATCAAAGTGCTTAACAACGGCGAACTGACAGGACCTGTAACCATTCACGCGCACAAGTTCTCGAAGTCCGCGCAAGAGGCCATCGAGAAGGCCGGCGGCAAAGCGATATTGATCGGCTAGCAATTCCGTCGAGTGTATCTGCCCGGCGCTATCGAATAGGATAGGGTTCAACCAGGAAGCGCGGCCAGCGAGGCCGGATTCCGACAACAGCGAAGGGGTTTCGATGTTAGAGAAATTTGCCAACATCTTTCGTATTCCCGATCTGCGCAAGCGAGTTTTATTCACGCTTGGCTTGCTTGCAGTCTATCGCCTGGGGGCGTTCATTCCGACTCCAGGCATCAACGCGGAGGCACTGGCGCAGTACTTCAATTTGAACTCCAGTTCTCTGCTTGGCTTGGGCGACCTGTTCACCGGCGGCAATCTTCGCCGGCTTACGATCTTCGCGCTGGGCATTATGCCGTACATTACGGCTTCGATTATCTTTCAGTTGTTGACTGTCGTCTATGAGCCACTGGCCAAACTGCAGAAGGAAGGCGAACTTGGCCGGCGCAAGATCACTCAATGGACCCGCTACGTTACAGTGCTGCTGGGCGTGATTCAGTCCTTCGCTATTGCCCTGACTCTGACAAGTTCCTCCATGTCGATGGTTACCATATCGCGCGGCGCATTTATTCCAATGTGCGTCATCACGCTAACTGCAGGGACTGCCTTCATCATGTGGCTGGGCGAGCAGATCACCGAACGCGGCATTGGGAACGGCATGTCTCTGCTGATCTTTACCGGCATTGTTGTCGGCCTTCCGCGCGGAATCATGGATATCTATGGGAAGGCACGCGACGAAACATGGGGCCCCTTGACCCCGGTGGTACTGGTAGCCCTGGTTGCCGGCATGGTCGCCGTAGTTGCGTTCATTGTGTTTGTGGAACGCTCTGAACGACGCATCCCGGTACAGTATGCCAAGCGCATCGTTGGACGCAAGATGATGGGCGGCCAGTCCACTCATCTTCCTCTACGAGTGAATTCCGGTGGTGTTATGCCGGTCATCTTTGCCAGTTCCATTCTGTCCGCTCCGCTGCTCTTCTCCGGGATGAGTTTTTTCGGAAGCGCGAAGCTTAACGAGACCACATTCTTTGGACCGATTCTGCGCAATCTTGCCCCTGGCGAGCCTTGGTATGAACTGCTATACATAGCCGCGATTATCTTCTTTGCTTATTTTTATATCTCGATTGTCTTCCGTCCCGATGACATTGCCGACAACATGCGGAAGTACGGCGGGTTTATTCCTGGAATCCGTCCTGGACGTAGAACCTCGGACTTTATCAACGACGTTCTTACGCGCATCACGCTGGTGGGAGCGGTCTACCTGATCATTATCTCCATCATTCCCACCCTGCTAATCAGCGGCATTCACTTCAACCATCTGTGGCTGATCGGATCCTTCTTCGATCGCTTGCCGTCCGTATTTACTAACGGGTTCGGCTTCAACTTTTATTTTGGCGGCACCAGCCTGTTGATCGTTGTCGGCGTAGCTATGGACACCGTGCAGCAGGTGGAATCGCAACTCATCATGCGCCACTACGACGGCTTCTCTCCCAAGAGCGGACGCATTCGTGGACGACGCAGTTGGTAGGACGGGCCCATGACACACACATCTGAATCGAATCTGACGGCCCTGGCAGGGGATGACTTTCTGCCAGGGCCGGTTCTACTGTTAGGCGCACCCGGCGTTGGCAAGGGTACGCAGGCACAACTGCTCGTCACCAAATACGGTATTCCGCAGATTTCAACCGGCGACCTGTTGCGAGGCAACATCGCTCGAGGCAGCGAGTTGGGGCTCAAGGCGAAAGAGATTATGAGTAGCGGGCACCTCGTCGACGACGAGATCGTCAACCAGATGGTGCTCCACCGCCTACAGGAGAAAGATACCCATCGTGGGTACATTCTGGATGGCTATCCGCGCACACTGGAACAGGCAAAATATCTTGACCTTACCATTGCGGGCCCCATTTTCCTGCCTCGGCTTCCGGTTCTAGCCGTAAGCATTGTGGTCCCGTACGATCAACTGCTGGAGCGCATCACGGGGCGCCGCATCTGTTCGACGTGCAAACACATCTACAATATGTTTTCGAATGCGCCCAAGGTTGTGGGAGTGTGTGATTTCGATGGAGCATCTCTGATGCAACGGGGAGATGACACCGAGGCGGTATTTGTGGAACGCATGAAGACTTTCGAGGCACAGACCGCACCGGTGGTAGCCCACTATCATGATCTGGGACGCTTTGAAGAGGCAGACGGAAACCAAAGCGTGGAGGCAGTCAACATCGCGATCGAGCAGGCCATCATCAAGCTGCGCGGAGCTACACGCAGATAACTGAAATTATGGCAATTCTTATCAAGACAGCCTCAGAAATTGAAAAGATGCGCCGCTCCGGTGAAGCACTGCACCAGGTGCACGAGGCCGTCCGCCCGTTTGTGTTACCCGGTGCCAGCACAATGGATCTGGAAAAAGTTGCGGCGGCCAAGATGGATGAGTTACATGCAATTTCGGCATTTAAGGGATACCACGGCTTTCCGGCGGTTCTCTGTACTTCGGTCAACGACGAAGTTGTGCATGGGATTCCATCTGCTACTCGCATCCTGGCCGATGGCGACATTGTCTCGGTAGATTGCGGCGTGATTATCGATGGATATTACTCCGACGCGGCTGTCACATATGCTCTCGGTACGCCTAGCGCGGCCACGAAAAAGCTGCTTGACGTTACCCAGGCATCGCTAGAGAAGGCGATTCAGCAGGCGCAGGTGGGTGGGAGGCTAGGTGACATCTCCTTTGCGGTGCAGGAGATGTGCGAGAGAGAGGGATTCGGCGTGGTTCGAGAATTCGTGGGCCATGGCATCGGCAAATCCATGCACGAGGACCCTCAGGTACCTAACTACGGAACTCGCGGTAAAGGCCCTCGCCTGAAAGCGGGCATGGTGCTGGCTATCGAGCCGATGATCAACGCAGGAGGAGCCGCGGTGAAGGTTCTACCTGACGGCTGGACCACGTTGACCGTTGACGGCAGCCTAAGTGCACATTTTGAACATACGGTGGCGATCACAAAAAATGGGCCATTAGTGCTTACACGCTAGGAATTTACAGACATTGAGAGGTATACTAATGAAGGTTGTGTGCGCAGGCATACGACAAATGGGTGCTAGGGGCGCGTTGGAGGCGTCCCCGCCTATCGAAGGAGAGCGTTTGTCGAAGGAAGATGCAATTGAAGTGATGGCAGTAGTGGTAGAGACACTGCCCAATGCGTTGTTCAAGGTCGAGCTTGAAAATAAGCACCAGGCTCTCGCTCACGTCTCTGGACGCATGCGCAAGAACTTCATTCGTATCCTCCCCGGCGACCGCGTCGCGATTGAGCTCAGTCCATACGACCTCAACCGCGGTCGTATTGTCTACCGCTACAAGTAGACGAAATCAGCCACTAGCTATTCGCTTCTAGCTGAAACAAAGAATCAAAGCTGCGTCGGCCCGCCAATGGGTAAAACCAAGGGTTCAAGGTCAACGGCTGCATCTCAGGAGTTTTATGAAGGTCCGCGCGTCCGTCAAGAAGATTTGCGATAAGTGTAAAGTCATTAACCGCCGCGGCGTAGTTCGCGTTATCTGCGAAAACGCCAAGCACAAACAGCGTCAAGGGTAATTTTTTATCTAGTACCTCACAACTGAGGTACCGGCCCCGCCAGGCTAGTTAGCCGAAGTTAAGGCTTGCGTTGAACCCGACGGAACAGACCGCTAACCGACAACCCCGCTGCAGTGGACATACTAGCTCCACGAGCCCAGACACAAAGGAACCCCATGGCACGTATTGCTGGAGTCGATGTCCCTAATCAAAAACAGGTGCGCATCGGACTCACACACATATTTGGGATTGGCGATTCTCGCGCGGCAAAGATTCTTGCCGAAGCGAATGTCGATCCATTTGCAAAAGTAGGTACTCTCGATGAGGACGCGTTGAACCGCATCCGACACGTCATCGAAGCCCAGGGCGAAATTGAAGGCGATCTGCGCAAGGATGTATCGCTCAATATCAAGCGCTTGATCGAGATCCAGTCTTACCGTGGACTTCGCCATCGCCGTTCGCTGCCGGTTCGCGGACAGCGTACCCACACCAACGCGCGCACCCGTAAAGGCCCTCGCAAGGGCACGGTTGCAGCTAAAAAGAAAGCGACTAAATAGCCCATGGCAAAGACACAGAACAAGGCTGGCGGCGCCAAGACCGCGGGCAAGAACAAGAAATTCAAGAAGCGGGAACGTAAGAATGTTCCATTTGGGCTCGTCTTTATTCAGGCGAGCTTCAACAACACCATCGTCACGATTACTGACCAGGCGGGCAACACACTCAGCTGGAAGTCGTCGGGTTCGCTTGGTTTTCGCGGTTCGCGCAAGGGAACACCTTTTGCGGCACAGCAGGCTGCCGTTGGTGCAGCCAATGCAGCTCGCGACCACGGTCTGCGCTCGGTCGATGTGCGCGTGTCGGGACCTGGATCCGGACGCGAGTCGGCTATCCGCGCGCTTGCTTCGGCAGGCGTCGAGGTGCGCTCGATCCGCGACGTTACTCCAATGCCGCACAATGGTTGCCGTCCGCCGAAGCGCCGCAGAGTCTGATGAGACTAGAGGCTATACCCTAACTGGATCGGGACGAAGCGCGATAAGCGCGTAAACCGATCGTCACCTGAAGTAAAGGAGTAACACCGATGGCTCGTTATACAGGACCCGTCTGCCGCCTCTGCCGCCGCGACGGCACCAAGCTCTTTCTCAAGGGAGCGAAATGCTTCTCCGATAAATGTCCGATTGAGAAGCGAAATTTTCCTCCCGGTCAGCACGGCCAGTCACGTAAGGTCAAAAAGGTAGTTGGCTACGGCTTGCAACTTCGCGAGAAGCAGAAGGCCAAGCGCATCTACTTCACGCTGGAGACACAGTTCCGCGCCTACTACCAGAAGGCCGCAAATCGCACCGGAGTTACTGGCGAGTTGTTGTTGCAGCAGTTGGAGACCCGCCTGGACAACGTCTGCTACCGGCTGGGATTTGCGATGAGCCGCCGCCAAGCCCGTCAGATTGTTCGTCATGGACATATCCAGGTAAACGGCCGCAAGGTAAACATCCCATCGTTCCAGTGCAAGGTTGGAGATGAGATACAGGTACGCGAAGGATCGAAGAAGCTGGTTATTCTCGAAGAGTCAGGGAACTTCGCCAGTGGACAGCGCGCCGTGCAGTGGCTCGACATCAATCGCGAGAACTTGACAGGACGACTGGTCGCACTTCCGACACGCGAGGACGTCAACCTTCCGGTGAACGAACAACTTATTGTTGAACTGTATTCCAAGTAAGGCAGTCTTTGGCGATAGCTTGTAGTGTTTATTTGAGAGCTAACGGCAGGAGCCTTGAGACTGTAGCCGATCACATACAATTTTGCTCGTAACCGAATCACCCGCCAGTCTGCAGAATGCATCGCGGCTAGGACGGATAAAGGAGAAACACACATGCTTTGGAGAGGCTTTCAAAAACCCAAGCGTCTTGCCGTCGACACCGATACGCTCACCGAAAAATACGGAAAGTTTTCCGCACAGCCGTTTGAGCGCGGATTTGGTACCACGATAGGCAATGCACTACGCCGAACGTTGCTCTCATCGATCGAAGGGGCTGCTGTCACCGCAGTACGCATCGAGGGAGTGTTGCATGAATTCCAATCCATCAGCGGTGTAGTCGAGGATGCGACCGATATTATTCTCAACTTGAAACAGATTCCATTTAAGCTGGCGGGCGAAGGTCCCAAGGCACTCTATCTGCGTGCCGATGCGGCAGGCGTCGTAACCTCAGGTATGATTGAGGCGGATGGCGACGTAGAGATTCTGGACAAGGACATGTACATCTGTACCGTGAGTGAAGGCGGAAAGATCGACATGGAGATGCGCCTGAAGCGCGGGCGAGGATACATCTCTGCCGATAAGAACTTTGACGCCGACCTGGGCCTCGGATTCATTCCGGTGGACAGCGTTCACTCTCCCGTGCGCAAAGTTAACTACCTCGTCGAGGCCGCGCGACTAGGTCAGATCACGGATTACGACAAGTTAACGATTGAAATCTGGACCAACGGCAGCGTATTTCCGGCTGATGCACTTGGGCTCTCAGCTAAGCTGCTCAAGGACCACATGAGCATCTTCATCAACTTTGAAGAGGAGATGGAAACGGGCCACGATATGTTGGACGGTCCTGCGTTACACAATGAGAACCTAAACCGCTCTGTGGAAGAGTTGGAGCTTTCGGTTCGCAGTTACAACTGCCTGAAGAACGCTAACATCGCAACCATCGGGGAACTCATTCAGAAGACCGAAGCCGAGATGCTGAAGACCAAGAACTTCGGCCGCAAGAGCCTGAATGAGATCAAGGAGATTCTGGCGCAGATGGGTCTTTCACTCGGCATGAAGATCGATGATCAGGGCAATCCGCAGCCTGGACCGACCTCGGTGCTGCCGGCTGCTACTCTGGCTGCCAGCTTCGGAGATTTTGACGATGACGAGGAAGACGACGACGAGGATCTTGATCTGGCTGGCGAACCCGAGAACTTCTAACGAATTGTCAGCTGCTGGAATACCGAATTAATCTATTCTTTTTGGCAGGTTTCTGACTTAGGAAGCAAGTACATAGTAGTTGGAAGGCAATGTTTTCGAACGGCCTACTACGAGAACCAACAGAATTGGCCCCATGATCGGATCTTCCGGTATGGGGCCGTTCTGGTGTACTAGAGAGAGGGTACTACTGAGCCTACAGAGGTCGATGGAAGGGCAGCAACCGGAGTTGCTGGAGCGGCAGGAGCAGGTGCCTGAGTTATGCGCAGGGCCATGCGAGGGAAACCGAAGTTGCCGCCTGCATCATCGATGACATTAACCTGGCAGACGTAAGTTCCCGGCTTCAAACCAGTGAGCGGGACGTCAAACTGGAAGGCCACTGCGTCGCGTTCCGGGATGTTGATTGCAGTTGCCTCCACCATGGGGGTCTCGTAGACCTTAACCCCACCCAGCAGAAACTCGATGCTTGTGAGCACATGGACGGGGGCAGCTTCCTGCTTCGTCAGGCCCGGTACCTGGGCCTGGACAGCGGCAGGTGTGTTGGTTGCGTCTTTTTCCTTGGCGGGACTATAGACTTCGTAGAGGAAGAAGAGGTGCTGGTCCTGGCGGAAGACATGTGAGACATTGGGTACCCACTCCTGCCCATCTCGAACTAAAGGATCAAGTGTCTTCTTTATGGCGTTGGGAGTGCGTTGGCTGGACATGACGACCGAGCTTAGTTTGAGCGGTGTTTTTTTCATGTCCGGGACCTGAATGTCGGTCTCGAAGCTGCCCATATTGCCGGACTGGTTCTCTCGCACGACAAACTTAATGTGATACTTGCCAGGAGCGAGCGTCCAGCCGGTGGAGTACTGCACATTCTTCTTCATTAACTGCTGGTTGGCATCGATGGCAAGGTTCACCGTCTGTCGCGCATTGCCGACAGCGATGTTCTGTGCGTTCTTAACCTGACCGAGAATGTCGATGGTGGCCTTGTCCTTGTCCTTCACCGTCACGGCGTTGATCTGCGAGCCGGGAATAACAAGCGAGACAGGGATGTAGAACTCGCCGTCCTTCAGGCGGAAATATAGCGCCTGCATGTAGAGCGCGACATCGGTGGCCGGGATTTCGCTGCGCATCTGTTCGGTGAGCGCAAGTTCGCGGTCTTCAGTTTTTGCGTGCTGGAAGTCCGCCGGAGCATAGTAGCCAGGCCTGTACTCGAGCTTGGCCTCGGGATGGCCCGCGAGTGAAATGGTAAGGTGACGATAGCTTCCGTCTCGCGCAGGATTGGTTGAGCGGTAGCCAATGATGTAGTAGGCCTCGGTGTCATGCTGCACCTGCTGGAAGGCAGGTGCGAAATCGTTGGAGTCCGTAAATAGCTTGCCGCCGGTATCGCTGGCCAGAGTGCCCAGTGTCTCCTGGCTGCTGAAATTGGAGTTCAACTGACCCTGCATAGATGCACCGCTATAGGCACTGGTGCCGCGCCGGCTGCCTTGGGAGGCGTCGCCGACCGGATTGAGTGCCTGCAAGCCGCGCGTGTCCACGGCATACATCGCAGTGTCCGCCTTCACACACTCGTTGGTGGCGGCACGAATGCTTGCCTGGTTTTCGATGCCCTGCCGCGAAAGGCCGCCAGAGAAGTACAACATGCTCTTCTTCTGCTCGACTTTCTCGATGGACTTGCATATGGTGCGGATGGCATACAACTGACGGTCGGTGTTCAGGGAATTGAACTCAGTGTCGTCGGCCACAAAGCTGGAGGAATCATCGGAAGTGGCGTCCGTGGTACCGCCTTCGTTGCCTGCGTCGAAGCCCGAAGCTTCGCTGCCGTCGTACTTGCTGACGGCTTTGAGCAGGGCGGACTTGTCATTGGTGAAGTCCTGATCCATGCTGAGGCTGGAGACCAGGCTAACCGATGCGGCCATGTCTGCAGGAGCCATTTTGGTATTGATATAGTCCTTGGCAGCGTCCACGGCGCGTGTGATGTCCTCCGGCTGCATGCTGCTGAGGTCAAAGAACATGACGATAAGACGGCGGTCCTTCAACGCTTCCGGAGAGGCTGCGAAGTCGTTGTTTACCAGGTCGGCGACGGTCTTCTTCTGAGGTGGGGTGATCTGGGTGGTAGTTGTGCTGCCAGAGACGGTGGTTGCTTCGGCAAGGGAGACGGCCTCATCGACGTTCTGATAGTCGAAGGTGGTGACGTGCTGGGGTTTCTTGTCTTCAGTGATGGTAAAGTCGCTGTCCTTCAACCCCTTGATAAGTTCTCCTGTCTTCTTATCGCGTACCACCACGTTGGTGAGCACACGATTGACATTTGCGACTAGCGTCGAGACTTTCGCGTTTGAGGCTGGTTGCTGCGCACCGGCTGTCAATGGCACTCCAGCCGGTGAAACTACCATGCCTGCTGCCAAAACCGCCGCAATTACTCGTCTCATCAATATCTCCTTCACTGCTTTACCTCTTTGATGCAAGCAATCATTCATCATTCACTAATACAACTTGTAGCTGTGCTTAGAACCTGTAAGAAGCCGAGTAGGAGAACGACCTCATACCGGCCGCGCCTGTTACCTGACCAAAAGTCAGGGAGTTGACCTGCGTGCTGACTCCGGAGTACTGCACAGTGTTCAATGCATTATTTGCATTGATGCGCGCCTCGAGGCTGCGCGTGCCGCCGAAGGTGATGGTGCGTGAGAGGGAACCACTGATGGATACAGTTCCGGGTAACTGAATTGAGTTACGCGAGGCGGTACCATAAGTTCCTGGAGCTTCACAGAACGGAGGCTGCGGCAGATTGGCCGCAGGGCAAGCGCCGACAAAGGCTGCTGAATTGAACCAGGAAAGACGTGAGCCAGCGCCTTTGATTGGTTGTGTAAAGTTGCGGTTCGGGCGTAGATAATTTGCTCCCACTTGATTTTCCGCTGCTGTTCCGCTGATCTGCGGCGTGGCGTAGGCACCCGTGGCAAAGGTGAAGTTGCCGGATATGGAGTAGCCATCGAGGATCTTGGCGAAGAAACCGCCCTTGTTGAGGAAGGCGCGATTGGGGCCGAAGGGCGGTTCGATGACGAAGTTGCCGTTGAGGGATTGACGTCGGTCGAAGCTGGAGTTGCTCTCCTCAGCGGCGAGGTCCAAATCGTTCTGTGCAGTGGAGCCGCCTCCGCCTCCGCCTCCAACCGAACTGGCGTCGTCGATAGAGTGTGAGTAGGTATAAGTGCCCTGCAACGAGACGCCTTTGTGCATGCGCTCGCGCAAGTTAATCGCGAGAGCATTAGAGCGCTGGAAACCGAGCGAATCTTCGTAACTGAACTGCCCCGAAGATGAGTTGAGAACGCCATACGCATTGCGGTTTGGCTTGCGCACGATGTCCTGACGGTTAGCATAGGCGCCGGTGTAGTCGATATTGAGCACGATGCCCTGAGGTAACGCACGCTGAATTCCGAGGTTATAGACCTGAACCATTCCCAGGCGGTAGTTGGGGTTGACGCCGAAGTTGCTCTGTGTGGACTGTGTAGAGCAGTTGTAGCCAGTCGTGTTCTGATATTTTGTATTCCACGACATGTTTGCTGTTGTACAGGTGGTAGGGCTGTTGGGCGCGGTAAGCGTGTTGTTCTGAGTGATAGCGAAGGGCTGCTGGAATGACATGCTCGATGCAAAACTGGAGTACGCGCCAGTGTTGTAGTTGATGCCATAACCGGAGCGCACGACCATCTGCTTGGCCCACTTGAATTTCGGTTGCCATGCAATGGCCACGCGCGGCGAGTACAAGGACTTGTCTGGCTTGACCAGCGAAAGTGGAGTTCCGAACTGGCTATACACCGCGGAGCATCCTGTAGCGGAAGTGGCGCAGACATTGTTGATCTGCAAGGTGGAACCGCTGCCGGTCAGATCTAGATTGACCAGATGGTTGTTCTTTTCTTCGTAGGGCGAGAAGTACTCCCAGCGCAGCCCGTAGGCGAGGGTAAGACCATTCTTCACGCGGTAGTCGTCCTGTACGTACCAGTCCCACGAGTTGCCGCGCAGGTATATCTTGCTCAGGCCAGCGGTGATGGAGGTCGACTGTGGTTGACCGATCAGGAAGTCGGCAAACGATGAACCGGTAGTACCGTATTCCTTGCACTGTCCCGGATCTGTCTGCGCGTTGCAAGTCTGCATGAGCGGGTTTTCGGTCACGAAGCCGGAGAAGGTGAAGGAGCCCAGCACGTTGGTGCCACCGATGGAGTCGGCGTGGATGCGATGGAAGTCGAGACCGGCACGGAAGTTGTGCTTCTTATGGCTCCAGCTAACGGAGTCCGTAAAGCTGATCGTCTGGTTGATCCTATCGCTGGGGGTTGAATCACTGAGGCCAGATACACCCGTCCCAGTCACGCCGGATATGTTGATGGACGGGACGCCGTAGTTGAAGATGTTGCTATTAATGGCCGAGTTGCCAACGTAGATGTTGGGCGCTGGAATGCTATTAGATGGATCGTTATTATCTGGAACTCCATATATCGCTGGATTCGGGATGCCATTGGGGGCATTGGTGAAACGGTTGAACGCTTTGCTGCGCGAGCGGTTCCAGGTCAAAGAGGCGGTGCTGTTGATGCGCCCATAACCCACGGTGTAGGAACTGGCGAAATTGTAGCCGTTGGACAGGGAGGTGCCGTCCAGCAAAGGCGAGAAGCTGGAGTTTGCGCCGGCTGAATGGGAGTAGGAGAAATTTTCGGCAATGCTCTGGCGCAGGACTGGCGGTGCGTTGCGGTTCTGCCCTCTACCACCAGCTGCTGCACCACCACGACCACCTCCGCCTCCACGACCACCTCCACCTCCGCGTCCTCCGCGCGCCGGTGCTGCGCCAAAGCTACGGTTGTAGCGGGCCGAAAACGACGAGGAGTGCGAGCTTCCTGGAACATTGATCTGATAGTTCTGATACGTGGTGCTTGGAGTGATATTGGGCTGCGGGTAGAAGTGCAGCAGGGCCTGCGCTGCGGAGCTAAGCTCGGTCTGCGGGATGCAGGCGGTTGGGGCAGGATCGATGGCAAGGAGCCGTGGATCGCAGTGGGAATTCCCATAAGGCTGCCCTGTGTTTGGATCGTAGACAACGTAGTTTAATGGTTGGGCAAGGAAGGACGAGGTAAGGTCGCCCAGCCGCTGGGCCGCAGTGGGTACGATGGCCGTAGGACTTGATGGCGATGTATTGCGCGTCTCGGAGATGCTGAGGAAGACGAACTGCTTTGGGTTGGGCGTGATCCAGCCGGTGATGTAAGGGGTGCCGGTAACGCTGGCAGTCAGCGTATTGCGGTCTGACGTCGGCTTCGCGATTGGCGTTCCTGTGAAAATTCGTTGGGTTGCATTAAGTGCGCTGTCTGAACCGTTATAAGCGACGCTGCCATGCCACGCATTGGGGTTCTGGCCGCGGAATCCGCCGAAGCCTCCACCGCGTCCGCCTCCGCCGCCAAATCCACCGCCGCCTCCACCACCGAATCCACCGCGTCCGCCCCCACCACCGAATCCGCCGCCACCACCGCCGCCTCCGCCAAATCCACCGCCACCTCCGGGTCCACCGCCAAATCCGCCACCGTCAGGACCGCCGCCACCACCCGGACCACCACCGCCGGGGCCGCCGGGGCCGGCAGGGAAGTTGCCGGTCTGCATCACTCCGCTGAGTGTGCCGGCGATGTCGCCATTGTTAAAGCCATTACGCTGCATGTCCCCAATGCGGTTCTGCAGATCATCCTGGCTGAAGGTGGCCAACCCGTTGATCTGGCCCTGCACCCCGGTCACCGCAATGGATTCAGTCGCCGATGAACTATCGGCACCCGTGTCGCCCAAGGATGGCAGTAGCGAGTCCGTGCTCTCTGTGCTGACACTCGCATCCGTTTGATTCTGGTCCGTGCTGTTCTGCACGGCCAGTGCCTGTGTGCCTCGACCCACCCTGGCAATCGCGCCTGGTGTTGCCCTGCCAGCTGCTACAGTGGTTCGTCCCGCAGTCGCAGGGGTTTGACCTGCGCCGGCCGCTCCTGATGGTGTGCTCGCCTGTACGGGTGCAGAAGTGACCCGAGATGAGAGGTCCACTTTAAATTCAGCCGTCTGTGTCGGCAG
The DNA here is from genome assembly GCA_903932155.1 of uncultured Granulicella sp. GTDB lineage: Bacteria > Acidobacteriota > Terriglobia > Terriglobales > Acidobacteriaceae > Edaphobacter. The sequence goes on along the minus strand of CAIZFH010000123.1, from coordinate 12,071 downwards.
TCCTCCCTCCTGGCTGGAGGCATTTACCACCACATCCTGAGACACGGAAGCAAATCCTGTAAGGTCGGTACTGACAATATAGTGTCCATTGCCTGGCACCTGCATCTGGAAAGTGCCATCGATGTCTGTTGTGGTTGCAAATTTCTTGCTGTTTGTGGTGTATGTGGCCGTGACCGCGACTCCGGGGAGGGGAACTCCACTGGCCTTCACAGTGCCCTTGATGGTTCCTCCACCCGATGCGGCAGCAACGGCCAGGGCAGGGGGAACTTGTGCAGCCGGCGCGGCCTGTGTAGCCGGAACCTGCGCCATGGGAGCAGCCGGTGCCTGGGTTGTTGCTGGTTCAGCAGTCTGTGCCAGAGTCGTTCTGCCAAGATAACCGGCGCCCGCCAACAACGCCGCACCAATTGCCACCACCAAAAACTGCCGCACCGAATTCATCTGTTGCACAAAACACGCTCCATGTCAGAACCAAAAGGATAAGCGATCTACTGCGAACCATTGGCGATTATCCTTCATGCTGGATAATTTCCATTTCTCGTGAAACAAGTACCTTAGCCTGCCAAGATAAAGAAATTTATGTTTGGCCAGAAACCAGAATTAGTACACAACATGTGTCGTATATCGTATTATTATTCATTGGATTACGGTGTAATATGAATGTATTAGTTTCTTGTATAATTCCATAACAGTAGCTACAACTGCTTCAGAAAGCAGGCTGTCACAACAAACATTTTTAACTACTCGCATACCCAACTCTTCCGCCACGACTCAAGTTTGGCTGGAATCTACTGATACAGACGGGGGGAGGAAGTGAAAGGACGCGATTGCCCCTGAATAATTTTTATCAGATTTGTAGAACCGCTTGTGATTGCAATAATTTAGCAACACGCATACATCGTTCCAACTTCGCAGCTTGCAATCCACTCGCGGCAATGCACCGAACTCGGAGTTTTGTGCAACCACACATCGAACGACACATCCAATTCAATAGCACCTGAACACAGCCGCAATGAAGAATTATCAGATGTCGATTGCACAGACGGCAGAATCGAAGTGCAGCGACGCTTCCACTGCACTGACTGAACAAAGTGTATCCAAGGTAACTCCAATCATTGTCTACGAGTAACGTGATTTGAAGGTGTCTGCAACATAATGGTTTGATTACCATTAATTGCTTTCAAAGCGGTTATATTTGCCCTATATTAAGTGAACGGGCGTAGAGAAGTGACGCCTGGATGATGAGAACTGATTGCAGCTAGCAAAGCGAATTGGCTCAGTGTTATTAGGAGTTGACGGATAACGGTCAGTAAGCAAGAGTCCTTTTACAGAGTATGGATTGTTGTACTTGGCTGTTAGGGTTCCCAGGAGTTTCATCATGCGATTAAAAACTGTTATAGCTGCGCTGACCTTTTCGCTACTCTGCATAGTCCCTCAGGCAAGCTTTGCAGATACGCTTCAGTTGACCGCTGTAAACGGTCCGCAGGTTGATGGCGAGTACATCTTTCCATACGTTATGACGGTTACAGGCCCTGGTGGCACCAGCACACTCATCAACATGTCCTGTTTGAATTTCAATCGCTCTGTAAGCGTTGGCCAGATCTGGAATGTGAGTGTCTACAGTGTCGCGGGCATTGCGCCCAGTGCAACCATTGACAGCGAGTCAGGGGTTGATATCCTTGCCGACGCGTATCTTTATAATCAGTATGCTGGAGCCACCGGCAATGCGCAATTGACCTCTGACATACAGTTCGCCATTTGGGACATCATGGATCCCTCTGGTGTCTCCGGTCAGAGCGGCTTTACCACGAATGCCAGCAATTTGGCCAGTGCGGCTCTAGCTGTGGCGAATAGCTCCAACCTGAACACCAGTCAATTCAAGAATGATTATTTGTTCATTCCCAGCGGCAACTATTCTGGTGGCGGCGAACCGCAGGAGTTCATGACGAGTCCGCTTCCGTCGGCAGTCACACCAGAACCAGCCAATCTGCTTCTGCTAGGGACCGGAATGCTTGGAGCATCCATCATTCTACGCCGCAGACCGGTGAGTGCGTACGCATAAATTTTCCGGAGACGACAATTCAATAAGGTGCATTTCTATAAAAATCGTATCGGTAACATGATGCGAGTCAGCTATTTAGCCAAGGAATATACAAGTAGATAGCGTGGAGCGTTTTCAATCGCTTCTGGACTCTTGCTCGGTACGCGAATGTGCAATAGCCATCGCAACGATCGAATGGGGAATCTACGAAGAGTCCCGTACAGCAAATGTTACGACTAAGGGGCAAGCGATCATATCTAACCTAGCCAGAAGGCTGTGGAAATCTTTTTTGCCGAACCCGAATCCAGATAACCGCTCGTCTCATCTATATTGTTGATATACTAAGCATAGATTGGTCTGTATCAGCAAAACAGGCACCGAACAACCAATGCTGAGGATGCGGCTGTGGATCGGAACCAGACAAGATAGATCTAAGGTAACTGGGTCGTCGTCCGCGGGTAACCGTTTCAAGTATATGGGCAACTAAATGGTTTTGATTACCATTAATTGCTTTGGAATTGGCCGATATTTCTCTATAGTGAATTGAACGGGAGCTAAGGATTTCCGTGCAGTTGATGAAAGATCGCACGACTGACGCGCAAGGGCACAATTGATGATCAGAGATGCCCAGGAAGCGTAGTGAAATGGGGCCTATTAGAACATTGAAATACTGAACATGGTTGCAATGTGATTCCCAGGAGTTCCACCATGCGATTAAAAACTGTTGTAGTTGCACTGACTCTATCACTTGTCTGTCTAGTTTCCAGGGTGAGTTTCGCCGATACACTTACGCTGACCACAGCGGGAGGCGAAACATCTGGCGGAGAGTTTGTATTCCCTTACTACCTGACAGTCAATGGCCCTGGCGGTAGTACTCCCATGGTTGCCATGGGCTGTCTCAATGTGGATCGCGACGTCAACTTCGGCGAGTCCTGGGACGCGACTGTGGTCAATGTTTCGACCGTCACACTTAGTTCAACCATTGATGGTGAGTCGGGTCTAGATATTCTGGCCGACGCATACCTCTTCAACCAGTTCGCTACCGCCCCCAACGGCTATGTAATCTCCGACATCCAGTGGGCTATTTGGAGCATCATGGATCCCAGCGGTGTTGTTGGCGATGTCGCCTTTACGCCAAATGCAGCGAATCTGGCCGCAACGGCCCTGATCGTGGCTCCAACCCTGCCTTCCAGCTACTTTCTGAGTGATAATTTATTTGTGCCGATTGTTGGCACGCAGACACCCGGTTATGGCGAACCCCAGTTGCTTATGACTGATCCTGCTCCTCCCGCAGCCACTCCCGAACCCACCAGCCTGATCCTGATGGGGACCGGAATGCTGGGCGCAGTGGCCCTAATGCGACGCAAGCATGGGAAGGTTTAGCCGCAGTCCCATAAAACTCAAGTGAATAAGCCTGACTAAGCTCGCGCCGACCATTCGACGCGGGTTTACTGTTTGTGCCGTGGAAGGTTATAGGATGGCAAAGCGTGGCTATGTCTGCGGCCTTATGCGGCATTCCGCTGTGCGAGGATGAGGAATGACCTTCGATACGAGTGGGACGCAAGTCGTTGCGCAGATCACGCGTCGCGCGGCCCAGCGGTTATACGCAGGACATCTGTGGGTATATCGGTCGGATGTGGAGAAGATATCAGCTGGCGCGGGCGATCAGGTTGTCGGCGGGGCCTTGGTGAACGTGCTGGATGGGCGGGGAATCCCGTTGGGGACTGCGCTATACAGCGATGCGTCGGAGATCGTACTTCGCCTGATATCGCGGAAGATAGGTGTGAGCCGGGCACAGTATCTCGACGAGCTTAAGAGTCGAATCCGTACAGCAATCGAACTGCGGGAGCGAGTGGTAACAGAGGCGTTCTCCGGGAGTAGCGAGACGAATGCCTGCCGACTGGTGTTCTCCGAGGCGGACGAGCTGCCGGGGATCGTGGCGGACCGTTATGGCGAGCTGGTGGTAGTGCAACTTCTGACGCGGGGAACCGCGCAGGACGATGTGCGTACCGTGTTTGCCGAGACGCTGGCGGAGCAGAGTTGGGTGCGGACAGTGATGGAGAGGCCTGACGCGCGGGTGCGCGAGCTGGAGCATCTGGAGCCTGCTCCAGAGAAGCCTCTCTTTGTTCGTGCGGGATTAGATGCTGCATTGAAGACGGTCTTCACCATCAATGGAGTGCGATTCCATTTCGATGCGGAAGCAGGGCAGAAGACGGGAGCGTTCCTGGATCAGAGGCTGAACTATGCGGCTGCGGCGCGATGGGCGCAAGGTCGTGCGCTCGATGTGTGTACCTATCAAGGCGGGTTTGCGCTGCATCTGGCACGCGTGTGCGAGCGAGTGACGGGAGTGGATGCGAGTCGCGCGGCTCTGGAGGTTGCGGACCGGAACATGGCGCTGAATACGGGGATTGCGGCGAAGGTCGATTGGATCGAAGCGGATGCGTTCGAGTTGCTGCGGGAGTTTGCGGAGCGGGGCGAACGGTTCGACACGATCGTTCTCGATCCTCCGGCATTTGCCAAGACGAAACGGGCGGCGGAGGGCGCGCTGCGGGGCTACAAGGAGCTAAACCTGCGTGCGATGAAGATGCTGACGGCGGGCGGGACGCTGGTGACCTGCTCCTGCTCACACCACGTGGGGATGAAGGAGTTCGTTAGCGTCGTTCGCGCTGCCGCGGTGGACGCTGGCCGGCGCGTGCAACTGCTTGAAATGCGCGGGGCTGCGCCCGACCATCCAGCGATTATGACTTTGCCGGAGACGAGCTATTTGAAGTGTCTAATTTGCGGTGTGGGATAGAGGTGGAGTTTGCCGATGAGAGCACGGCACGGGGGAACCTACTGCAGAAGCGAGATATGGGGCACTCGGCGGTTTAATTCGTCTTTACTTCAGTGGGTTGAGGAGGGCATGCAAGGCTGGTTCGTCGAGGACGGGGACGCCGAGGGAGCGGGCTTTGTCGAGCTTGGAACCAGAGTCTTCACCGGCGACGAGGTAGTCCGTCTTCTTGCTGACGGTTCCGGAGACGCGTCCTCCGGCGGATTCGATGAGTTCCTTGGCAGCCTCGCGGGTGAGGGTGGGGAGTGTACCGGTGAGGACGAAGGTGAGGCCAGCGAGGGTGGAGGTGGTGATTCGCTTCTCGGTGCTAAAGATCAACGGCACCATTTCTAGCCGATCAATGAGTTCCACATTATGCGGCTCTCGGAAGTATTCGGCCACTGCTTGCGCTATCCGTGGCCCAACTTCATTGATCTTTTCGAGTTCTTCTGCGCTTGAATCTCTCAGGTCTTTCATCGAGCCGAAGTGGGCGGCAAGAATCTGCGCTGTTCGCTCACCTACGAAGCGGATGCCAAGTGCGAAGATCACTCTATTGAGAGGAGCGATCTTTGATCCCTCGATCTCTTCGAGCAGTGCTTGTGCTCCTTTCGATTTGAAAATTGACTGCATATTCTTCACTTCTTGTCCGGTCTTCTTGTTGAAACGAACGACCTCGTGTTCGAGCACAAAGAGATCGGTGTCATTCAAGGAGTACAGGTCCGCAAGACTTTTCACTTTGCCTTTTTCCAATAATTGCTGCGCTACGGCTTCTCCGAGGCCTTCGATATTCATTGCATTGCGGGCAGCGAAGTGAAGGAGTTCTTCTAGCAACCGCGCGGGACAATTTGTATTGATGCATCTCCAGTCGACTTCCCCTTCGGTGCGGACGAGGGCACTGGCACACTCGGGGCAGTGGGTAGGGAAGAGGATATCTTTGTTGCCGCGCGGGTGCTGGACGTCTTCGACGACGGAGACGATTTTGGGGATAACGTCTCCGCCGCGCTCGACGTGTACGAAGTCGCCGATGCGGGCACCGAGGCGGACGATCTCGTCGGCGTTGTGCAGGGTGGCGCGGGAGACGGTGGTGCCGCCAACCAGCACAGGCGTGAGCGCGGCGACGGGTGTGAGCTTGCCGGTGCGACCTACCTGGAAGAGCACGTCCTGAAGCTGGGTAATGGCGGCTCGGGCGGTGAACTTGTATGCAATGGCCCAGCGCGGGGCTTTGCCGGTGAAGCCGAAGCGGCGTTGCTGGGCTGAGGAGTCGACTTTAATGACGACGCCGTCGATGTCGTAGCCGAGCGAATCGCGTAGACCTTCAGCGCTGGCGATGAAGACGAGGACTTCGTCGATGGAATCGACTGTGGTGGCGTGGGTGTTGACGCGGAATCCGGCGGTGCGGAGGGATTGTAGCGCGGCGGACTGCGAAGCGAGGAGGGTCTCGCCGGATTGTGTATTCTCCCACCCATCCCGCAAAGAACGCGGTATGGATGGGGCACCCATATCATTTCCGTGCAGCAGGAAGTAGGCGTAAAAGTCGAGACGGCGCTGGGCGACGATGTTGGGCTCGAGGGTACGGATGGTTCCGGCGGCGGCATTGCGCGGATTGGCTGCTGGGGCAATGCCCTGGGCTTCGCGATCCTGATTGAGCTTGCGGAAGGCAGCGTGGGGAAGGACGATTTCTCCGCGCACCTCGAAGCTGGTGGGCAGGCCAGCGGCTGCCAATTTTGAGGGTGAAACACTCAGGGGGACGGAGCGGATGGTGCGGACGTTGGAGGTGACATCCTCGCCGATGGTTCCGTCGCCGCGTGTGACGCCTCGCTGGAGCTGTGCGGAGCCGTCGCTCGAGGATGCGTAAAGCAGGGCGAGCGAGAGGCCGTCGAGCTTGAGTTCGCAGACGTAGCGCACAGGTTCGCTACTTGGCAGGGCTTCGCGCAGACGCGTATCCCAGGCGCGCAGGTCGTCCTCGCTGTAGGCGTTGTCGAGCGAGAGCATGGGGCGGGAGTGTGGCGTCTTGACGAAACCGTCACGAGGCTTGCCGCCAACGCGCTGGGTAGGAGAGTCGGGCGTGATCAGCTCAGGATGGGCTGATTCGAGCGCGCGCAGACGGTTGTAGAGCACGTCGTACTCGGCGTCAGAGAGAACGGGGCGGTCGAGCACGTAATAGAGGTGCTCGTGGTGGCGAAGTTCCTCGCGCAAGGCTTCGATCTGATGCTCGAGTGTGAGTGAGGAGGTCATTCTGGGATGATTATAGAGAGCGCTGGCTGGCTTGGTCGCAGGACTTTGCGCAGACATAGAGGTACCAAGCAAGCCAGAACGGTGCAGTCCAAAGATACTGAACGGAGTGCAGGTTCGCCCCAAGGACTTGCGATAGTTCGATGGCAGCACTGGCCAGCGCGAGAACCGCGAGCTGCGCGCGTGTAGTGGCACGATAGACACCCACAAATAGCGCTGGAATCAGGACCGCCTGATCGGTGATCCATGCGTACGGGCTAGCGAATACAGAGACCAGCATAAGCAGAGCACCGTCCTGCAACCAGTTCCACTGGTCGCGACGCTTCCAGTAGAAATTGATTGCCCATAGGCATGCCACTACAACCGAAATAGACTGAAGCGCCATCGTCTGCCTGTGGATGGCAAATCTCAGGGCTACGGAGAGGCACGGGATGAACTCGGCTTGGATACCAGACGCTTGAAGCATCCTTGTGTATTGCGACCAGATGGAGGGATCGAGCAACCAGGCGATTAGGGAGCTAGAAGCGATCGCCAGGGCCGCTCCCGCTAGCAGGCGATACATTCGGCGGGAGATGACCCACAGTAGCAGCACTGCTGCGAAGGGCAGAAATAGATGAGGCTTGAGTGCGCAAAGCCACAACGACAGCCCGGCAACGAACGGGCGACTCTGGTGAAACCGCAAGAAGAGAACCAGACCAAGTAGAGCGAAGAGGGCCGTCTGTCCGCCCAGGATGCACAGCAATGCCGGCGCAAAGGAGTAGGCAAGGTAATGCAGCTTGTTACGCGGGCGATCCTGCATCGCCCATAGCATGTGGACCGAGAGTATTATTGCCGCCAATAGGAGTAGCGACCATAGCAAAGATGCGGCTCGTAGTCCGATGAACCCAAGAGGTATCACCAGCAGAAGCGCGGACGGAGGATTGCGCATCAGGAGCACCTGGGATTGCTGCGAGAAGCCAACTGACCTCTCGATCTTGAGGACGGAAGCACTGTCGTAGGGATTGGCGTGGTGAACAATCTGCTGCCCGGCCGCCCAGAAGGAGACTACGTCGCGGCCGACTGGATTGTTGCCGCTAACGATCAGAACACACAGACCGATGACAAAAATCGTAAGCACAAGAGTGCAGACGATCACGACCGTGGGTTCGAGGAGAGTTCGAGCCTTGCCACGCCAAGAGGTTGGAGAATGGAGGGGTGTCTGCAGCATGGACGTTTCGCAGTCTGGCTCATAGTACAGGATGAACGGCTCATGACGCGCTGAATTATGAATCAAGCGGTATGCTGGAACCTGTTGGCCCACCGCCTATGGAACCTATCACTCATCTGATGACTGGAGCCTGCCTTGCGCGGGCTGGATTCAACCGCAAGGCCGCGTACGCTACTGTAGCAATGACGCTGGCGGCGGAGTCCCCGGATCTGGATGTACTTTGGTCAACGAATGGACCTGTTGTGGCCTTCCAGCACCATCGCGGGATCACGCATACCCTGCTTGGGTTGCCGTTTGAGGGGCTGTTGTTGATCGGCGTGGTGTGGCTGGTGCATCGCTGGCGGGTGCGGCGGGCGACGACTGCGGAGGATGCGAGGACGTTGACTTCTGTGCCGGTGCACTGGGGGATGCTGTATGGGTTTGTGCTGATCGCTCTGTTCAGTCACCTCATACTAGACTGGACAAACAATTACGGGTTGCGGCCCTTCTTTCCGTTTAATCCGCAATGGTACGCAGGTTCGATTGTGTTTATCTTCGAGCCTGTGCTGTTTGTGGTGCTGCTGACGGCCCTTGTGGCTCCAGTGCTATTCGGGCTGGTGGGCGGTGAGGTAGGCGCGCGGCGGGAGACTTTTCGCGGGCGCGGCTGGGCGATCTTTGCGCTAACGGTGATGGTGGGGCTGTGGGGATGGCGAGTGGTGGAGCACAACGCGGCGGTGCAGTTGGCGTCAACTGCGAGCTATGGACCGGCGCTGACGGCCGGCGCTTTGGCTGGATCGGATTCCGTGGAGCATGTTCTGCCGGCGCAGATTTTGCGCGTAACGGCAAGCCCTTATCCCGGTAACCCGTACCACTGGCATACGGTTGTGGAGACGCCGGAGTTCTATCAGATGGCCACGGTGGACACTCTGCGGTCGATTGTTTCTACCGATGCCGAGCAGGACCTGTATTACAAGCCACCAAACACGCAGGCGACGCTGGCTGCCAAGCAGAGCTGGCTTGGCCAGGTGTATCTAGACTGGTCGAGTTGGCCGGTGGTTACGGAGATGGGGCCGATAGCGCCGATTGACGCTCCGGCGGGAACACCGGACTGGACTGCGGTGCGGTTCATAGATCTGAGGTTTCTCTACGATACTCCGTTGCTTCAGGGACGCAGCGATCCTCCGCTCTCAGCGATGGTGTATGTGGATGCAGAAGGCAAGGTTGCGCGGATGGAGTTTAGTGGGCACGCACAGCGGTAGAGAAGAGACGAGTACTCTACTACATCCCAGGAGGCGTTGCCGGTGGTATGGGCATTGGTGGGAAGATGGCGGCGTAAGCGGGCGGTGGTGATGCGGAGCGGTCGAGCAGGTCGCCGAGGATGGGGTAACGTCCGCCGAGGAAGTAGAGGGCGTAAGCCTGGAAAAAGGTGAGCAGCGATCCCATTAATGCAATAGCAACGCAGATCGCCCAGCCTAGGAAGATCAGTCCGGCAAGGATGGCAAAACCGATCAGCACCACGATTCCGCCGCTGGTCTTGTGCAGAGGAAACCAGAGAATGACTCCGACGATCCCAGGCGGGACCAGAGAAACCAGCAGGACCATAACGATGGCGATCTCGGCGGCAATGGTGAAGACGATGCCAAGAACAATACGAAGAATGATGTAGAGGATGAACTGACCTGGTTCCGCGGCGAAGAGCGTCCGCAAGCGTTCCAGGGAGTGTGAGATGCCGAGGTCTTCCAACGCCAGAAAGGGCAGAGCAAAGTCACGCACCAGCATGTAGAGGGCACAGATCACGAGCAGAACCAGGAAGGCGACGGCGATGCAGAGAAGAATCTGGGCGAAGTGCAGGCCGGCGAAGGGATTGCCTGTGAGAGTGCTGATTTCGAGAGCATGGTGGATGGAGTAGAAAATGGCCGCAACGATGAGGGGCAGAGCCACGATCAGGAAGCACAGAAACATGAGGAGCTTGAGGCCGATCCATCGCCAGGTGCGGCTATCGTACTTGCGCCACAGCGGACCGATCAGGGTGTAGCGGGTTGCGACAAGTTCCAATATGACGAGCTGCAGGCGGGAACCGATATAGAAAAGAATGAGGCCAATGAGCAGGGCGAGGAAGCCAATCAGGACTGCGAAAGCCACGATGAACGCAAGCATGGTGGGAGGAAGCTGGTGTATGCCGTTGGAGCTACCGCGACCAAGATTGAGGTTGAGTCCTCCGCCCATCTCCGCGAAGAAGGCGACGGCGGCAATCTTGAGGAAAGTGCGCACCTGGAATGGGTGGGCGAGGACGTCCTTGGTGCGCCCGAAGGCGGGACCAATAGCATCGACGGCTGAAAGAGGTCTCATATCAGTGCGATGAGAGTACAGCAGAGTCATGCATTTTTGTACAAAAATATGCAGCTGCAAGAGAAAATTATTGCGTGGGATTCAACCATGCGTCCCACGCGGCGAGGGCGCACTCACACTGGATGCGGTGGCGTTCTTTTTTGTCGCGGGTACGGCGGCGGAGGTCTTCTTCCAGAGGCGGGAGGAGGTCGAAGGTGATGTTGGCGGGCTGGAAGCGCTTGGATTCCGCGTGAGTGATGTAGTGGGTGAGGCTGCCGTTTGCGGAGGCGCGTGGGGCGGGCGTGGGTTGGATACCGCGCGCGAGGGCTGCTGCGTAGCGCCCTGCGAGGAGGCCGGAGGCGATGGATTCGGTGTAGCCTTCCACTCCACTGAGTTGGCCGGCGATGAGGATGGAAGGGTGGGCGCGAAGTTGCAATGTCTCTGTGAGGAGGGTTGGCGCGTTGATATAAGTGTTGCGGTGGATCTGGCCGTAGCGCAGGAAGGTCGCGTTTTCGAGCCCGGGGATCAAGCGGAGGACGCGCGCCTGCTCGCCGAACTTGAGGTGGTTCTGGAAGCCGACGAGGTTATAGCTGTCTGCGCGGAGGTTCTCCTGGCGAAGCTGGACGACGGCGTAGGGCCAGCGGCCAGTCTTCGGATCGGTGAGGCCGACGGGCTTCATGGGGCCGAAGCGGAGGGTATCTCGGCCACGGCGGGCAGTCTCTTCGATAGGCAAACAGCCTTCGAAGTAGTGCACAGGTTGCAGGTTGCTGGTTGTTGGTTGTTGGTTGAGTGCGGATGATTCCGACGGAATCTGCTCCCAGGGCTTTACGGGGACGGATTCGGCGGTGGAGAGTGCGTCTAGGAAGCGGTCGTACTCCTCTTTGGTGAAGGGACAGTTGATGTAGTCGGCGGTGCCTTTGTCGTAGCGGGCGGCGAAGTAGACACGATCCATGTCGATGGTGGTGGCGTCGACGATGGGCGAGATGGAGTCATAGAAGGCGAGGTGGTCGGAGCCGGTGAGGCGCTGGAGTTCGGCGGCGAGCGCGGGACTGGTGAGCGGACCGGTGGCGAGGATCGTCAGTGTGTTGGGCTCAGTTGGATCGAGCGCGGTGACCTCTTCGCGGTGGATAGTGATGCGGGGCTGAGCTGCGATTCTCTCGGCAACGCGGCGGGAGAACTCGACTCGGTCGACAGCGAGGGCGTGGCCTGCGGGGACTGCGGAGGCGTCGGCCTCGGCGAGGAGAAACGATCCGGCTCGGCGCATCTCTTGCTTGAGCAGCCAGGGTGCGGTGTTCTCCGACTCGGACTTGAGTGAGTTGGAGCAGACCAGCTCGGCGAAGTCGGCGGTCTGGTGCGCCTCGGTGGAGCGGGTGGGGCGCATCTCGTAGAGCGCGACCTCGCAGCCGAGGGCGGCAGCGTGGAGCGCGGCTTCCGGGCCAGCGAGGCCTCCGCCGATGATTTTGATCTTCTTCATGGTT
>CAIZFH010000122.1 GCA_903932155.1 uncultured Granulicella sp. | reverse complement strand
AGGAGGTAGTGAACGAGAACGAGCGGATCGAGAAGGACCCTTTCGACGAGATCGACTTCGGCAGCTACTTTCAGGATTATCTGGACCCTGGATTTCGTACGGCGTCCAGCTTCGAGGAGTACGATCTTCCCTCATTCGAAAACTTTCTGTCGCAACCCAGCACGCTAAGTGACCATCTAGAGTGGCAGTTGGGCTCTATGAGCCTGAGCGAAGGGGTCCGGATGGCAGCGGACCTGGTGGTGGGCAATCTGAACGAAGATGGATACCTGACATCGAGCGACGAAGAACTGGCGCAGGCGCTACTCGAGGCCCACATGCCACCACGGTCAGAGCCGATCCCGTTTGAGCGCGGAGTAAGAACGCGTCCACACTGGGAGGCGAACGCTGCGGCCACGGAAACGGGGTTGGAAATTGCAGCTTCCAGGGCCAATCAGATTGGACTAGATCGAATGCACGAGGCTGCTCTGGCGACGGTCTTGGAAGCGCGCACGATTGTCAATAATCTTGACCCGCTGGGAGTGGGCGCGCGCGATCTGCGGGAATGTCTTCTGATCCAGATCGCTGCACAACTTCGCGAGGCCGAGTTAGTGCTGGGACGCGCTCACACAAATCTTGCTGATCGACGCCAGGAACCGGGGAACCAGTCAGCAGGCGATGCTATGGAGACATATCCGTGGAAAAGGGAGGGTGCACAGGCTCCTCCTTGGCGGGGACAGGATGTTGCGAACGGAGCAGCTTCTCGCAAGGAAATGACGCGCGAGGAGTCACAGCAGAAGGAACAAAATCGCGAGGGCCTGCCGCACAACGGTAGTGGAGGCGATGCCTTCGAGCTTGCAGCGCACATCGTTGCCAACCATCTGGCGCTGCTACAGAAGAAGGACATGCGTGAGCTGACGCACAGTTGCGGCAAGAGCGCGGAAGAGGTGCAGGCGGCGGTGGATTTTATTCGTACCCTCGATCCCCGCCCTGGACAGCGCTACAACGTAAGCGAGACTCGACTAATCGAACCGGATGTTGCGTTTGTCAAACGTGATGGCGAATATGTGGTGGTGATGAACGAGGAAGACATGCCGACGCTTCGCCTGAGCCGCGCTTATCGAAGGATGCTGCGCGAGAAGACGACAGAGAAAGATGTGCGCGAATACGTTAAGGAGCGTTATCGGTCCGCCATTCAGTTACTGCGTAACATCGAGCAACGGAAAAACACCATTCTGCGAACTTGCGAGGTGATTGTACGCCGACAGGCGGAGTTCCTGGAACGCGGTGAGCAGGGCCTGAAGCCGATGATGATCAAGGAGGTGGCTGAAGAGATCGGCGTACACCCCTCGACCGTGAGCCGGGCCGTGGCCAGCAAATATGTGCATACAACACAGGGCGTTTACGAACTGCGATACTTCTTCACCGAAGGAGTCAATGGGCCCGAGGGGGGAGACGTTCCCCTGGTATTGCTGAAACGCAGGGTGAAGAAGCTGATTGAAGACGAAGACCCGCGCAAACCCCTGACCGATGACCAGATTGCGGCAGAGTTGCAGCGACAGGGTATCCGGGTGACACGCCGGACGGTTGCGAAATACCGCGAAGACATGCAGATACCCAGTACGCATCAGAGGCGCGTACGCTGAGTGGGGGGAGGAGCATTCGGCCAGGCGAAAGGAAGCGAGACGTTAGCAGCCAGCCAGACGCAGTTAGATTGTGCATGAGACCAGTGCACCGTGAAATGCATCCAACCATGTTGCATGGAAACGGACGAGGTGAGCGGATGGTAATCGAGTACACGGGAAGACAGACGGTGGTTACGCAAAAGTACAAGGACCTTGTCGAAGTAGGCTTGAAGCGGGTGAAAAAGATAGTTGGTGATGGGGCCAGCGCTAAGGTCATCCTGACCGTTGATAAGCATCGCAAGATCGCTGATGTATCTGTCAGCGTGGGCAGTCAGAGCATGGTATCCAACTGCGAATCGGCGGAGATGACGACCGCGCTGCGTGATGCGCTGGCAAAACTGGAGCAAACGGCGATACGGCAAAAGCAGAAAATATCTACCATTAAGCGACACCCGCGAACGGGAGAGTTGGCGGTTCCGGACGGTGAGATTCCGGGGGTTGTCGCCACTGAATAACTTGATTGGCTTCAACCATGAGAATTATCCGATGCTAGCTTTTACGGATCTGCTTTAATTATTCGTGGTTCGGTATCCATACTTTCGCACGAACAGCTAAAAATCCCTATTTCCCGAACTCTATCTAAACGGTTTCTCTGTGTTGCCGATAGGCCATACAGGAGATCGTGTATGAGTGCCGCCAGCAAATCGAGAGGGACCATCGAAACTGGATGCGAGACATGCCCACATCTGTCGTTCTCCACTCCTGCGAAGTTGCCTAAGGATTCGGACTATGGCAGTCGCTTGCGTGAGTTTCTGGAAGCGCTACCGCTGATGACATTTCTGGAGCATGGCGATGAGATTGTAGCGACCAACGAACTTGCGCGGCAGGCAATCGGCAGCGAGAGCGTGAAGACAAACGAGGTATTTCTGGGCACCTATCCTTCAGCGAGCAAGGAACGCCGCCAGCGCTTCGAGTGCCTATTCTCTCCCCGCACGGGCGCTCCGACTATGGTTTCCGGTGTAGTACAGGCCCTTGCGCCCGCTGGCGAAGGAGAGTGCCTGGTAATACTCATGGATCCGATTGACGAGAGCGCGGAACGAGTTGTCGGGGATTGCATCCAGCAGAGGTGCACCTTTTTGCAGGAAATATTCGACACCTCGTGCGAGGCCATGGTGCTTGTTCAGGATGGCCACATTCTGCGAGCTAATCGAGAGTTTTTGCGTATCTTTGAATATCCTATCGAGGCATGCCTTGGGAGAACGCTGCAGGATTTGATTGTTCCCGAGGGCCGGATGCATGAGACCGAGATGTTGATGCATACGGTGGAGAGTGAAGGACGTGCCACGATGGAGACAGTAAGGCACACCAGTTCGGGAGAAACACTGGATGTATCCCTCGCAGTCACACAGGTGCGGCTGGGGGCGGGCAGGAGTGGTCACTTGGCGACCTATCGCGATATACGACGCGAAAAGCAGGCACAGGCCCGTTTACAGCATACTGCGCTGCACGATCCGTTGACGGGGCTTGCGAACAGGGTGCTGTTTCTGGATCGTCTGAACCAGACGATGGCGCGTCTACGGCGTAGGCCAGACCGCAACTTTGCCGTGGTATTTCTTGATCTCGACCGATTCAAGCAAGTAAACGATACATGGGGGCATGCGGCAGGTGACAGACTCTTGCTGACAGTGGCGGAGCGGCTGCGATCCTGCTTGCGACCGCAAGACACGGTGGCCCGCTTTGGCGGGGACGAATTTGCGCTGGTGCTCGACGAGACCGGCAGCACGGAAGAGATACATTACCTATTACGACGCATCCAGAACGACCTGCTGCGGCCGGTGGACATTGGCGGTGGCAAAGTCTGCATCTCAGCGAGCATGGGAGTAGTACTTGGCTCAACAGTTTACATCGAGGTAGAAGACATTTTGCGCGATGCCGATGCAGCCATGTACCGCGCCAAGGACAAGGGACGAGGCTGTCACGAATTCTATGCGGAGGAGGTGCGGGCAGATACACTTACGGTCAGTTCCTCCGCGCCGCGTTTTATGTCCGAAGTGGCGTGAATCAGGCTTTATTCCAGTTTAATGACGAGGAGTGCTAGGATTTAAGCATGACCGCGAAACGCGCCACGAAGACAGCAAAGCCTCCGTGTGAGCCGGTCGGCCACACAAAAAGCGGCGAACTTGTGATTCTGACCGGCATGTCAGGGTCTGGCAAGCTCTCGGCACTGAAGGCGTTTGAGGACCTTGGATACTACTCGGTCGACAATCTTCCGTTAGAGTTGATTCCCCGGTTTGCAGATCTTGTGCGTCAGTCTGCCGAGATCGAGCGCGCGGCCTTGGTGGTGGATGTCCGCGAGGGGATGCGGTTGGAACGATTTCCCGCGATTCTTAAGCAGGTACGCAAGGTATTGCCCACGCGCGTGGTCTTTCTGGAGGCAAGCGAAGACGCCCTGGTCCGGCGGTTTTCCGAGACTCGGCGGCCGCATCCCATGGGCCGTGACGAGACCGTGATGCACAGCATTCGCGCGGAACGCAAGCGGTTGGACCCTATACGCAACGTCTCCGACATTGTGCTGGATACTACCAAGTTCAACGTGCATGAACTGCGCTCCCATATCAACGAGCAGTTTGAGCAAGCAACAGGCAACTGCGAACTCACCATCTCTGTGACCAGCTTCGGCTTCAAGAACGGTGTGCCTGGTGAGGCAGACCTGGTTTTCGATGTGCGCTTCCTGCCTAATCCGCACTTTGTGCCGGAGTTACGCAAGCTCACTGGACGTCAGGCAAAGGTGGCAAAGTACATTCGAAAATTTCCCCAGACGCTTGAATTTATGGACAAGGCGGAAGATATGCTTAAGTTCCTACTGCCCCACTACCTCAAGGAGGGGAAGAGTTACCTGACGGTGTCCTTTGGGTGCACTGGCGGTCAGCACCGCTCGGTGTTTATCGCAGAAGAGATGACGAAACGGCTGGGTGCCTCGGGTTACCGGGTAAAGACGTCACACCGCGACATGGCGCGGTAAGCCAACTGGGAGCCGCGCAACTCCATCTAT
Organism: uncultured Granulicella sp.; assembly: GCA_903932155.1. GTDB lineage: Bacteria > Acidobacteriota > Terriglobia > Terriglobales > Acidobacteriaceae > Edaphobacter. Next base: position 1,902 of record CAIZFH010000122.1, on the reverse strand, counting down.
CTTAAAAAACAATAGAATGGCTGAATGCGTTTGAAGGGCAAAACCAACAAGAGGTTGACCGCATGAGGCGTGTTTGGCGGCTACTGCGCTATGCGCGTCCATACGCACTGTATTCGCTTGTGTCAGTAATACTGATGGCGATTGTGGGCGCGATGGCGGGATTGCGTCTTTATTTGATCAAGCCCATCTTCGACAAGGTGCTGCGGCCGGACGATCAGAGCCCCAATTTTCTGCAGTTCCCGGTTCGCTGGATGCACCGTTCCATCGACCTGCACTTTCTTGTCCCCAGTCACTTTCACAATGCATGGGCGGTGGTTGCCTACGCATTGATTGCCTCTGCTCTGCTAAAGTCTGTCTGCGATTATTGCGGGACGTACCTGGTGAATTACGCCGGTTTCGGCATGATTACCGACCTGCGTAACGACCTGTACGACGCGGTTCTACGCCGTTCGGTTGCGTTCTTTCAAAAGCATTCGACCGGTATGCTGTTATCGACAATCATCAACGACATCGAGCGGGTACAGTTCGCCATGTCGACGATCATGGCAGACTTTCTTCAGCAATTCTTTACCTTGCTGGCCATGACGTGTGTTGCGATCAGCTTTGGCGGGAAGCTGTCATGGGTGTTGCTGCTGTTTGTGCCTGTAGTGATTTCGTCGGCACGCCGCATCGGACGCAGTGTGCGGACAACGACTCGCACGGGGCAGGACAAGCTGGCGGAGATCCAAAACATCCTGCATGAGACGATCACCGGCAACGGGATTGTGAAGGCGTTTGGGATGGAGCTGTGGGAGATGGACCGCTTTCGACATGCGGCCCGGCGACTGCTTCGCGCGAACCTGAAGTCGGTGAGCGTTCAGGCGATCAGCTCGCCACTGATGGACGCGCTGGGCGCAGTGGGTATCGCGCTACTCCTGCTGCTGGGACGCGACAAGATCATGTACGGGACGATGACGCTGGGCGATTTCAGCGTTTTTATCATAGCGGTCTTCAGCCTGTACGATCCAGTGCGCAAATTCGCACTCTACTACAACAGCTTCCAGCAGGCGACGGGCGCAAGCGTTGAAATCTTCCGTTTCATGGATGCACAGGACGACGTGGTGGAGAAGAAGCGCGCGACTGTGCTTAGAGGATTCAAGGATTCTGTGCGTTTCGAGCAGGTTGATTTTGCGTACGCCAGCGGTGGCGAGGTGACCGAGGTGCTGCACGGGATCGACCTTGATGTGAAACGTGGAGAGGTGATTGCGATTGTGGGACCGAGCGGGGCAGGGAAGTCGTCCCTGGTGAACCTAATTCCCCGCTTTTTCGATGTGACGGGTGGGCGCATCATGATAGACGGGCACGACCTGCGTGACGTGACCATTGCCAGCCTGCGCAAACAGATCGGCAAAGTGACGCAGGAGACGATCCTGTTCAACGATACGGTGCGCAACAACATTGCATACGGCCAGCCCGATGTGCCGCTAAGCCGGGTGGAGGAGGTGGCGCGTATGGCATTGGCGCATGAATTTATTCTGCGTATGCCGGATGGTTACGACACCATGATCGGCGAGAAGGGGGTGAGGCTATCAGGTGGTGAGCGGCAAAGGCTGGCGATTGCTCGAGCTATTTTGAAGAACGCGCCGATCCTGATTCTGGATGAGGCGACCTCTGCGCTGGATACTGAGAGCGAAGCGTTTGTGCAGACGGCGCTGGCCAATTTGATGCAGGATCGCACCGTCTTTGTGATTGCGCATCGCATGTCGACCGTGCGCCGTGCAACTCGCATCATAGTCATTGAAGATGGACGCATCACCGAGTTTGGTACGCACGAGGACCTTATGCATCAGTCAGGGACCTACCGGCGGCTCTACGATCTTCAATTCGATACATCGGAACAGCACAAAATGACCGAGGTAGAGT